>JADLBW010000064.1 GCA_020847515.1 Pirellulales bacterium | reverse complement strand
GGCGCGGCACGCCGCGGCGCCGAAAACGGAGATCCAACCATGAACCAACCCAAAACCAGCGCCGACCAGAACCGCGACGAGATCAACGCCGCCTACGTCGAGGCCCATGCCTTCGTGGTCCACTACCTCGACGAGATCGACGGGCGCATCCACGACCTGCCGGCGCCGGAAAGCGACGGCCTCGATTGGGGGCACGTCGGTACGATGAACAAGGTCAAACGCGACCTGCGGGCGATCGTTACCTTCCTGGCCGGCTACGATGAACTGGGAGATTGACCGATGACCACGTACCTTGTCGCCACGCTCGCCCGCTACGTGCTGGTCGAGGCCGAGAACGAAGACGCCGCCCGCGAGCTCGGGGCGCCGAAGCTCCACGAGCTGTATGCCGACCTCCGCGCGAAGCTGGGTCGCGACGTGCCGATCAACATCTGCACCGTCCGCCCGGCGACGGACGACGAAATCCCGCTGCAGCGGTTCCACGACGAGATGGTCGCTCGCGAGCGGGAGTTCAAAGGCCATTAATCGCTCAGGCATCGGCTCAACCTTCTGCCCCGGCCAGCGCCGGGGCATTCTCGTTGGCGGCGATCCGCTCCGCCTTCCGCCCGGTGAACTTTTCCCACCGCTCGACGATCACGTCGCAGTACAACGGGTCAAGTTCCATCAGGTACGCCTTCCGGTCGGTCTGCTCGCAGCCAATGAGCGTCGACCCGCTGCCGCCGAACAGATCGAGCACGTTGTCGCCGGTGAGCGACGAGTACTGGATCGCCCGCACCGCCAGCTCGACCGGCTTCTCGGTGAGATGAACCATCGACTGCGGATTCACCTTCTTCAGATGCCAGAGATCGGTGGCGTTGTTGGGGCCGTGGAACTTGTGGCCTGCGCCTTCTTTCCAGCCGTAGAAGCAGATCTCAAACGCACCCATGAAATCTTTGCGCGTCAGTACTGGATGCTGCTTGTCCCACACAATCCCCTGGCTGAAGTAGAGGCCTGATGCCTTCAGCGGTCCCGGGTAGTTCCCCAGGTTGGCGTAGCCGCCCCAGATGTAGAACGACCCGCCCGGCTTGAGCACTCGTGAGATGTTCTGAAACCATGCCAGGAGCATCTCGTCGAACGCCTCATCGGTGACGAAGTCGTTCGCCAGCGGCCGGTCTTTGGCCCGCAGCTTCTTCTGCGTCGCTTTGGCCTTATCGGGATGCCGCGCAAGGTCGAGGCCCTGGTGGTGCGTAGTCCCCTGGAATGACGACAGTCCAGCCGCGATCGCATTGTTGCTCCGTGGCTCGACCTTCACGTTGTACGGCGGGTCGGTGTTCACCAGATCGATCACCGCGCCGTCGAGCAGCCGGTCGAGGTCCTCGGGCTTCGACGAGTCGCCGCAGAGCAGGCGGTGGTTGCCCAGCACCCACACGTCGCCCGGTTGGGTCGTCGCCTCATCCGGCGGCGCCGGAATCTCATCGGGATCGGTCATCCCTTCTTCCACGCCCGGATCGAGCAGCTTCGCCAGCTCTTCGGCGTCGAAGCCCAGCAGCCCCAGGTCGTAGTTCGCCGCCTGGAGGTCGGCCAGTTCCAAGGGGAGCAGGTCGTAGTTCCACTCGGCGAGCGACGCCGTCTGATTGTCTGCAATCCGGTACGCCTTGATCTGCTCCGGCGAGAGATCCTTGGCGACATGAACGGGGACCTTTTCGAGCCCTAGCTTCTGCGCCGCCTTCCAGCGGGTATGCCCGCAAATAATGACGCCGTCAGCGTCCACCACGATCGGCTGACGAAATCCGAACTCGCGGAGCGATGCAACAACGGCGTCCACTGCGTCATCGTTGATGCGTGGGTTTTGCTCGTAGGGCGTGACGTCGGAGACGGAACGGAGAGAGATCTTCATCAATATCCTCCTTGGGAGAAAGTGTTAGCTGCGAGATACCACGTTGTCCGTAATCAACTTGCGAAGATCGTTCAGTCGAACGCGCCGAGTGCGACCGATGCGAATGTAGGGCAAGGTGCCGCCATCCATGAGCAGGTACACCTTGGACCGACTGAGCGAGAGCAGTTCTGCTGCCTCAGGGACCGTGATCAACGACTGCTCGTTGACGAGGCGCGGGTTGGAAGCGGGCTTTTCTGTGGTTCGCTTTTCTGGTTTGGGTTTCTGGGCATCGCTCGCGGGGGCCTCGACGACCATCGAATGCCGCGCCGGGGTTGGCGGCGCTACGACGCGCTCGACGGGAGCAGCGGGCGACGTCTGGTCCTGCGGGATGGCAGCACGGGTCTTCACGCCGGCTTCAATCGCTGCGACGAATCGCAGCAGCGCCTCGCCCAAGTGGTGGGCCGCGATGATTTCTCGTTCGGTAAGTTCCACGGTTTCCTCCGTCGTTAAGGGCACAGGATGCGGCCGGAAATATCCGGACACGCAAAACAAACTGTGCCCATAATGGCGGCTGTTCCCGCGTGCGTCTCCGACGAAACAGCGCCGGGAAGGAACCATTGGACGTGGGCCGCGTGGCGCGGGGCGGCGCGAGGTGCGGCCATGCGTGGCCAAGCGGCGCAGGGCCGCGACACGGGCCAACGTGGGCGACGTGGCGGGGCAGGGGGCGCTACTCATGGCCGCCTCCCGCGCTGGGGCGCCCGGCGTCGACGAGCGCTAGAATCCCGGCCTTGATGGCGTCGGGGAGTTGGCCCCAAACGTCGACGACGCGGGCCAGATCGGGTGGACATGGGGCGACGGAATGGCCATCCGTGGACGATGGCACCAATATGGGCGCCTCGCCAAGTCCGTTTTCGCGTAACTCCAAAGGTGGTTGGTCGTTAGCGAGATCGGGCACTTGACTCGAAATCAGGTGCCCCGAAAGGGGTTGTGGGTTCGAATCCCATGCCCTCCGCTCGAACATGATTCTCGTGCTCCACTAACTGCGATCAGCGGCTTTGAGGTGCTGCTTCGGCGGGCATGCGCAGTTGTCCTATTGCTGGGACGCGGCCTGCAAACCTGAATCTTCCTAAGTTAGCCAGCGGCGGGGCGGCGCTTGGCGCGCCCGGATAACGCCGTGTGTGCTGTGGCGGGCGTCAGGAGTGGCGACCAGCATCAGTTTCCTGTACGACTTTGTTAAGAACGTACGGGCTGGGTAAGACTGCTGCTGTTCTTGAATGAGGCCGTATGCCGAACGAAAGATCATCACCGGGCGTGCGCCATGTCGGGAGATAGCCGAGCGAGCCGTGCGGCCGACGGTGGTTGTAATTATCTTCTCAGATTGCAGTGAACTTTCCCGCCGCCGCTGGGCTCTCGAAATCTTCCATGGCCGGAAATCCGCTTCGCAGCCTGCTGTGAATGCGCTCCGCATAGCCGTTCAGTTACGGGCTGCCCGGATGGACGTACAGCGTTTGGATGCCGACCTGGGCGAGCAACGTATCCTTTGCGCCGGCGATGAACTCAGGGCGGTTCTCGCGGCAGGCCGAGCGCGGCACGTCGCGCATGGCCAACAATTCCGATGGCCATTTGATGACCACTTCGCCGGTGCTGCGATCGACCTGCAGCGCGAGCCATTCGCGGGTGAACTCCTCGACGATCGACAGCTACTTGAGCGGACTGCCACCCGTGGCGCGGCTTCGCCTGACGCCGGTGGCTGGAAGCAGGGCTGACTCAGGGCTGAGACGCCCGGCGGTCGGAAATTGCTAACTGGTCTCCGAGTTTGGCGACGGTCTCCTCCTTCGGACTCGCGCTTGCCAGTTTCCCTCGGCATGAACCTCAGCGCCTGGATGTCCGGATCCTTCTCGATTACTGGCTGCTTGAGCCGCCGATTCTCGTCTTCCAGCTTCTGTAGCCGTATGGCCTCGGCAACCTTCATGCCGCCGCACTGGTTCATACATCTGCGGTAGCTCGGCCGCTGACAATAGGGCCTGCAACACGGCCGTCCGATACTAGCCGGCGTTGAGCATCGCGTTCGCGTCGTGCAGCGTGCGAACAATGTGCCGGAGGATGTGACGCTTCCTTCACTTCGTCGGCATTCCAACCTCTCCTAGGCCTCGCGTGGCGCTCACGACTTCAAGACGCGCGGATCAGGATTTCCATCGCATGTCACAGCAAATTGCGCTCAATAGCTTACTGCGGCTTTTAGGTCACGGCGTTCGGAGTTCTATTCCATTCAACGCAGCGAAGTTCCGGCCAAACGCCTCCTTTGCCCCCTTGCGAATTCGCCCTGACGTACTACAACCAAAGAACATGCCGGAGTGGCGGAATTGGCAGACGCGCTGGACTCAAAATCCAGTTCTCGCAAGAGAGTGAGGGTTCGAGTCCCTCCTCCGGTACTCGTTAGCAGATAAGGACTTGGAGCGCTGTCGCTGCGAGTCCTTTTTTCTTGCTTCAAGTCAATCTGACACAAATCTGACACAGGCCGATCTCGCTTGGCGTTTGCCTTGATGGTCTGCCTGGTGGGTCGTTCGTAGCATTGATCGCCTCCGACAATGCGACAAAAGGACCACCGTGGCGACGCTCGAATTCGACAACAAATCCCAGCGTTATCGCGTTCGTTTTCGCTTTGGCCAACGCGAATACAAACGCTCGCTCAAGACGTCTGATCGGCGCGAATCGCGCGCCCTCCTCGGCCGCATCGAAGACACCATCCTGCAAATCGAGCGCGGCCGGCTACTACTCCAGCAATGCGGACCCGGCGGCGTTCATCCTCTCCGACGGAAGGCTGGCCCGGCACGAGCGGCCCGTAGCGCCGCTCTCCCTCAAGGGGCTCTTCGAGGTCTATCAGGAGAAGCTGCCGCCGGGAGCCAAAGAAGAGTCGACGCTGCAAGGCGAGAGAATCCATTTCAAGCACTTGATGAAAATCCTCGGCGGCAGTCGCGTTGCCCAAAGCTTGGTCGTGCCGGACGTTCAAGGCTACGCGGCGACGCGCTCCAAACAACGCTACCGGAAGCGGCCCATTCGGGCTGCCACGATCAAGAAGGAGCTGACGACCCTCAGGCTTGTCTGGAATTGGGCCGTGTCGCAAGGACTCCTTCAAGGCGCGTCCCTGGTGCGCGACATCATTTATCCGAAGCCGGACGAGAAGCAGGTTTTCCGTACTCGATTGAAGATCGAACGAATCGTCGCTCGGGGCGGGTTGACCAAAGACGAGATTCAAGACCTTTGGGACGGCCTCTATCTTTCCCGCGATGAGGTGCCTGTAGAGCGGCACGAGCTCCCCGGAAAGCCGATACTCCCTTGGACGAACGCAATTAGCCGCGCTGGTGAGGCGCAGTTTACCGGGAGCGGTTGCGCGTCGACGTTTGTCTTGCATGCCACAACTTCCTGAGCGATTTAGCGCCCAGCTCGAGGCAGCGCGTTTGACAGAATACGACAGCCGCGGCCGGAACATCCGATTCCCGACCACGACAGTCTCCTTACCGTACTGCTCTCAAAATTCAATGCACGATAACAACGGCCGATTGAGCTGCCCGAAGTTGCGGGATTCCCCGAGTTGTGATACTCGACCGGTCGGGAATCACGCCTGCAATGAAGTCGCGTATTTATGGACAGCCTCTTTCTGGCGGCGCTCACACTGTTGTTCGCTCAGGGGCTCGCCGGCCGCGACGCCGACCCCGCGCGACTGCTCGCCGCGGTCGCCGTGGCCGGCTTGCCGCCGCTCCGCACGCGAGCGATGCGTACGACCAATTCGCCCCGCCGGAATCCTCCCGACGGGTAGACGACCACGCTCACGCTGCCGAAGTTGAGGTGAACTTTCCGGCGTAGATTTGCAGCTCATCGGTCACGACCTGGGTGAAGGTCACGCCGGTCAGCGCCGTGATCGCCCCATTCGGCAGCGGCACTGACAGCAATAGGTTCGGCGCCAACAAAGTGCCCGCAAGGTTGTTGGCCGACTCGCCGTATCGGGTCTCGCCGTGCAGGGTGACGAAGGACCCTTTGCACAGCCCGAGTTTCTCGCCGTCGAAGTTCAGGAAGTAGTCGTTCCGTCCGCCGTACGCAAAGGCCTGCTCCAGGCCCCCCGTAGTCACTCCTTGAAAATACTGAGTAGAACTCAGATCGAAGGTGACGCCGCCCTTCGAGAGCACCATACGACGCCCGAGCCAGTCGCCCGTAAGCGTCGACCGCTCAAGGATCGGCCCAGCAAATGACGTCGAGACCAATTCTTCGGGAGCTGATTCAACCGGCGAATCCTGCTCGGCAATGATCGACCGGGGAGTTGGTTCGCCACGTGAGTCGGGCGGCAATTGAGCCCGCGCGGCCGCTGCAAGGGAAGCAACGGCCCACAGAGCGACTAATGGGTTGCTGGCGGAGCGTGTCAGGTAAGAAGTGAGTCGCAATCTGCGGTCCCCCAGGCAACACATCGAGATGGATCAAATCCATCGCCGGAGCCGCAACGGACCCGCAGTATCAGTTATCATGATCATCGGCAAACTTAAATTTCGGCTTGAGCGGTTGACGATCGGGAAAGCGAAAGTGAACCGATGAACCAACTGTTGAAAGAAGTCCGTCACAACCCGCTGCTCTGGCTGCTAGCGTTCGTGCCCCTTGTCTTCGCCGCCGCAAAGCTTCGCCCCGACGAACACACGCTGCTGTTCGTGCTGTCCGTTCTGGCCATTGTGCCGTTGGCCACGCTGCTCAGTCATGCCACAGAATCTGTCGCAGCCAAGACAGGCGACTCGGTCGGCGGTTTGCTCAACGCCACGTTGGGCAATCTGACCGAACTGGTCATCGCGCTTGCGGCCTTGCGCGCGGGGCAAACCACACTGGTGAAGGCGTCCATCGCCGGCGCGATCGTCACCAATACGTTGTTCATGCTTGGCGCATCGTTCTTGCTCGGCGGACTCAAGCATCACACCCAAGAATACAATCGGACCAGCGCCCGCACTCAAGCGGGGCTGCTCTTTCTTGCCACGATCGCGCTGCTGATTCCTTCGGCCGTCTCGGGAGCCGACGCCGTAGCGGCCACGTTCAGCCAGCAGTTAAGCGTAGGTCTGGCCGTTCTGCTGATCGTCGCTTACGGCCTGGGCATGCTGTTCTCGCTCAAAACGCACCGCGAGCTGTTTGCGAGCGCGGAATATGCCGACGCCGAAGAAGACCCGCCTTGGCCGTTGCGCCTGGCACTGTCCACGCTGGCCGGCGTTACCGTACTGGTCGCATTGGTGAGCGAAACCTTTGTCGAGTCCGTTCAGAAGGCCGCCGAGGCCTTTGGCATGACTCCTGCCTTCGTCGGTTTCATCGTCGTGGCGCTCGTGGGTGGAGCGGCGGAGATGGCTTCCGCGTTCTCCGCGGCGCGCAAGAACCGGCTGGACCTGAGCGTGGGCATTGCCCTGGGGAGCGCCTCCCAGATTGCACTCTTCGTGGCGCCGGTTCTGGTACTGCTCAGCTACGTTATCGGTCCGACGCCGATGGACCTGCAATTCTGGCCGGGCGCGGTGGTGATGATTCTCATTGCCACTCTGACCGCGACGCTCGTCACGAACGGCGGGCGGTCAGCGTGGTTCGTCGGGGTGTTGGTGCTGATGGTCTATCTGGTCTTCGCCATGACGCTGTACCTGCTGCCGCCCCGAGTGCAGTGAACAACCACACAAGCTAAATCTCGCCGACAAACGCCACTCAGCCCGCGTATGCCTGCCGAAAAGTCAGACTCCCCCAAACGTGTCCTCGAAACGAGCGAGCGTATCGCGGAGGTGCTCTTTGGTCTGATCATGGTGCTGACCTTCACCGGTTCGCTGAGCGTCGCCGAGGCGGGCCGGGCTGAAGTCCGAACTATGCTCATCGCGGCACTTGGGTGCAATATTGCCTGGGGAATCATTGACGGCGTCTTTTATCTCATGAGATGCCGCGCCGAAAAAGGAGGCGGCCTGATCATCCTACGCGCCGTGCGCAATGCCGCCGATCCACAAACGGCGCAGCGCTTGATCGCGAATGCATTGCCCGCGGTGGTCGCCTCGATCCTGCAACCGACGGACCTTGACACGATGCGTCAGCGACTCAAGCAACTGCCGGAGCCGCCTGATCGTGAGCATTTGCGAAAGGAGGATTGGCTGGGCGCCGTTGGCGTTTTTCTCCTGGTGTTCCTCTCCACCTTCCCAGTGGTGACTCCGTTCATATTTATGCATGATGCCAGGCTGGCCCTGCGATTCTCGGTGAGCCACCGCCGTGGGCACTGGTGCTAAACTCTGGCACCGTTGCAAGAGCAGCTCGTACTTGCCGCTGCCCGTCGTGTTCTGAAGCGGCGCAGCAGCGGACAGCTGGTCCTCTGTCTGCTGCTGTCGCTTCGACTCGATGGTCCAGTGCGAAGGATTAATTAGCCAAACAGCCCCGGATATAGCGCGCCGAGCAGAAGTCCAACTAGAATCGCCGAGATTGCGGAAGCTGTTGCCGCATCCGCATGCGCAGCAGGACGTTGGCGACGCGTTGATCGCCCGGGACGTGGCGAGCGAGGTCGCACACGCGACCGATACGGGCGCCGTCGCCGAGACGGTGGAGGTTCCCGCGGGCGGTCCGCTGCAGCGGTCGCGCACGATGCGAGTGCGCGGTTCGGCGAGCCGCGGCAGACTGAGTCGCTGTAGGTTAGCTACTGCGTTGTCAGACCGCGGCCCGCTGAGTCGTTGGGCTCTTCGCGACCTTTGATTTGGCGACGCCGTTGGATGGTGCGTCGGTGCGCTGGAGCTTCTTCGCGGCGAGTTTGTCGATTTCGCGGCGCGTTGGAGCGGACGGCTGGGCGCCGATGCGGGTGACGGCGATGGCGCCGGCGGCGTTGGCGAAGCGCACGGCTGCGGTCAGCGGGCGGCCTTCGGCGAGCGCGACGGCGAGCGCGCCGTTGAATACGTCGCCAGCGGCGGTGGTGTCGACCGCTTTGGCGACGAAGCCGGGGCCGCGCTGCTTCGAGTCGGCGGGCGCAACATAGGCGCCTTGCGAGCCGAGCGTGATGACGACAATCTCGACGCCCTTGGCGAGCAGGATGTCAGCGGCTTGCTCGCACGCCTCTTCGCTGTCGACTTTCACGCCGGTCAGTAGTTCCGCCTCTGTTTCGTTGGGCGTGAGGATTGTAACTCGCTTGAGCAACTTGGCCGGCAGACGCTGCGCGGGCGCGGGATTCAAAATGACGGTGGCGCCGGCGGCGGCGGCCAGGTCGGAGGCTGCTTGAATCGTCTCGAGCGGCGTTTCGAGTTGCATCACGACGATGTCGGCGGCGTTGATCGCCGACTTCGCTTTGCGGACGTCGGCGGGGGACAGCTTGGCATTAGCGCCGCTGGCGACGCCGATGCTGTTCTCGCCGTCGTCGCCAACGAATATCAGGGCGACGCCGGAAGGGCTCTTGTCGAACTGCACGTGGTCGACGTTGACGCCGTTGTCGACCAGGCCGGCGACGGCGCGTTCGCCGAACATATCCTGCCCCACGCGCGCGACCAGCGTCACATCGCCGCCGGCCTTCGCGGCGGCGACGGCTTGGTTGGCGCCCTTGCCGCCCGCGGCGGTGAGGAACTCGCCGCCCAAGCGCGTCTCGCCGGGGCGCGGGATGCGATCGAGCTTGATGATCATGTCGGTGTTCGAACTGCCGACGACGACGATATTTGCTGGCATGGGTTGACTCACAATAGGCGCCGAAGCGCGGGCGATTCCATGGGGCGGCGGGCGCCCGTCGTCAGCTTTCAGGCTAGCTTCCGGTTTTTGGCATATTGGCGTACACGATCAGGGCCAATCCTACCACAAATAAGACAAACATCAGGGCAAGCCATTTGTTCGTACCCTCGCGGGCGCGGTGGAACTCCTTCCAGATAAAGACGCCCCAGAGAGCCGCGACCATCGTGGCGCCCTGCCCTAGCCCGTAAGAAATCGCGTACCCAGCGGCGTCTCCTGCCAGGATGGCGAACGACATGCCCACGCCCCAGATCATGCCGCCGATGATACCGACAAGATGCAACTTGAAGCCGCCTTTGGTGAAGTAATCGCTGAATGGCACCGGTTCACCGACGAACGGCTTCATCATCACGAGCGTATTGACGACGAAGCTCGACAGGAACAGTCCGATCGCGAAGAAGACCAGCGCCGTATAGGGAGTGAGCTTTCCTGCCGTCTCGGCAGTGGAAATGCTGCTCAGCGGCTGGGGCATGGCCGCGGCGACGAACTGGAAGAACTGCCCCATGAGCACGCCGCACAAGATGGAGAGCACGATCCCCTTGGCCGTGGTCTTCTGGCCCGTTGTCGGGAGCCGCCGGTAGGCCATGGCGTCGAGGATGATCGCTGCGGTGACGCACGCCACGCCTGTAAACAGCAGCGTAGCGTTGCCGGATGAATCGACGCCGTAGTAGGTGGTGACGACGCCGATCACCAGGGCAAGTCCAATGCCGATGGGAAACGCCACGGCCATGCCGGCGACGTCGATCGCGGCGACAAGCAGGATGTTGGCAATGTTGAACACGACGCCGCCGAGCAGCGCGGAGCCGATATACTTGCCGCTGGCTTGCCGCAGGTCGTCCATAAAACCGCGAGGGGCGTCGCCCATGCTGCCTAGCGTAAAGGCGAAGATCAATGTCAGCAACACCACGCCGATGCAGTAGTCCCAGTAAAAGAGCTGGAATTTCCACTCCTTACTGGCGAGCTTCTGCATGTTGGCCCAGGATCCCCAGCAGATCATAGTGATGATGCACATGATCACCGCAACGGGATATGATTCGATAAGCACCATGTAGAATGGTCCGCCCAAGGAGGTTGAGTTGGGGGGAGACGCGTTTGTTGACGAGGCGCTAACGCCGCCTGTTGCCACTATTCGGCGTGATAGGAGATCGCTCGGTTGATAAGGATGCGGCGGCCCTTGCTGCGCGGGTCGGCGTCTTCGCGGAGCACCAGTCGCAACGTGTGCTCGCCCTCCTCCAGGCCGAACATCCGCCACAAGTCGTCGTCGACCGTGTTGGGCATGATGTAGGCGTCGGCCGGCAGGTCGCTCTTCACGCCGTCGACGTAGACGTCCGCTTTGCCTCCATCCTGCGCGAGATTGCTGACCAGGGCTATGCCAGTTCCTTTGAATTTGAGGGTGGCCTCGCTGCCGGGAACGCTGGTCTGTTTGGCGGGGAGCTGGTGGCGATCCTTCGCGTCGGCCCAGTCGCCCTGCCACTTCCATGCTGGGTTGTCGGCTCGGTAGACCTGGCCGGGCTTGCCGAAGTTCCAGAGTTCTAGCTCGGGCGCCTTGGGGGCTTGCTCAGGGATCTCGACGGCCTCGCCGGTGACCTTCCCGCCGGCGTTGCGGATGACTTCCAGAGCGCGGGTCTCGGTGGAATCGACGATTTCGTTGAAGGAATAATCGGTGTGGCTGAAGTTCGTGTCGGCGAGCCTGGCGATTTCTTGCTTGTCCTTTTCGGGGAGCTTCTCAAAGCTCAGCATGACGCCAAGCACCCCGAGGGCGCTGGCCGGATTGCAGTCGGAATCCTGACCGCAGCGGGTGGCGACTTCCATCGTCTCTTGCCACTCGCCTTTGCCGTAGAGCAGGCCCATGGCGACGTAGGCGCCGTTGAGCTTGGCGTCGATGTTGAAGGGACGGTGCACGCCGTCCGGGCAGACGTCGTGCTTGTCCCATTTGTCTTGAATCTTCTGCCAGGTCTTGCGCCAGTCGGGCTCTTCGGCGGACCAGGCGAGCAGGTCGCTCACGATCATCGCGTAGGGCGACTGCTCCGGAATGCATGCCAGGCCCGCTTCGACGACCTTGCGGGGATCGGTCTCGAAATACCCAGCCGAGTACATGCCGGCAATGAACATGCCGCCGTAGAGGCCGTCGCCGTAGTTCATCACCCGGCCGACGCGGTCGCAGTAGAGGTTCGACTCCTGCGGCAGGCCTGGGCACATGATGCCGATGAAGTCGGCCTCGATCTGAAAGTCGATGTCGTCCGCATGGAGATTGTGGATGGGGTGACCCGACATCGGCGCCTCGATGCCGCGGTTGAGGTTTTTACGGGCGGCGGCGTTGGCGTGCCACAGTTTGTACTTCGAGTCCTTGAAAGCTTCCCCGTAGTTCTTCGTGGTGGCGTCTAGGCCGAGCGAGTCCATCACCTGGGCGAAGGTGATTTCCACGTAGAGATCGTCCTGATCGATGGCGTTGGAGAGGTCGTCGCCCTTGATTTCGCCTTCGATGATCTTGCCGTTTGACTTGAATTCCGTGGGGGCGCCGTAGGAGACGCCGATCATTTGCGCAGCCCAAGCGCCGCGGATTTTGTCGCGGAGCTGTTTGCGCGAGAGGCGGCGCGTGGTCTCGCCGTGGGCGTTGGCGGCGACGGTCACTAGAACTAGGAGCAGTCCGACGAATAAGTGTTTAGCCATGGCGATTGATTGGGGAGCCGCGGAGAATCGGAGAAGTTTTATATCCACTGAATCGAGGTGGAATTACGGGTCCGTTGCTTTGGCCGGCTTCCGGGGCGATCCAATGGATTCGCGCGCTACAAACTCGACGGGCAGCCGATGCAGCAGTTCTTGTGGCCGCTGACCGGTGCGGATTTGGTCGATGAGCAGCTCGGCGGCTCGGTGGCCGATGGCTTCGACGTCTTGGCGAATGACGCTGAGCGGCGCGGCCAGATACTCGGCGAACGGCGCGTCGTCGAACATCACCAGCGAGATATCGTGCGGAACGTTGAGCTTGCGCTCCGAGAATGCTCGCAGGGCGCCCAGGGCGTTTTGGTTGCTGAAGGCGAACATTGCGGACAGGCTGGGATGCTCGTCGAGCAGCTCGCAGGCCGCGCGGTAGCCGGAGGCTTCGCTAAAGTCGTCGCCCCGAATGAGGCAGGCGTCTTGCGACGCGCCAGCCGACGCAAGCGCTGCTTTGAAGCCGGCGAGGCGTTCATCGTTGGAGGACGTGCCGGGGCGGCCTTGCAAGCAGCCGATCTGTTGATGGCCTTGTTTGAGGATAGCGGTAGTCGCGAGTAGCGCGCCGCGTTCGTTGTCGGAGGTGACCGTCGGTAGGTGCACATCGGCGAACCAACGGTCGACGACCACGACGCTGGCGCCGGTGCGCTCGAGCGAGCGGAGATGTTCGTGCGTGCCGCCGATGGAGCAGATGATCAGACCTTCGACTTGTCGCGACTGCAGATGCTGGAGCAGTTCCTTCTCATGCTCGATCGAGTCGTGACTGTCGGCCAGCAGTGTGGAGAGTCCGTGACGTTCGGCGAACACGGTCGCCTTGCGGGCGATCGCGGCGAAGAACGGATTAGAGGCGTCGGGAACGAGCAGGCCGATGAGTCCCGAGCGGCGATTCCGCAGCGAGCGGGCAACATGGCTGGGTTGGAACCCTAACCCTTTGGCGGCCAAGAGGATGGCCGCTTCAGTCTTGGGGCTGATGCGACACTCGCGGGCCTTTCCGGCGAGGGCGCGCGAAGCGGTCGACCGCGACACGCCCGCGGCGGCGGCGACTTGCTCAAGGGTGACGGGTTCGTCTGGCATGAAAAACGGCGTGCAGGAATTTCTAAAAAATAGCTTGCACAATCGATTGTGCAATGCCTATAGTGAACCAATCGGACCGAATTGTCAATCGACTTCGGCGACGCGGCACGCCCGTTCGACCAGCAAACACTTATCAACCGTTAGCTATTCCGAGCCACTCGACGACTCCGGCGGAGACAGCCGCAAGAGGCCGACGGCCGCAGCTCATCGAGATCGATTCACGTTGAAGGATCGCCGTG
>JADLBW010000063.1 GCA_020847515.1 Pirellulales bacterium | reverse complement strand
CGCCACCGAACCTCGCCCCCCGACCTCTGACCTCCGCCGCCCCGACCTCCGACCCCTCGCCTCTGCCCAACCCCTGCCTCCCGCCCCCAATCCGCTTCTGCTAAAAGAATAGGGACCGCCATAAGGTCGCCGCTGCCAAAAACCAACCTGCCTCGAGAAACGGCATGGCCAAGAAAGATAAACCCGCCCTTCGCAAGGCGGACAAGCCCGAGAAGTCGACCAAGAGGACCCCCGCCGAAATCCTCCTGGACGCCACCCCGGAGCTCCGCAATACCGTCGCCGCCATCGAAAAGCAGTACGGCGAAGGCTCGATCATGCCCCTGGGGGCCGACCAGGTCCGCCGCATCGAGGGCATCCCCACCGGGAGCCTCTCGGTCGACATCGCCTTGGGCGGCCAAGGCATCCCCCGCGGCCGCGTGATCGAGATCTTCGGCCCCGAATCCAGCGGCAAAACGACGCTCGCCCTGCACATCGTCGCCCAGGCTCAAAAAGCGGGCGGCATCGCCGCGTTCATCGACGCCGAGCACGCCCTCGACCCCAGTTGGGCCAAAAAGCTCGGCGTCGACCTCGAGACCCTGCTGGTCAGCCAGCCCAGCAGCGGCGAAGAGGCGATGCACATCACCGAGATGCTCATCAAGAGCAACGCGGTCGACGTGATCATCGTCGACTCGGTCGCCGCCCTGGTCCCCAAGAAGGAGCTCGACGGCGAGATTGGCGACTCCCACGTCGGCCTGCAGGCCCGGCTGATGAGCCAGTCGCTCCGCAAGCTCACCGGCGTCATCTCGAAGGCGAAGACCTCGGTCATCTTCATCAACCAGATCCGCGAAAAGATCGGCGTGATGTTCGGCAGCCCGGAAACCACCCCCGGCGGCCGGGCGCTGAAGTTCTATTCCTCCTGCCGGATCGACGTCCGCCGCATCGGGCAGCTCAAGGAAGGCGAAGAGGTCGTCGGCCAGCGGGTCCGCGCGAAGATCGTGAAGAACAAGGTCGCCCCGCCGTTCCGCGTGGCCGAGTTCGACATGATGCACGCCGACGGCATCAGCTACGAAGGCGACATCCTCGACCTGGGCATGCAGGCCAAGGTCGTCGCCCGCACCGGCGCCTGGTTCCGCTACGGCGACATGCAGCTCGGGCAGGGCAAGGAGAAGGCCCGCGACTACCTCAAAGAGAACCCGCAGATCGCCGAAGACATCAAGCACAAGATCCTGGAAGCCGGCGGCCTGGAGGAATCGAAGGTGAACGCCGCCGGCGCCGCCGCCGAACCCGCCGACGAACAGGCCGACGGCGAAGATTTTTGATCAACCCTCGCGCCCCGGGGTCGGGATGCTTTTGCGACTGGCCACCCCCCGCGCCGCCAGGCCCTCCAGTCGCCAAAGAATCCCGACCCCTTCGGCGTTCCATCCTTTACGCTCCCGTGCCATGGCCATGGAGGCCCATACGTCGCGCACCAGGCGCCCGTTGCAAGACCCCCGGTAGTTTCGCTTATGCTCTAAGCAAGCCGCCGCGCACTGCTTCGCCCGTTGCGGCGGCCTCGCATGCCAGGAGCCGTTTGATATGGGGCCGCTCGTCGTCTGTCGCCGGTCGTTGTTCGCGCTGGCCGCGGCGCTATCGCTCGTCACAGCTCCAGCCGGCCAGGCAGCGGCCGGCGAGAGCCAAAAGGTCCTCGCCGTCTCCCGTTCGCTGGTCCGCGACGCCGCCGATTACAGCTTCCGCCGCTGGCTTCGCCGCCGCGTCTTAAAGGCCGCCGACGAAGCCCGGTACGGCCTGCGCTTCGATCGCGACTGGGCCGACGCGGCTGCCCGCTCGCCCGCGCGGCCGCTGGTCGTGCTGGTGCACGGCTTCAACTCCACCCCCGAACGCAATGCGGCGATCCTCGTTCCAATCCGCAAGGCAGGCTTTCCCTGCGCGGCATTCGCCTATCCGAACGACTGGGAATTGGCCGAGTCGGCGGCGATTCTCTCCCGGCAACTGAAGAGGCTGCACGACCAGCATCCCAACGTGAGCGTAGCCCTGGTGACCCACTCGATGGGCGGCATCGTCGCGCGGGTCTGTCTGGAGAGAGGCGACCTCGACCCCGGCAACGTGACCAGGCTCATCATGATCGCGCCCCCCTCGCAGGGGACGCTGCTGGCGCACCTGGCCGTCGCCACCGACCTGTGGGAGCACTGGCTCAATCGTCCCACGGGCAGTTGTTGGACCCGCTGGCGCGATTCGGTCATCGACGGCCTGGGCGAGGCGGCCGACGACCTGGCGCCCGGTTCGCCATTTCTGACTCGACTCAACCAGGGGCCGCGCAACCTGCAGGTAAGCTACTCCATTCTCCTGGGCGCCAGCGCCGCCGTATCCGAGGGAGAGATGCAGTGGATTCGTAGCGCCGTCGACACAACCGGCGGCCGCTGCCCAGCTTTGCGCACCTGCGCCGCGCACGTCGACGACCTCCTGGGAGACATGGATGAAATCATCGACGGCAAGGGCGACGGCGTCGTCGCCGTCAAGCGCGGCCGCCTGGCGGGCGTCGACGACACGATCGTCCTGCCGTTTGGACACCTGTCGTGCACCGGCCCGCCCGATTGCGAAGCGGTCCGGCAGCTTCAAGAGGCAGTCCTCAGCCGGCTACAGTAAGTTGGGTCGCCGCGGCCCGTCTGCTGAAACGCTCCGAGCTGCGCGGCGGGCCCGCCGCAGCCTTGCGGCGCCGTAATCCTGCGTTGCTTACCGCCCCCGCCCCCGCGGGCGGGCGAACCCCGGCAGAATAGAGAAGCCGTTTCCGCGACGATAGTTGTATTTCTCTAGGTTTTCCTCGGCCGTCCGGTATACTTACCACCTGGTCCGCGGCGCTCGTCCGAGGCACGGTTATTCGTTTCTTTCAGGGAGTCCCAATTATGGGCAAGAGGTTGTACGTAGGAAATCTTTCCTACGGCGTTAGCGACAGTGAACTTGAGCAACTCTTCTCGGCGTACGGCACCGTGCAGTCGGCTCAGGTCGTAATGGATCGGGACACCGGTCGTTCCAAGGGGTTTGGCTTTTTCGAGATGGGGACCGATCAAGAGGCCCAAGCGGCGATCGACGGCCTCAACGGCACCGAGAACGGCGGCCGCGCGCTGACCGTGAATGAAGCTCGTCCGAAAGAATCCGGCGGCGGCCGCGGAGGATACGGCGGCGGCGGCGGCGGTGGCGGCGGCTACGGCGGCAAACGCGGCGGCGGTGGCGGCGGCTACGGCGGCGGCGGACGCCGCTACTAGAAGCGAAGCGTCTGTGCCCGAGGATGCCCAACGACACAGGCCGCGTCCTTCGCCGACATTTACAGACGAACGCAGTCGCTCGCCGACCCGCTTGGCGAGCGATTGTTTTTTGCGCCCCTCGGCTCGAGCCTCGGCCATCCCTCAAGCTCAGTCTTGGAACCAGTCTCGCCACCCGGGCCCGCGGCGAAGGATCCCCCGGCGGCAATCGTGCGCCATCGCCTGGCAGTTCGCTCTCCCCGCTGAACACGCCCGGCCCGATCTCCCCTAGCCAAACTGGATGCATCCGGCCGACTTGATCGGCGGCAACTGGCCCTCGCGGAATTCACCCCCTTCGTTGGCCTGCCACACGCGGCCGCTCGTCGAGTCGAACGCCGTCAGCCAGTAACCTCCATGGCAGTAGGTGTCTATGCAGATCAGATGTCCCAGGTTGAGGATCTGCCCCTGCTTGTTCGAGGTGTGTCCGACCACGGCCGTCTTGCCGCAGATATGGGCCGCTGGCGTATGCCACTTGAGGGATTGCCATCGCAGGTCGCGCCACGGCTGCCGGTCCAACGGCCGCGTCGCCAGGTAGTTGCCATGCACGAAGAAGTGAGAATCGGTTTCGTACACGTCGACCCAACTCCGCAGGAACTCGACGTGCTCGGCCTCGAGGGCCAGCATGCCCGATCCCTTGCCGTAGGAATCGAGCGTTTCGGCGCCGCCGTAGATCAGCCATTCCTGCACCGCCATGCGACCGTCGAGCGCATCGAGCAGCATCTGCTCGTGATTGCCCTGGATGCACACCAGGCGGCAGCGTTCGCGCAAGGCCAGCAGTTGCAGAATGACGTCGCGGCTGTCCGGACCCCGATCGATCACATCGCCCAGCGCGACCAGCGTGTCGTGCGGCTGCAGATTCAGCCCCGCCACGAGCGTCGCCAGCGCCGCATTGCAGCCATGGACGTCCCCAACGGCGATCGTGCGCGGCGTCGACCTGAAGTTCTTCATGGCAGGGCGATGGGCTGAGCGCCGGCGGACGGGCGCACGAGCACGCGGCGTAAACGGAGGGCGAGATAGTGAAAATTGTTGCGGCCTTGGGCGGGCGGAGCAATGGCGCGCCCGGCGGCCTACAAATCTACCTGACGACCGCCGCGGCGCCGTTCATTGACATCCGCTGCTGCAGCGGTAGGATGAACCGCTCGCGCGGCTCCAAGTCCAAGGGCCGCTTGATGTTCCATTTCGCAAGCTCAATCGCGGCAACGGCAGCGTCGGCTGGCGAACCGCCGGAAAGATTCACCTCTTATGGCTGAACCGATTACGCAGTTGGAATACGCCCGCGCCGGCCACGTCACGGCGGAGATGACGCTGGTCGCCCAGCGGGAGTTGCTGGCGCCCGAAACGGTGCGCGCTGAGGTCGCTGCTGGACGGATGGTCATTCCCGCCAACCGCGTCCATCTCGCCAAGCGGCTCGAGCCGATGTGCATCGGCATCGCCGCCCGCTGCAAAGTGAACGCCAACATCGGCAACTCGGCGGTCACCAGCGACATCCAAGGCGAGCTGGAAAAGCTTCACACCGCCGTGCACTTCGGCGCCGACACGGTGATGGACCTGTCCACCGGCAAGAACATCGACGCCATCCGCGAGTCCATCATCGCCGCCTCGCCCGTCCCGATCGGCACCGTGCCGATCTACCAGATGCTCGAGGAGCTCGGCGGCGACATCGAAGACATGCGCCCCCAGCATTTTCTCGACATGATCGAGCATCAGGCCCAGCAGGGCGTCGACTACATGACGGTCCACTGCGGGGTGAAGCTGGAGCACTTGCACCTCACGACCGGCCGGCTGACCGGCATCGTCAGTCGCGGCGGTTCGCTGATCGCCAAATGGATGATGGCCCACCGCAAGCAAAACCCGTTGTACGAGCACTTCGAAGACCTGTGCGACGTCATGCGGCAGTACGACGTCACCTGGAGCCTCGGCGACGGGCTGCGGCCGGGCTCGCTCGCCGATGCCAGCGACGCCGCGCAGTTCGCCGAGCTCGACGTGCTGGGCGAACTTACCCGCCGCGGCTGGGCCCGCGGCACGCAAGTCATGGTCGAAGGACCGGGCCACATCCCGATGGACGAAGTGGCGATGAACGTCGAGCGCCAGATCGAAGTCTGCGACGGCGCGCCGTTCTACGTCCTCGGCCCGCTCGTGACCGACTTCGCCCCCGGCTACGACCACATCACCAGTTGCATTGGCGCGGCTCTCGCCGGCTGGGCGGGGGCGGCCATGCTGTGCTACGTAACGCCCAAGGAACATCTGGGTCTGCCGGAGCGCGAAGACGTGAAGCAGGGCCTCATCGCCTACAAGATCGCCGCCCACGCGGCTGACATCGCCCGCAAGCGCCAAGCGGCCCGCGACCGGGACGACGCCTTGTCGAAGGCCCGGTTCGAGTTCGACTGGAATCGGCAGTTCGAACTGGCCCTCGATCCCGAAACCGCCCGGGCGTATCACGACGAGACCCTCCCGCAAGATACGTTCAAAAGCGCCCATTTCTGCAGCATGTGCGGGCCGAAGTACTGCTCGATGAAGATCACCCAGGACATTCGCGAGATGGCCTCCAGCGGCGAGCTCGTCGAGATCGCCGCCGCAGAACAGTAAGCCGGTTCGCCGGCCAGAGCCCGCCAATCACGCGAACAGGCGCGAATAGGTTTCGAGGGTTCAAAAAAAGGAAGACGCTTGAGATCGCCGCGGACATTCCTTAGAGCGGCGCCCCATCTGAGTTTAGCCATCCACTATCGGCTACCCGCGACCGGCCAGAGCCAGCGACTTGCCCCTCCAGCCGCCAGCCCAAAGCCGCCAGCCGATAACCGATAGCCCTACGGAGACCAATCATGACTCGCTTCATTCGGCTCGCGTGGCTGCTTCCGCTGGCCGTCGGCTGCGGCCAGTCGTCCCCCGTCGCGACGACCGTCGAGCAAGCCCCGACCGCGCAGGAGGCCGCCGTCGCCGCCACGCCGGCGTCGTTCAACGTCGAAGGCGTCCCGACTGTAGCCTTTAGCGTTCCGGACATGATGTGCGAGTTCTCCTGCGTGCCGACCGTACGCGACGCGCTCGCCAAACAGCCGGGCGTCAAGGAGGTCAAGGTCGAGCTCGAAACCAAGACCGCTACGGTCGCAGTCGACAAGGACCAGTTCGACCCCGACGCCGCGATCGCCGCCTTGGTGGACCTGCAGTTCACCAACACCACGCTGGCCAGCGAAGCGCAGCCTGAGGCCGCCCCCGCCGCAGGCGCGGACGCCCATAGCACGTCGGCGCCGGCTGACGCCGCCGAGAACAAGGCCAAGAGTTGAGCCCGCTGCCGGACGCGCCGCATGCCAGCGGCGTGCGTCGGCGCCCGCCTTGAGATCTACGGCGCGATCGCGAGGTTGAGGGTAGTGGGACAGTTTGCCTAAGAAAGGGGAGACCGGTTGCTTCGCGAGCGGAAATCATCTCGCGGAGCGAGATGACTACATTAAGCTGGCCCGCTACCCGGTTGAGAACCTGGGCGACTTTCTCGAACCGCCTCAGCTCCCGACGGCGCCGTTCGCCTCGTCGCCAGCGGGCCGTTGGATGCCGGGGTCCCTCTAGCGAATGTTCCCCGCTGGGCAGCTCATAGCAGATGCGACCGTTGATCGAATAGACGTTCGGCGCCCCAAGCCGGCGATTCTCCTCAATCGCCTCATGAGCCGCGGCATGGCCAATGCGCGACCATTCGGCTAGCCTGTGGAATGCTTCGAGGCTAGAGACTGGTCATATTTGTTCATCGTTAAGATCGACGATCTGCCGAAAGCGCTGGAAGGCGCTTCGATCTAGGATCACTGTTCCGAATGCCGTGCCGAAATCGATATCTTGCGGCCATTCAGTTGCATTATACGTCAACACCCATAGAGGCCGATGGACGATATAGATTCCAAAAGTTTGCCAGCGATCGCCTGAACCTGCGGTAGACGTCGTCCGCAGGTGCGTTATGCCCTCCCTTTCGCACGCATTGCTTCACTCGGGCTAGGCTCATCGCTGCGGAGTCGACATATAAAAACTTCAATTCGATTCGATACCCTGTGAAGCTTTCGCTCGACGTAGAGTATGGATCAACGACTTGCCTGAGAGGGTTGATTCTACCAAGCAGTCTCGTAAGTCCCGGACACACTGGTCTAGCCGTCCGATGAACCGCCGAGCCGCTTGTATCTGAAGATCATCGGGTCCCTTCTGCACAAGCTCCGATGCGATCAAGTCAGCACTCAAGTATTCGATTTGCCGCCCCTTCAAATACTCGCAGATGGCCGTAGTCTTCCCGGCTCCGTTCGGGCCGCCGACGATGTAGAGCTCAGGAGCTGCCATCACGTTCTACCACAAGCCTCTCGGGATGCTACGGCATCAAGTCGCCCAGGGCCTCGCTCTTCGGGTGATAGAACACGGCGATCGGCAGCATGATTGCCGCGATGAACATGAAGGCCGTGCAGCGAGGCCATCGCTGAGCCTCAATCAGAGCGGCGATCCCGCTGTACACCACCCCGTTTAATACGATGCCGACCCAGTTGGCTTGATTCATCACCGCGATCATGCGGCCCTTCTTCCCTTCGGGCGGCGCCTTCTGCATGAAGACCTGCAGCGGCACGGCAAAGAAGCCTGTAAACACCCCGAGCGCCAGGATGGTTGCCAGGCTGCCGTAGAAGCCCAGCCATTGGCGGCTCTCTGCAAACCCTGGCAAATGGAGCAGCTTGCCGTCGGGCCCCAAGAGCGTCGCCGCGTCGGCCGCGCTGGGAATTCCCAGCAGAATCATGCACACCAGCATACCAACGGCGCCGATGCGCATCACGCGAAAGTCGGCCTCGGTGCGCGAAATCAAGCCGCCGATCGCAGCGCCGGCGGCGATGCCAATGCTCACCGTGCCGAACAGATAGCTGGTAGCCACTTCGCCGGCTAACTGGTCGATCAGCCCCGTGGCCGTGATTGCGGACTTCATCATGCCCGCCAACATCCAGAACACGCTGGAGACGAACACGGCCAACAGCAACGGTCGGTCGGCTCGCAGCATCGCCAGCATGTCGGGAGGGATGGCCAGCGCAGACCACTGGAACTGGATCGCCGGGTTCGACGGCCGCACCCGCCGCACCCACAGCGACGAGATCGTGCCGATCACCGCGATCGACATACAGGCGACCGAAGCCAGCCACAGCTTGCTGGAGAAGTGCTCGCGCAGCACGCCGGCCAGCACGCCGCCGAGAATGATCGATAGAAACGTCGTCATCAGGATAAAGCCGTTGGCGCGGGCCAAATCCGCAGGGCGCAGCATTTCGGGCAGAATGCCGTACTTGGCGGGACCAAAAAACCCGCTGTGCGTTCCCATCAAAAACAGCACTACGTACAGAAAACCAAGATGGCCCGGCGCGTACAGCGAGAAGGCAAGGGCGCCCGCCCCCATGATGAAGATCTCGGCCGCCTTGCAACTGATGATGATCGTACGTTTGCTGTGCTTGTCCGCCAGGTAGCCCGCGAAACCGGTTACAAGCAAGAACGGGATGCCGAAAATGGTGTCCGCCGTCCCCTGCTTGTCGGTCATCTGCGGGGGTTGGCCGCCGGCTTCCGCAGCAGCTACCGCCGACGCGCCGGCCGCCGTCCCTTGGGAACTAACGTCAGCGCTTGATGTGACGGCGGCTGTTCCCACCGCCATCACCGACAGGAACATGACCAACTGCTTAAACAGGTTGTCGTTAAACGCCCCCAAGAACTGAGTAATCGTCATCCCCCAAAAACCGGGGTCGCGATAGAGCGTCGGCAGATCCGGCCGCTGGTCGATCTCTTTGCCGGAAGCAAGATCCGCCTGATGGGCGCTGCGCTTCGTCTGGGGTTCAAGTGAGCTCATGCCGCGGATTATGGACGCCGACGGCCCGGCCCACAAGAGAAGCTGCCCGCACTCGGATCGCCGGCGCCCCCCCCTCATGCGGCGCACGGCCGGCGCTGCAGAGCTGGCGCGTTTATTCCACGGTCAGTTCGTCCAGTCCCGGCTCCTCGGGCGGGAACTGCGGATCCATCTTCTCGAGCGCCGCCCTCAGCAGGTCGCTGACGACCAGATTGCGATACCACTTTCGATCCGCCGGCACGATATGCCACGGGGCGTCGTCGGTGTTGCACTTCGTGAGGGCCTCCTCGTACGCCTCCTGATAGTCGTTCCACAGCTTACGTTCGTCGAGATCGCCGCGGCTGAATTTCCAGCGCTTCGTCGGATCGTCGAGTCGCGATTGGAGACGCTTCTTCTGCTCATCCTTGCTGATGTGCAGAAAGCATTTGACCAGCGTCATCCCGCCCTCCGCGAGCAGCCGCTCAAAGCTGTTGATCCGCTCGTAACGGCTCTGCCACTCTTCCTTGGAGACGAGCTTATGGACCCTAACGATCAGCACGTCCTCGTAATGCGAGCGGTTGAAGATGCCGACGTGGCCGCGGTTAGGCGCGGCGTTATGAATCCGCCATAGGAAGTCGTGGTCCAGCTCCTCGGCGCTGGGCTGCTTGAACGCCGTGATCTGAAAGGCCTGCGGGTTGACGCCGGTTGTCACGGCGCGGATCGTGCCGTCTTTGCCCGAGGTATCCATGCCCTGTAGCACCAACAACACGGCCCGGCGGTTCTCGGCGTACAGCCGGTAGGCGAGGTCCGCCAGCGCAGCCGTATTCTCCTGGAGCCGGCTGCGGGCGGCCTCCTTGTCGAGGTCGTGCTCGATATGCCGCGCATCGAAGTCCGCGAGTTTGATCTTCGTCTGGGGCGGCGGGGTGAGCGATTGGGACATCTGCTTTGCTGGCGAGGATCAATCCGTCCGGTACGTCTCCCGCAGGGTGCGCGGCGAACGCCGGGCGCTCTGCAGGGTATGCCGGCATTCTAATTCGATGGTTGTCATTCACAAGAAATTGGTCGACCAGTCGCAAAGGGTCGCTGGGCACGCGGGGGAGCGGAAAATATACTAGGCCCCAGCCGTGCTGAGGCGGCCAGAAGAGCCGGGCGTTGCCCAGCGCGCCCGTCGAAGGCGCCGGCCTGCAGCCGTTTTCAGATCGACATTCTGTTAAAAGGTCGTGCGATGCTGCCCCGAGCTTGGTCCGTAGCGCTGATTTGTTTACTGCCGTCGGTAGAGCTGGCCCGCGGCCAGCGTCCCGACTCGCCGAGCTGGGCCCTCGAGCCCACAGCGGCCGACTACGCCTATGGCCAGGACTCGCAGCGCCAGCGGTTCGACTTTTGGCAAGCGCGGTCCGATCGTCCTACCCCAGTGGTGTTGCTGATCCATGGCGGCGGATGGAAGACCGGCGACAAGAGCAACTACCGCGGCAGATTCGTTAAGAGTTACTTGGATAAAGGAATCTCGGTGGCGGCCCTGAATTATCGATTCATCGAGCAGGCCATGGAGCAAGGGGTCGAGCCTCCGGTTAAGGCCTGCGTTAGCGACGCGGCCCGCGCGTTGCAGACGATCCGCGCCCGCGCACGTCCGTGGAACATCGACCCGCAGCGGATCGGCGCTACCGGAAGCTCCGCCGGGGCCTGCACCTCGCTCTGGCTAGCGCTGCACGACGACCTGGCTGATCCGACGAGCAGCGACCCGGTGGCTCGGCAGTCAACGCGGCTCGCCTGCGCGGCAGTCGCCGGCGCCCAGACCTCTCTCGACCCGGCGGAACTTCGGCAGTGGATTCCCAATGCGATCTACGGCGGTCACGCCTTCGGCTTTGCCGCCCAGGGCCGCACGCGTCCCCAGGAATTCGACCTGCTGGCGGAAAACCGCGAGCGCGTACTCCCCTGGATCAAACAATATTCTCCCATCGAACTCGTCTCCGCCGACGACCCGCCGATCTATCTCGAATATCCAAACCAGAAGAAGCCGCCCGTAATCGGTCAGGCGGAGGAGGATCCGACCCACTCGGCTGTGTACGGGGTCAAGCTGGCCGAGCGGCTGAAGGAGTCGGGCGTGGAGGCAGTGCTGTCATATCCGGGGCATGAGGATCAGCAGTACGGCTCGATCCAGGAGTTCCTGGTCAGTAAGCTGGCCGCGGAGTGAGCAGGTTGGAAAGGTTGATGCCGCGGGACGGATGACGCCAGCCCGCTTGCCGGCCGAAGCGTCATTCGCTTAGAACCTGCCCCGACCGATCGGCGTTTGCCAACGGCCGGCGCTTCGACGCGCAGGCCGCCGAAGAATTGCTTTGCAGCGACCTCGCCCGGTAGATCATTGCACTTGTCGGACAGCATTCTGAAGCCGTTCCGCTGCCGATTGCACCGCAAGCCCTAAGGGCCCCTCGCCGCCGCGCAGCGCGCAAAACGCCGGCGCCGGACGGCAGATCGGCCACGGTGCGGGGCGGACCGGCGGCGGGAGCTTTGCCTTGCCCGCAGGCGGCGCCTCGCTATGGCCGTCGGTCAGTTCTATCACGCTGACGGTTGCTTATGCGACTAGCGCCCGCCCATGGACGATATGCTCGAATCGGCCGCCTCGACACAGCCTTACCTTCGGAGCCGCCCATGCCCACCCGCTACCAAGCTCCCAGCGACGACGAATTCGACGATTGGGAACCGCCAAGACGGATGGTCATCGTCGGCGTGCGACTGCCGCTGCGCGAGGTGCTGACGCTGTCGGCGACGATGTGGATCGTGGGGATGATCCTCAGCGCCATCGCCGCGGGTGCATGGAAATTGATGCTGCTGGTCATGCATGCCGCGGGCGCTTGACCGCTGACAGCCTGTTGAAAAACGCCGTCGCGGCGTTTTTCAGCGTCGCCCGAGCGTCGAGCAAAGCTCGCCGCGGACGCGCAAACAAGAGGCTGTTCTTCATACTGCGCAGACCGGCCGCTGGTCCGCGCCTTCGCGGCGGCCCTTCCGTAGCGGCTATTCGGGAGCAATAGATAATGTTTGATTATGGCGCAGGGGGGCGGCAAGGTCCTGCTCCTGAGGGCTTCGCCATAATTCAAACGCGTTCGTCCTGTCTGGAGTCGGTAATCTCAGGTCTATTGAGAACCGCGCCGCTAATGAACCGCGTCCGGCTGGCGGCTGGCGGCGGATGGCTGTCGGCTTTCGGCTATCGGCTGATGGGGGTCGGCAAGACGGAACAATGCTCATTCCCCCCGGCGAGCCGATGGCCGCGAGCCGACAGCCAAGTTCGCAGCGGAGTTCATTAGCGGCGCCGGAGCCATTAAGGTAGTGCCCTCCTGCAATGGTTTTCCGATACAATGGACGCCGGCTGCCAAGTGCGTCTTAATCCACCTCCGGTTTGCCGGCCCGCTTCAAGGGGGGCCGCTCATCGCCCGCGCTTCAATCTATTCCGCTTAAGGTTAACGACGCCTTGAGATAGCGTAATGCACGCTGACTCGAAGGCGCCATCAGTTCGATTCTTCGACGGCTTCAGCTTACCCATCCGAAAAACCAGGGTGTGCATTGCCATGAAACACGACGAACTTTCACGACGCGAATTTGTTCGCACGGCCACAGCCGGCGCTGGCGCGATCGCCAGCCTGGCGGGAGGCGCCGGCTTGGCGCTGGCGGATGCGGCTGACAAGCCGGCAGCCCTGGGCGGCACGCCCGCTCACCAGGGCGCTTGGGCCAGTTGGCCCCAGTGGGATCAGGCCTGGGAGCCGCAAATCCTCGAAGTGCTGCGAAGCGGGGTCTGGTCGCCAGCCGGCAACGACGAAGGCCCCGTCGGCGACTTTGAGAAGGCCTATGCCCAAGCGCTCGGCGCCAACGATTGCGTAGCGACCTCCAGCGGAACGGCGGCGCTGCTTACGGCTCTGGCCGCCGTCGGCGTAGAGGCCGGCGACGAGGTGATCGTCTCGCCGTATACCTTCATCGCCACGTACAACGCGGTGCTGGCCCACCACGCCTTGCCGGTATTCGCCGACACCGACCCGGCAACGCTGACGATGGATCCAGCGTCGATCGAGAGCCGGATTACTGACCGCACGCGGGCCATCATCCCCGTGCACATCTACGGAATGCCGTGCGATATGGACGCGATCAACACGATCGCCCAGAAGCACAACCTGGCCGTGGTGGAAGACGCCTGTCAGGCCTGGCTGGCCGAATATAAAGGGAAAAAATGCGGCACGCTGGGCGACCTGGGCTGCTTCAGCTTCCAGAACTCCAAGCATATCCCTTCGGGCGAGGGAGGCGCGGTCACTGGCGTCAAGCAGCCGCTGCTGGATCGAGCGCGTTCGTACCACGACTGCGGCCGCGCGTTCGGCGCCTACGAGGGCCGAGGCAACTTCAGCCGCGGGCTCAACTACCGCATGACGCATTACCAGGGCGCGATGCTGCATCAGCAGATCGCCAAACTCATCTCCGATACTAAACGCCGCCAGGAGAACGGCGATCGGCTTACGGCAGGCCTGCGGGAGATTCCGGGCATCGAGCCGGTCCGGCTGCCAGAAAACAGCCGAGCCGTCTGGCATCTCTATGCCTTCCGCTACAATCCGGAGGCGTTCAGCGGCATGCCGCGCATCAAGTTCATGCGAGCGCTGAACCGCGAAGGCGTTCCCTGCAGCAGCGGCTACGCCCAGCAGTACTTCGACGGTCTGCTCGATGAAGCCCTTAATTCCCGCGGTTTTCAGCGGCTGTTCTCGGCCGAGCGGGTGAAGTCGTACCGCGACAGCCTGCACGAGCTAAAAGGCAACAAACAAGTTTGCGAGACGACCGTCGCCGTCTTTCAGACCCTCCTCCTGGGGACAGAGCGCGACGTCGACGACATCGTTGAGGCGGTCCGCAGGATCCAGGCGCATAGCGCATCGCTGGCCTGAACGAGGCCGCGGCGGCTTAGAATATCAGTGCCAACAGGCAACGCCCGATTGAAGGAGGCTTCCCCCATGAGTAGCGATATTTCCCGACGCCGCCTGCTGAGCGGTGCGCTGGCTGCCACGGCAGCGCAGATTGCGTTGCCGCGCGGCGCCGCGGCAGAGGACAGCGCCGCGCGGGCCCCGCTGGCCTTGCGCAAGCCGGCCGTCAGCCCTAACGATCAGATCGGCGTGGGCATCATCGGTTGCGGGCGCCGCAACAGCCAGCTTGCCGTCGGCGTCGGCGGCCAGGGCGCCCCGCCCCAGAACGCTCGCATTGTGGCGGTCGCCGACCTCAATACGCGCCGTGCGGCCGCGTGGGGCGCCCATCACAAGTGCCCCCACTACGCCGATTACCGCGAACTGCTGGATCGCAAGGACGTCGACGTAGTCGTTTACGCCACGCCCGAGCATTGGCATTATCTGCCTTGCATCCATGCCGCGCAGGCCGGCAAGGACATGTACGGCGAGCAGCCGCTGTCCCACACCATCCGCGAGGGGCGCGTCATGGTCGAGGCGGTCCGCAAGAACAACGTTGTGTTTCAAACCGGCGAACAGCAGCGCTCCAATCCGAAAACCCGCCTGGCCGCCGAGCTGATCATCAACGGCCGCATCGGCAAAATCCAACGAGTGATCGCCTACAACTATCCTAGCCCGTTCGAGAGCAACTTTCCCGCGCAGCCCGTCCCGGAAACGCTCGATTGGGACCGCTGGTGCGGCCCCAATGAAGTAGTGCCTTACAATGTGAACCTCTATGTCTCGCGCGTTCCCTACGAACCGGAGGCCGATTACCCGCCGTCGCCCGCCGAGCAGACCGCCGCAGGGCCGGGCTGGATGTCATTCCGGCCCTATTCGGGGGGCGAACTTCTGAATTGGGGCTGCCACGGGTTAAGCATGGTGCAATGGGCGCTGCAGATGGACCACACGGGACCGGTCGAAGTCTGGGTCGAACCAGCCGAGAAGCTTGAAACTTTCGTCCAAGATCTACCGGGAAAGCGAGACCCGGGCGACGCCGTTGGCAGTCGCACGGTGATTAACTATCGCTATCCCAATGGCGTGATTCTGACCCTCAGTTCCCTGAATCCACGGGTGGGAGGCGGCGCCACCTTTATTGGCGACAAGGGGGAAATCACCATCATTCGCGGCAGCTACGAGTGCAAGCCCAAAGGCCTCGATCGCGATCCGCTGCCGCCGGACGCCGTTCGCCTTTACCAGAGCGACAACCACATGCAGAACTTCTACGACTGCGTGGTTTCGCGCAAAGACCCGATCATGAACATCGAGTCGGGCCATCGAGTCGCCACCTTATGCCACCTCGGCAACGTTGCCCGGTGGCTGGGCCGAAGGCTCCAGTGGGACCCGGACAAAGAGATTTTCCCGGGCGACGACGAGGCCAACAGCTACCTCGACGTCCCCCGTCGAAAAGGTTACGAGCTGCCCGCAAAAGTTTAGGGCAGGGCGTCGTGCCGCCGACTTCCACTCCACCACCACTTCGCAGCGGTGCTCAACTATGATGCGATCTTTCCCGATGCTGGCCGTACTCGCTAGCGCTCTACTGGCGCTGGGCGATCGACCTTCCAACGTCCGAGCAGCAGGCGCCGCCGAAAGCCAGCGCGACGCTTCCATCGAGTATGTCGCGCTCGATGCGCCGCCCGGGACGTCGCGCGCCGTAATCGTCGACGGCTCAGCCCTGGCCCACACTCGGCAGCTCCTGCCGCTCGATCGCGAGGGCCGGCTTGTGGGAGTCGGTTCGGTCGAGAAACAGATCGCGCAGGTTCTCGACAACCTGCAAGCAGTGCTCCAGCAGGCGGGGTCCGACCTCGACCGGCTGGTTCGCGTGAACGTCTATGCCCTATCGCCGGCAACCGCCGAGTTGGTCCGCGAGCAGTTGAACAAGCGACTTAGCGAATCGGTGCGTCCCGCCCTCACGTCGGTCCTCACGCCCTTGCCGCACCGCGAGGCTTTAGTGGCGATCGACGCCGTCGCAACCGCGCCGTCCAAGGGCGAACAGGTCGGACTTGTGCGCTGCGAGGCTGTCGCCGGAGAAGCCGAAGCGGCGGACGTCGGGATGCTGCCTCGCGGCAGCGCGGCCTATATCTCCGGCGTTCCCGCCGAAGGGGGTCTGACCGAGTCTGCGGTCGACGGTTCCATGGCCGGATTGCTAAAGATGCTGGAAGACTTGAAGCTCTCGACCGATAATGTAGTCCATATCAAAGTTTTCCTCCGCCCGGCTTCCTCAGCGGACGACGTGCGGCAAAAGCTGAGAGCGTATTTTCCCGACCGGCCCTTGCCGCCGGTGGCGTTCGTGGAGTGGCTCGCTCCGCCGCCAGTTGAAATTGAGCTGGTGGCCCAGCTTCCGGAATCGGGCGAAGATGCGCCTCGAATCGAGTACTTTGACCCGCCCGAAGTTCTGCCCATGCAAATCTTCTGCCGCGCGACGCTCGTTCGCGCCGGTCGGCAGATCTACGTCGGCGGCCTGTTTGCACGCGAGCCAGGCAACGGACAAGCGCAGGCGCTAGACGTCTTCGACCAGCTACAATCGATTCTCGACCGCACGGGAAGCGACCTGCGCCATCTCGCCAAAGGCACGTACTATGTCTCTGACGACGACTCCGCGCGGGGCATGGATCGGGCCCGCCTGTGGCTCTACGACCAGGACCGCCCCCCGGCCGCGTCGAAGTGCATGGTCCATGGCGTGGGCCAACCCGATAGAACGCTGACAATGGACATGATCGCCATAGACGCCGAGCAGTAACGGCGGACCCGCTGAAGGCGCGGCTGCGATTTTGGCAGGAGTCAGGCTCGTTTCTCGGCGGCGGCGGGCGAGCCGCGCGGCCATCCTGGAACGGCCCGTCGCAGGGCCGATCCGTAGTGCAAGCGCCGTAGCGGGCCGCCGGTCGTCATCGGCCTCGCAACGCGCCGTAGTGTACTGCGGCTTCATGCGCAGATCTCGCGCACGACCTGGGCCTCGTCGGTAGGACCGATCAGACGCTGGTTCAGTCCTTCATGGGCAAAGTGCAGTTGGAAGGGATCAAGGCCCATGAGATGTAAGATGGTGGCCTGCAGATCGCGAATCGTCACCGGATTCTCTACGGCATAGTAGCCGATTTCATCGGTCGCTCCCCAGCTCAGCCCCGGCTTGACGCCGCCGCCGGCGAGCCACATGGTGAACGCATGCGGGTGATGATCGCGGCCGATGAATCCTTTCTTCCGCTCGGTGCGCACGTTGTTCTGCATCATCGGGGTTCGGCCGAATTCTCCTCCCCACACCACCAACGTTTCATCCAACAGCCCGCGCTGTTTGAGGTCGAGGATAAGCGCCGCCACAGCGCGATCGATCTGTTGGCACTTGATCGGCAGCGTCTCGTCGACGGATTCTCCCGGCGACGAGCCATGGTGGTCCCAACCCCAATCATAGAGCTGAACAAACCGCACTCCGCGCTCCACCAGACGCCGCGCGAGCAAGCAGT
>JADLBW010000062.1 GCA_020847515.1 Pirellulales bacterium | reverse complement strand
ATCATGCCAAGCCGCTGGAGGAGTGGGACTTGCCGGACTGCTTCGCCGCGCTCCGCCGGCTGTTGGAGACGGAGCCGGGCGGCCTGGGGACGCGCGAGTTCATCCGCGTGCTGCGGCTCTTGGAAGGGTGCTCCCTGGAGCAACTCCAAGACGCCGTCGAGTACGCCCTCGACATCGGCGTCCATGACGCCGATGCGATCCGCGTGATCGTCGAGCACCGTCGCGAAGCGCCGGTGGCGCTCTTCTCGCTTGACGGTCGGCCCCATCTGCGGCTGGTTGACGTTGGCCGGACCGACGTCTCGGCCTACCAGGCCCTGTTGACGGAGGCGACGCCATGAGCAAGACCGAAACGAAGAGTACTGTGCTGGTGAAGCACCATCTCAAGCAGCTCAAGCTGCCGACGATGCAGCGCGAGTGCGAGAAGACGGCCGCCAGAGCGGCCCAGGAGAACCTCGATCACCTGGCCTACTTGCTCGCGCTCTGCGAGGCGGAACTCGTTGATCGGGAACGGCGCGCCGCCGAGCGGCGGCTGAAAGCCGCCCGCTTCCCGGCGACCAAGACCCTCCAGGAGTTCGACTTCGACCTCCAGCCGTCGGTTAACAAGCCGCTCGTCTTGGAACTGGCCAAGGGAGATTGGATCGACCAGCGCGAGAATCTGCTGCTGGTCGGCGCCAGCGGCACGGGGAAGACCCATCTCGCCACGGCGCTCGCGCTGTCCGCCTGTCTGCAGGGCCGCAAGGTGCGATTCTTTCGCGTCACCGAGCTGATCGCCATGCTGCTCGAAGCCAGAGATGACAAGCAGCTGCTCAAGTTCCGGGCGCAGCTGGCGAAGCTTGATCTGGTCGTGCTCGACGAACTGGGCTACGTCCCGGCCAGCAAGGCGGGCGCCGAGCTGTTGTTCGACGTCATCGGCGCGGCCTACGAGCGTCATAGTCTCGTCGTCACCACGAATCTTTCGTTCGAGCACTGGACCGAGGTATTGGGGAGCGAGCGGCTCACCGGCGCGGCCCTCGACCGCCTCACCCATCGCTGCCATATCCTCGAAACCAAAGGCGAGAGTTATCGGCTCAAGGACGCCCGTCGGCGTCGTCGATCTAACGACAAGGAGTCAACGTTAACGGCCTGACGCGGGAAGGCCTGAATCATTCCCGCAACTAACCCCGCGCTACACGATTCGGGCGCCGGGCGCTGCACTATTCAGGCGCCGTTCACAGCCGTTTCACAGGCGGCGTCGACGGCGCTGCCGCCGTGCTTCGCGGCCAGCGCCGACAGCCCCTGCAGCACCCGCAGCCCTTCGACGCCGCGACGCTGGAGCATGGCCGCCGCCCACTCCTGGGCGTGGGGGCCGATGGCGCTGGCCTTCATGAGCAACCAGGCGACGCCCCGCTCGACGCCATTGATCTTCTCCGTGGCGATATGCGCCCGGTGAGTGCTGAACTTGCCCGGCGGCTGCCGGGCGTGAACGGCCACCTGCTCCAGCCGATGATTAAAAATCCGCACCAGCCGGGCGTCCCAGCGAACCCACACGGTCCGCGTGAGATACTCGACCGGGACCGAGTAGTACGACCGTTCGACCGAGACGTGCCCGTCCCGATGGACGATCCGCTGCGCCTCGTGGAACAGCGGGAACCGCTCCGTCGGCAGCGGCCGCAAGGCCCGCCGCTCGATCTCGCGGAACACGAGCCCCACCTGCCGGCGCGTCGTGCCGTGGATGCGGCAGTCGGCGACGCTCGTTTCCCACTGCAAGAGAAACTCGTTCTGCGCGGCGAGGCTCTCGAAGGTGCGGCCCCGCAGAGCGTTGGACTGGACATAGCCGACGCCCCGTTCGACCTTGCCCTTGTGACGGGGCGTCCGCGGCCGCGTGGGGAGAATCGCTACGCCATAATGATCGGCGAAGGCGCGGAGCTTGGGATTCAGTTCCGGATCGTACCAATCGGCCGTCGTGACAGCCGCCTTGAGGTTATCGATCACCAACGCCTGCGGCACGCCGCCGAAATGGGCGAAGGCGTTTTCGAGACAGCGAATGAAGTTCTCGGTCGTCTGCCGGTCGACCGCTTCGCTGTACGCCTTGCGGGAGTGCGACATCACGATCCGCAACACGTGCGTCTTCCGACGCTTGCCGTCGGAAGTCACGATCGGCGTTCCGACGCCGAAGTCGACTTGCGCCTCTTCGCCCGGGCTGCACTCCAGCCGCCGAAACGGCAGCGGCTGCGTCGCTTCCAGTCGGCGGACGTAACGTTGCACCGTCGAGTAACTTCTCGCGAAGCCGTGCTCGGCCACCAGGTCTTGGTAGATCCGCTGGGCGGTGAGACCGAAGGCGCGCTTGGCTTCAATTGTCTCTCGCCACCGATCGCAATACCGCGGGCTCTCCGCCGACGGCTGATTCCCGGCGTGCAGAGTGGCCGGTTTTGAGTCGGCGCCCTCGCTGGGCGGCGGCGGACTCCCGCCGTCCCTTCCCGGCCCGGCGGGCAGAGTGGCCGGTTTTGAACCCTCGGCCGCTCGCCGGACATGCCGCGAGACCGTCTCGCGATGCACTTCCAGCCGTTTGGCGATCGCACGCTGCGACCAACCTTGCGCATGTAACGAGAGTATTGCCTGAACAATCGCCATCTTGAGCTGATTCGCCATCACCGGCCTCCTTCTGCGACGCGCTGCGCCGCTGGAGGTCGTGTAGGTCGAATCCCTTACGCTGCAAAATGGCCGGTTTTCAACTTGCTCGCAGGTGGACGGTTATGGATGCACGGTGACACCACATGCTCGATTAGCTGGTCAACTGATTGCAAGGCATCTAATTCGCACGTTAATTCGCCACGCCATAGCTCATTCTCACCGACCATGTCAAAGCTGCGAGCCTCGTCGCGCAAAGCGGCGATTCCACCCAATGTCCAGCACAAGTGAGCTTTGGGAAGGACGATGCCTTCGCGATCGAACAGCGCCCGGATATGATTGCGAATCT
>JADLBW010000061.1 GCA_020847515.1 Pirellulales bacterium | reverse complement strand
CTATGTGCTGAGTCGCTTTCAAGGCGCGGGCCTGGGCCGCGCCCTTGTCGAGCGGGCGAAGGCCGCAGCGATCCGCCGCGGCGGCCGCCGCCTGCTGCTGGGAGTCTATACCGGTAACCAGCGGGCGATCGACTTCTATCGGCGCCTAGGCTTCCAGACGGTCGGCGCACGGCGCTTTCGTGTGGGTGACAGCGACAACGACGATCTGATTATGGCGCTGGCGCTGCCGGCGGCCTGAAACACGCCCTAGGGGTCGGGCCAAGCCAAGATATCTCCAAAAAATTCGCGTTAGATTCGTTCGGTTCGCCGCATTGCCTTAGGTGAAGCGATCGACTGCGAGCCGCTTTAGGAGCGGCGCTTGGCAAGGCGCAAGCCTAAGGTCCTTCAGCACTTATCGACGGTCGTGATCGAAAAAGCCTTGTCGCCAGACCAATTCGTCGTACTCATCGCCCGCCACGAGCGGCGGGTCCGTTCGTTTATTGCCTCGCTCTCCCTGTGCCGCTCCGATGTCGTCGACGAGGTGTTGCAATCGACCTACCTCGTCGCCTGGCAGAAGTTGGCGGCGTTCACTTATCTCGACCCGTCGCCGGACGAAGAATTGGTGCGCTGGATGTGTACGATCGCCCGGTTTAACCTGCTCGCCTACCAGCGCCAGGAGAGCGCTCTGCGCCCGCCGCTGGACGCTAAAATCATGGAGCGCATCGCAGACACCTATCTGGAGGAGGCCGACTACCTTGAGGCTCGCCACGACGCCCTTAAGAAGTGCCTCGAACGGCTCCCGTCCCGACAGCGAGAACTATTGAGTTTGCGCTATTGGCGCGGGCTGTCGCTCGAAGAACTGGCCCGTCGCCGCGGCCAGCAGGCGTCGGCCGTGTATATGGCTATGTCGCGCGTTCGCAAGGCGCTCGAAGCCTGTATCCGCCGCACGCTCAGCCAGGAGGGCCTCGCCCCGTGAATAATCCCGACGACCTCCAGCTTGAACTATTGCTCGATCAGCTATGGATGGATCGGCTGGGCCCGAACGAATCAGCCGGGCTCCAGCGCATCCTGGCCGCAGATCCGGCGGCCCAGAAGCGATATCTGGAAGTCGTCGCCCTGCGCGAGAGCCTGCCGTATCTGCTCGGTCGCGAACCGACCCCCAGCGAAGCCCCGCCGCGAGCCGACGCCGCTAATCCGCTTGTCGGTCGCGAGCAGTCCGTAAAGCCAAGCTCGCATGCCCCGCCGCGCCGCTGGAATTTCCTCTCTGCCTGGCGGCGGCGGGAACAGCTAGCGACTTGGGCCGCGGCAGCCAGTGTGGCGCTGCTATGCACGGCCGCCGCATCGAGCATCGGCTACCGTCTCGGCGCCCGGCAGGCAGTTGGCCTCGACCGGCCTTCGGACGTCGATCTGCGAGCTGTAACTTCCACCCCGCCGACGCCGTTCGCCCAGGATCGGCACCTCGGCAAGATCAGCGGCCTGTCCCTCGACGCCTCGGCCCACGGACTATTGCGATCGATGCAGGTCGGCCAGGACCTGCGCTGCGGCGAGGTCGTTCAGCTTTCTGCCGGCTTCATTCGCGTCAAGCTCGCTAGCGGTCCGGAGTTGATCCTCGAAGGGCCGACCGAATTCTCCCTCGTCGGCGAGAGCCGCGTGTTTGTCCGCGTCGGCAAGCTATCGGCCGCCGGCGGGCAGGCCTTGGTCATCCAGACGCCCCTGTTGACCGCCGAATGCCGCGACGCCCAAGCGCTGTTCGACGTCGCCGACGACGACTCGGCGAGCGTCTATGCCGCCGCCGGCATCGTTACGCTCCGCTCCACTCCCCAGGAAGGGGGTCTGAGCGAAAAGGTCCGCGTCCTGCAGGCGGGCGAAGGACTGCTGGTCCGCCCCGGCAGCAAGGCCGGCTCGCTGCGCACCTCGCCCGGCGGAGCCGTCGCCGGCGCCGTCGATTCATGGCGCCAGGTCGAGCTTCGCCTCCGGCCGTATGAGCGCACGGTGCTGGCCGATCGGCCGGTGGCCTACTGGCCGCTGTACCAGGTCCGCCGGAACCGCCGCGTGCTCGACCTGACGCAGAACGGCTACGACGGCCAGCCGATCGGCAATTGGCCTGCCGAGTCGCAAAGCCTCGGTCTCGACGACCAGCGCGGCGCCTACTTCAACGGCGAGTGCTATATCGAGCCCGACCGCAAGCCGCGGCTCGACCCCCAGCGCGGCTTCGCCGTCGAGGGCTGGGCGATGGTCGAAGGCGATCCTCAGTTCAAGTCCATTTTTACCTCGCGCTGGGTCCTCCGTTCCCACGAGCCGGATTGCCAGATGTTCGGCTTCACCCTGTACGCCGGCGATCAGGACAATTGGGAATTCTGGTCCGGCAACGGTCGTAAGGGAGAGCTGTGGCAGAAGCTCGTTACGCCGACGAAGATCGACCGCTCCCTCTGGACGCACGTGGTCGCCACCTTCACGCCCACCGGCCGGCCCCAAGTGGATGAAATCGAAGGCGCCGTGCGGCTGTACGTCAACGGCCGACAAGCGGTCGAAGGCGTTCATCAGATCTCGCTCACCGATTTCGAATGGCCGGCCCGCATCGGCGCCGCTGAATATGTGCCGCGGTACCTTACCTCCTGGCTGTTCAAGGGGCGTCTCCGCGACATCGCCGTGTACGACTATCCGCTGGAAGCCGACGAAGTGAACACTCACTATCAGGCCGGCCAGTCAGACTCCGAGGCTCGCACTACGGCCCTGCCGCTGCCCACCGCGGCGCTGCTGGCGTCGCTGGAAGGAGCGTGGAAATGAGCGAACTTTTTGAATCCTCGCGCCCCGGCCCCGCGCGCCCCGGAGCCGCGAAAGCCGCGGGCTTTAGCCACGTAGGGACCGCGAAGCATGACCGCTTCGCTCGGCCCCTAGATGGTTTCACCTTGGTGGAGTTGCTGGTCGTCATCGCCATTATCGGCGTGCTGGTCGCGCTTTTGCTGCCCGCCATCCAGGCGGCCCGCGAAGCGGCCCGCCGCACCCAGTGCGGCAACCAACTGCGGCAGCTCGCCGTGGCGTTTCAGAATCATCACGACGCCCACCAGCATTTGCCCACGGGCGGCTGGGGCTTCGTCTGGCTCGGTTACCCCGACTACGGCTATGGCGACGGGCAGCCTGGCGGCTGGCTGTACAACATCCTGCCGTTTATCGAGCAAGCCGCGCTGCACGACCTGGGCCGCGGCGCCACGGGCGCCGCCCGCGACGCCGCCACCGTGCAGCGGGTCGAGGCGCCCTTCGAGGGCATGAACTGCCCCAGCCGCCGCCGCACCAATGTGTACGACTACGCCAGCACCGGCCTGACCTTCTCCTACAGCGGGCCGTTCGATCGCTGCAGCAAGACCGACTACGCCGCCTGCGCCGGCGACATGATTCAGCCCGAGGCCTTCAACGCCCCCGCGCCCAACACCGCCTATCAACAAGCGCTCACCGGCACGGATTGGGACGGAAGCGACGGCAGCGGTTACGGCATGAATTGGATCAGCGCCTATGGCTACAAATACGGCACGCCCCCGGACCGCGGCGTCGGCACCGGCGTGGTCTTCGGCCGCTCCCAGATCAATTTCCGCCAGGTCGACGACGGCCTGTCGAACACCTACATGGTCGGCGAAAAGTACATGTCCACCGATCATTACGACGACGGCCTGGACGAGGGGGATAACGAACCAGCCTTCTCCGGCAATAACGCCGACACGTTGCGAACGGCGTCCCATGTGCGAGAATTGAACCGCCCCCTGCAACTAGAAGCGGACGCCCCCGGCTCGTCGGAGAACAATGGCGAGCGCAAGTTCGGCAGCGCCCACGCGGCCGGGTTCAATATGGCCATGTGCGACGCCTCGGTCGCGTTCGTCCAGTTCGACGTCGATCCAGAAGTCCACCGCGCCCGCGGGCATCGCTACGACGGCGTCGTTCCGCAGCAGTAATTGCCCAAGTTTGCCGCGCCGCTCGCACTCCTCCGAAATTACAATAGAGACCGACCCGACAGAGAACAGACGACAACAGAGAATAGGCGACAAGCGAGGCCCGGGCGGCGCGCCCGCACCGGTCAATTTCCAAGACGAGGCCACCACCTGAAAGGAGCATCGACTAATGACGCGAACTCTCTTCCAACTGACCGCGGCGGCTGCCGTGGTCCTGGCCGCCGCCGTGGCCAACGCGGGAACCTTCCGCACGATCACGATTGACGGCGACTTCAGCGACTGGGCCGCAGTCCCCGTGCTCAATGCCGACGCCGGCGACAACTTCAGCGGCCCCGATATCGGCGACACCCAGATCGCCAACGACAGCAACTACCTTTACATCCGCAACACCTTCCCGAACAGCCTTGCTGCCGGGACGTTTATCTCCGTCGACGTTGATGAGAATACGGCCACCGGGTTCGACATTTTTAGCCAAGGCCTCATCGGCGCCGAGGCCGGCTGGCAGAACGATTTCGGATTCGCCCAGGACACCGGCGTCTTCAACTCCGGTCCGCTCAGCGGCGACTTCTTCGGCGGGGGCCACGCCCTTATCGCGCCGTTCGGCAACGCCGACAGTCGCGAGCTGGCCATCTCGCTGGCGAACATGCGCACCGGCGGAGCGGCCACCTTCCCCGACAATACCATTCGCCTGCTGGTGTGGACCGACCTGGGGACCGGCGCCGACGGACTTCCCACCGGCTTTCCCGGCGACGACGGCCGCAACTTCGACGTCAGCGCGGTGATCGACTATACCCTCGCCGTCCCGGAGTGCTCGAGCCTCCTGCTGGCCGCCCTGGCCGGCTGCGGCTGCCTCCGCCGGCGGCGCTAATTGACGACTAATAGCGCCTGGGCTGGGGCCTGGCGACCTTGGCGACAAGGCGCCAGGCCCCAGCCAGTCGCGCAAACGCAGGTACCAACATTCGCATCGTTCACGTGGCGACTGCCAACGACGCTGCCGTTGCGGCATCGCATGATCGAGGAGTCTTTTGTAATGAACCGCCTGTCTATACGCCCTCTACTGGCCCGTCTTGCAGTCGCCGCCGCCATAATCGTCGCGGCCCCGGTCGAAGCCCAAGTCGTTGCGCCTAGTCTGTTCACCACGTCGATTCACGTGCAGGGCGAGGCCGCCGGCACGGAGTTCGACGACTGGACCGCCGCCGGCGTCGTCGTCGTCGACGCCGATCCGCTCGACAATCCCGGCTCGCTCGACATCGCCAACGTGCAGGTCGCCAACGACGACAACTTCGTCTACATCCGCGCTTCTCTGCACAACGCCGAGACCCTGTCGCTGGCCAACCTCTTCCTCGCGTTCGACACCGACCAAGACATAACCACCGGCTTCGATATTTTTCAAATTGGCGAACTCGGTTCCGAGCTGGGCTATCAAACCGACTTTCCCTTCGCCCAGCATGCCAGCGCCTTCAATCTGAACCTCAGCCTCACCGGCGGGCCGCTGGGCAACGGCGGCGCCCTGATCTATCCGTTTTGGACCGAGGCCGGCGCCCCCGCGGGCGTCGGCATGGAGTGGGCGGTCCCGCTGGACGGCGTCATCCAATTTCCGCCGACCCTCGGCGGCCCGGCCCCGTCGATACCCAATCCCTCGTTCAACTTCGTCGTCTATACCACCGAAGGCCTGGGCGACATCTCGAGCGTGATCAGCTACACCCTGGCCGAAGGTCCCGCCGGCACGCCGGGCGACTTTGACAAGGACCAGGACGTCGATGGCGGCGATTTCCTCGTTTGGCAACAAGGATTTGGCGCCCCTTTCAATGCCGACGACCTGGCCGACTGGCAGACGAGTTTCGGCGCCGGTCCGTCGATCGCCAGCGTCCCCGAGCCGGCCTCCCTCAGCATCGTCGCCGTGGGCGTCTGGGGGCTGTACCTCGGCGCCCTCAGGACCGCGCCCCGCAAGCCATAGCAGCCGCTCGCGCCGCCGTCGAATGTACCCCTGGTCCCCATGCGAGCCTTCGCCCCTTGAATAGATCCTCAGCCCACCACCTGCCGCCGGCCAAATACCTCCTGCTCTGGTTGGCGACGGCCCTACTGTCGGCCGCTAGCAGCAGCCAGGCGCCCGCGCTGGAAATCGTCGTCCCGGCCTATTTCTATCCCGGTCGAAACAGCCCGTGGGTCGAAATGACCGCCGCCGCCGACGACGCCCCCATCACCGCCATCATGAACCCCGGCAACGGCCCGGGGAACGTCCCGGACAACAATTATGTCAGCGCGGTAAACGCCTTCCGCGCCGCCGGCGGGCGGGTCATCGGCTACGTCTATTCGAGCTACGGCAACCGCCCGCTGGCCGAGGTCACCGCCGACATCGACCGCTACGCCGCCTGGTATGCGATCGACGGCATCTTCGTCGACGAAATGGCCAACACCGGCCCCGCCGAGCGGCTGAACTACTACAAATCGATCTACGACCATGCCAAGACGAAAGACCCCAAGTGGGAAGTGATGGGCAACCCCGGTACGCACACCATCGAAGCCTACGCCGACTGGCCCACGGCCGACCGGCTCATGGTCTTCGAGAACACCGGGGCCCAGTCTCCTCCCTACGTCCCCTCGCCGTGGACCGCCAACTACGACAGCGATCGCTTCGTCCACCTCGTGCATACCGAACCGTCGGCCGAGAACATGGCGGCGGCCCTCGATTTGGCCCTCCAGCGCAACGCCGGCGGGATTTACATCACTGACGACGTCATGAACAATCCCTGGGACAGACTGCCGACCTACTGGCAAGCCGAGGTCGCCGCGGTCGCCGCCATCAACAGCACCATTCAATCCGCCGACTTCAATGAGGACGGCCAGGTGGATTTCGACGACTTGTCCCGCTGGCAGTCGAACGTCGCGCTGTTCGCCGCCGGCGCATTCCGTCGCCACGGCGACGCCAACGGCGATGGCGCCGTGGACGGCGCCGACCTGCTACTATGGCAACAGCAAGCCACCTCCCAACCGCCGGTCGGCGTCGCCAGCCCAGCGGCGATCCCCGAGCCGGCGTCCCTGTCGCTCGTCCTGGCCGGCGCCTGCTTCAGCCGGCGACGGCTGATCGGTTCCCTTACGCGCCCGTACGCCTGCCGCCCACATTTACGAATTTTCCCCCCCGCCTCGCCATCATCACGAAAGCGAATCTCCCATGAACGATAACGCACCATCATCCGCCGCCTCGCGCCGCGATTTCCTCCGCATCGCCGGCCAGGCGGGCGCCGCCGCGACCGCCTTCGGCGCCATGGCCATGCCGCGCTCGGTTCACGCCGCCGGCAGCGATACCCTTCGCGTGGGACTGGTCGGTTGCGGCGGCCGCGGCGCCGGCGCCGTCATCGACGCCCTGTCGGCCGATAAGAACGCCCAGCTCGTCGCCATCGGCGACACTTTCGCCGACCGCGCCCAGGCCGCCCTCGAACAGTTTAAGGGCGCCAAGCAGGTAGCCGACCGCGTGGTCGTCTCGCCCGACCACGTCTTCAGCGGCTTCGACGCCTACAAAAACGTCATCGACAACGTCGACGTAGTCCTCCTGGCCACGCCCCCCCACTTCCGACCCGAGCACCTCCGTTACGCCGTCGAAAAAGGCAAGCACTCATTCGTCGAAAAGCCGATCGCCGTCGACGTCCCCGGCGTGCAGCACGTCATGGAAACCTGCCGCCTGGCCAAGGAGAAGAACCTCGCGGTCGTCTCCGGCCTCTGCTGGCGGTACGACCTGGGCGTCCGCGAGACGATGCGGCAGATCCTCGAAGAGAAGGCGATCGGCGACGTCATCGCCATCGAATCGAGCTACAACGCCAACGGCCTCTGGCACCGCGGCGACGACCCCTCCTGGAGCCGCATGGAGTACCAGATCCGCAACTGGCTCTACTTCACCTGGCTCTCGGGCGACCACATCCTGGAGCAGGCCGTCCACAGCCTCGACAAGACCGCCTGGCTCCTAGGCGACATACAGCCCCTGAAGGCCATGGCCCTCGGCGGCCGCCAGCAGCGGGTCGATCCCAAGTACGGCAACATCTACGACCACTTCGCCGTCTTCTACGAGTATCCCGACGGCCGGCACGTCTACTTTACCTGCCGGCAGCAGGATAACTGCAGCGTCCGCGTCGACGAGCGCGTCCTGGGGACTGCCGGCCAGGCCGAAATCCTCAAGCACGAGCTGACCGACCGCGGCGGCAAGCGCACCTGGCGCTACAAGGGCGATAAGCCCAGCATGTACCAGCAGGAGCACGACGAGCTGTTCGCCAGCATCCGTAAGGGCGAGCCGATCAACAACGGCCACTACATGTGCAACAGCACGATGATCGGCCTGTTGGGCCGCGCCGCCGGCTACACCGGCCAGACCGTCACCTGGGACCAGCTCCAGCAGAGCACCGAGCGGCTCGGCCCCAGCCAGTACGCCTGGGGCGAAGCCCCCGACCTCAGCGTCGCCATCCCTGGCAAAACGACGCTGCAAGTCGGCTGAGCTCGCCAGCAACGAGTCCGGCCAGTTTGATGTAGTCATCTCGCTCCGCGAGATGCCTTTCCCCAAGCGCAGCCATCTCGCTGACCGTCTACCGCCCGGCCCCTGATTGCCAACGCCCCGCCTCGGCGCTCTGTACCATACCCTGGGGCTTCCTACCCGTCCTGCCCGGCTGGAGAGGGCGCGCGGCGTGTACTCGCAACCCACAGGCGGCTCGGCCTTCGCATAGCTCACAGCTCGTAGATCGATTGCCGTCTTCGGCAACCCATCAGAATGTTGACCGCAACGATTGAGCGCCGCCATAACAGTTTGATCGCTCCTAGCGACGACGCCGCAGTAATAGCCCCGCTGGAACAGCGCATGCCAGTAGCGCAATAGACGCCGGCGTAACCGTTCACGCCCTGGGGAGCAGTGACGGCGCGGGTTGACCGGCGAGGCGCGCTTCGACGGCGTCGGTGAGAAAGTCGAAGACGTTGCGGACCTGCTGTCGGCAGGTTTCGCCGACAGTGAGG
>JADLBW010000060.1 GCA_020847515.1 Pirellulales bacterium | reverse complement strand
TCCATAAAAAGTTTTGGCGACGCGCTCCGCGTCAACTGAGACGAGGAGTTCCTCGTCGTCGCCTCCAAAGAAAAACCTGTCGCCCTTCCGGAGCGACATGCCGGATCGCGTTGTCAAGCGACCATGGCGTGCTGCGATGCGAAACTTTTCTTTGCCGTTCGTCATCCAAAGTTCTCGCAAACTTTTTGGTTGACAAACGCACGTCCATGTTCTTGGCCGTATTTGTACGCATCCTTTGTTTTTGTGCAACAGTTTTTCGCAGAAATTTTCGCCAGCGCGCCTCGTCGTCGCTGCGATCGAAGTGCACAAGCGGCGCCAAACGCGCGCGATCGCGCGCGGCGCACAGCGCGCACGCGGTCAACCAGCGCGCTTCAATACAGCGCGATCGTCGTACCGTCGTCATACCGCGCGACGGGTTGCGCCGCGCGGCGACGGAAGCCTAATTGGACCCACGCCTCCGGCTTCAACGAGTGCAGCTCAATCGCCTCGTGCATCGTCGCGCGGGTCAGCGGCGCGGCGCTGCGCGACGGCGCGAGCGCGCCGATCATCTGCCGCCAGATCTGGTCCGCCCACGCGCGGCGCGGATGAATAGGGTCAACGCCGTACCACTCGCTTTTCCCCGAGAAAACAGCCACTTTTCGCGATTCTGACAGCCTCCGCAAGGCTTCGCTCAGCCGTTGGGCGCGCAGCAGCATCTCGCGTCGCGGGAGCGTGCAACTGGGAAACAGCATGCTTCGCAGCACGCGGTAGCGCGCGGCGCCGACGCCGCGCAGCGCCTCCAGCGGAATGTCGTTGAGCACCGTCTGGGCGTCGTGCGCGGCGAGGCGATCGAGCGCCCTCTCGATCCAATCGACGATGCGCTCGACGGGCGCTTCGTACGCCAGATCGTTGCCCACGTCGGCGACGATCGCGCGGGTCTTCAGCGCTGGCCCGCGCTGCAGCGCCGCCCACAGACCGCATTGCAAAATGCCCGAAAATTTTTTTCCAAAAAATTTCGATTCTTGTCCGTACGATCTGCCTGGACCCTTGGCGACGACGACTTCCAGTGGTCGCGCAAACGTCGCGCGGAGCGTCTTCGCGACATGTGGAAACATGATCGAGAGGTTGCTCGCGCCGAGCAGCACGACGCGCTGGCGCGCCTCGCGCGTCTCAATCTGAGAAGACAAGTCGGCGTTCACAGGCGCATCTTTCGTGCAATGCTTCGCGTCCCAGGACTCGTCGCGAAGCGTCGCTGGTTATCCGCTGACCAGCATGATTGAAAGCGCATCAATCCTTGCCCTCCACGGGCGCCCGAGCAAGGCCGTATGTGCGCGAGTTTCTCCGAAACTCGCACGTACCGCGCGTTGCTCCGCATGGATGGCGCAGCGTTCGAAAGCACTTAGGCTAAATACGCGGCCGACGCGGCAGACCTTTAGGACCTCATGTTTTCGTAACGGCAAACCGATCGCGGCCCGGCAAGCGTCGACGAGGCTTCCTCCACAACGCTCACCATCGGCTGGCCCGATACGCCTGCAACGTCTGGAAGCTGGCGTAGGCCAGGTAGCCGAACATTGCCGCCGTGAAGTACCTCTGGCCCTCGATCACCGCATAGAGGGCGACCGCCGCGGCGGCGACGATCGACAGCCGCAGCGACAGTACGATGCCGCGACGCGGGTTTCCCAGCGTCAGCAGCTCGCGCGCGACGCGCCCGCCGTCCAGCGGATATACCGGCAGTAGATTAATCAGGCCCCAATAGACGTTTACCCACAAGATATTGAGCAGCAGCAGGTTGACCATCGGGCGGGCAAACGGCGCCCAGTACAGCGTTCGACCGACAAAGGGGATGCTCAACACCGGCTCTAGGGCCGCGCTAGGATCGCCCCAACCGATCATATGGCCCGAGAGCCGCACGGCCCCCGCGACGGCAATCGCGAACAAGAACCCGGCCGCCGGTCCGGCAAGCGAAATGAGAATCTGGCTTCGAGTGCTGCGATCGCAGTCGTCGCACGCAGCCAGCCCGCCGAAGCCGTGCAGCGTGATCCGGGGCCGGCCGCCGAAGTGCCGCTGCAGGAGCGCATGCCCAAGCTCGTGGATCAGGATCGAGCCGAACACCACGGCTACCCACATCAACAGCACGCCGGGCGGCGTCTTCTCGCGGCCGGCGCCAATGGCAAACAGGGCCGTCGTCAGCCAGAACAGCGGATGCACGCGCACCGGGAAGCCGAACAACCGAAAGTGCAGGTCGGCGGCGCTCGGCGGCGGTTCAAACAGCAGCATAGAACTTAAATGGAAATGCGTCGCGCGAGGGGGTCGGGATTCTTTTGCGACTAGCGACATCGATACGCCGGCACGATCACCAGTCGCAAAAGCATCCCGACCCTGCAAGCTGTGCCCGCACAGGCTCAGGAGGCCTTCCGCAGCGGCGCTGCGCTCGTCGGCTGAATCAATCGGGCCACGATATATTCCGCCGCGCGGTCGGAGGCGCCGCCCGCGGCGAATTGATCGCGCACTTGCCGCAAGGCGGCGACGCAACGCCAGCGACCGTCGGCGTCGGCGAGCCAGCCGATGCAGTGCTCCGCCAGTTGGGCCGACTTATCCTCGCACGTCAGGTACTCGGGCATCAAGACGTGCGCATCGCGCGGGTCGGCCGGGTCGTATACGGCCGCCGGCCGCGCAGTCCACGGATCTGCAGCCGTCAGCAGGTTGACCAGCGTAATGTATCGCACCTTGCGAAACCGCCGCTGGATCGCGTAAGCCAGTCGCGATACCTGATAGAGTATGACGCTCGGCTTGGCATGATAGAGCAGCTCCAGCGAGACGCTTCCCGAACACGCCAGGCAGCAGTCGGCCGCATGGATCAGCTCCGCGGTGCGCCCGACGAACACCTCCACGTCGAGCCCCGTCGACTCGGCCATGTCCTTCACCGCTTCGGCCTGCGCGAGTTTGTACGCGGCCACCGCGAACCGCGGTTGAGGGATTTTCTGGGCGATCAATTCGGCGGCCCGCAGAAACGCGCGGGCATTGGCCTCCACCTCCTGCGTGCGCGAGCCGGGCAGAATCACGACCAGCGGCGGCTCCGGCCGCGTCAGGTGCGTTACCAGGGACTTATCGAGTTGCTGGCCGCGCAGCTCGTCGAAGTACGGATGGCCGACGTACGTGGCCTGGCAGCCCCGCTCGCGGAACCACTGCTCCTCGAACGGCAGCTTGCAAAGGACGTGGTCGACGTACCGCTGCATCTTCTTCACCCGATGGCTCGCCCAGGCCCAAAGCTGCGGAGCGCCGTAGTAGAACACGGGGATGCCGCGGGCCTTAGCCCGCCGGGCGATCCACCAGTTGAATCCCGGATAGTCGATGAGCACCACCGCGTCGGGCCGCTCGTCGCGAAAGTAGCGGTCCGCCCGCACAAGCAGTGCGACGAACTTGTGCAGGTTCGCCAGCACGCGGGCGATCCACATGACGGCCAGTTCCGTCAAATCTGCGTGCAGATCACAGCCGGCCTCGGCCATCCGCGGCCCGCCGTAGCCGACGAACTTCCACATCGGTTGCCGCCGCTGGAGCGCGCTGATGAGGTTCGCGCCGTGCAGATCGCCGCTAGGTTCGCCAACCGAAAAAAAGATTCGCATCGCAGCACCCGTCGGCGAGGTTCTCCGACAACGCGCATGATCCCCGCGAGCCCCCCGCCAAGCGGCACAACTCGCTGCGAACGCGCACAGCCGGCTCAATTCACGGTAAAGCTGCGCCGCAAGACGCGACCCAGCCGGCTCAGCCCCGCGAGCATCGCCGGCGCTCGCGGGGGGCAGAAGTATGGCAAATTGCAGTGACTAGGAAAAGAGCATCGTACCGCGGTAGAACGACCCGCAGGCGGCGTCCGACGGGGGACTGCCGGCGCCGGCGTGCGGACGTCGCTCGCAGTGCCCCAGGCGGCGCGAGCGCCAAATGAAAGCGGGGCGCTCCGCAGGCCGGAACGCCCCGTCATGGATCAGCCGTTTGATAACGCCAGCGATCAGGCGACTAAGAGGTCTTTCTCCTTCTTCTCGCAATCGCCGTCCTTATCGCAGTCGCCATCCTTCTTCTTGCAGTCGCCGTCGGCGGCCAGAAGAGCGACGCCCTTGTCCTGCTTCTTGCAGTCCTTGTCGCAGTCCTTGTCGCAATCGCCGTCCTTATCGCAATCGTCATCTGCCGCAAGCAAGCGAGCCGCGCCCTCGTCTTTCTTGTCGCAGTCTTTGTCGCAGTCTTTGTCGCAATCGCCGTCCTTATCGCAGTCGTCGTCGGCGGCTAGAAGAGCGACGCCTTGGTCCTTCTTCTTGCAGTCCTTGTCGCAATCGCCGTCCTTCTTCTTGCAGTCTCCGTCGTCCGAAAGTAGCAGGGCGGCGTCATCGCGGTCGACACTCGCCGCAACGCTCAGGGCGTCGACCGACTTGGCGGTCGCCGCGACGAACGCGAACAACGCCATCAGGCTCAAAGTGCTCCAGAGGGGACTCTTCATAACTTCGCTCTCCCTGTACGTGGTTTTCATAACGGCGGCGCCCGTGCGGCGCCGGGCCGTCCCGAATAGAACCCCGAAACGCGGTCGCGGTTTCGAGCTTTGCGACCCCAATCTTGGCACACGCGCCGTTGGAGTCAACCGCATTGTCGCGACCTTCCGCTCCCGCAGGGTGGTCTTGCGGCCCGCAGGAGGGCTCTAATCGCCCGGGCCGACCGGGCCGCGCGGCATGCTAGCTCGCTGGAGGCGTAAGATACTGCGTTTTCTCGAAGCGCTGGCCCGCTGGCACCCGCTGAGCGACGCCCTCGGCGTCGAAAGCCAGCAGCGGGCTGATTTCCACGTCGATGCCGGGAGACACTTCCGCCCCGGCGTCCTCGAGCCACCGCCGGTGCTGCGCGAGCATGAACCGCTGCACGTACTGGGGCGTATCCTTCGCCTCGCCGGGTGCGTTCTTCAGCGGGGCGAACGCCTCCTGTTCGGCGTACTCGATCACGATCGGCCGCTGGGCGTGCGGCAGCAGATCGAAGATGAACCGCTCGAACTTCAGGGCGTTCGGCTCGGCGGGCTCGACGAGCCGCCCGTTGTCGTCGATGTACTCCGCCTTCTTACGGGCCACGTGAAACGGCAGCGAATCTTTTAGCCGCAGCGCCCGCTCGAGAAACGACGCCTCGAACACATGTATCGCGACGCTGCCAGCCCAGAAGACGAGCTCCCCCATTTCTTCAGAGGGGCTAAGGGGTCGGGATTCTTTTGCGACTGGCAGCGCCACCGACAGGGGAGTGTCTCCAGTCGCAAAAGCATCCCGACCCCGTCCCGCATCGGTCGCTCCCTTCGACGAAGGGGGATTTCGGCGCTCCGCCACGTCGTCGGGAATGTCGCTGTACTCGATCACATGCAGCCGCCCGTCGATCAGGGCGAAGTTGCCGAGCTTGTCGTGCGGCGATTGCTTCGCCACGGCGAGCGACGTCAACTCCGACCCCGCCAGCAGGTGATAGCCGATCAGTTCCGGGTCGCCGATCGGCGCCAGCGGATTGTCGACCTGCAAATAGAACAGTTGCTTCACGCCGCGGCGGTTCATGTCGGCGATCGCGCCCGACTTCTCCAGCGCGGCCACCGTGCCGCCGTGACCATCGGGGCTGAGGAAGAGCGAGTCCTTCGCCTCCATGAGCAAGGCGCCGGTCTTCGCGTCGACCGCCGGCATCGTCCCCTGGCAGAAAACGAAAAGGTCGTCCTCCGCCAGGCCGAAGTTGTTATTCTCTTTCAAGAAGGCCAGCGTATCGGCGTGCGTCACCGGGCTGGTCATCAGGTACAGCGGCGTTTGCCTGCCGTACCGCGCGGCGATGGCCCGAACCTTTTCAATATGGATCTGCAGCAAGGACGCCTTGGAAATCGGCCCGATCGGAAACAGGCTCTTGGGCTTGTCGAACCCCAGCCGGCTCCCCTGGCCGCCGGCGGTGATCAGCACCCCCACTTGTCCGGCTCGCAAGGCTTCGACCCCCCGCTGGCGGGCCTGCTGGGGCGTGCAGCCCAGCGGCGTCGCGCCGCCGCTGGCGCGCTCGGCGAGCCGAACCGCCGCCGGGGGCTCCGCCCGTCGCGATAGCTCAGCCCAATCCGGCTGATCGACCTTGTTGCGATAGAGCGAGTCGATCAGCTCGAAGTCAATCTTGGATAGTTGATCGGCTAGCCGTTGCCGCCCAGCGTCGTCCAGCTCGTCCCAGAAGCGAAGCAGGTGCTGCTGGTTGGCGGGGAGCTTGGCGGCAACGTCTGATTTATTAACAACGGTCATGGCAATGGCGCTAAGGCCCTGGCGGCCTGCGGGCCGGCAGGGGGGCTTTTCGTTCGGTAAAGGCCTCTCAATTGCGAACCCACGCGTAGGCCAACCACGCCAGCAGCGGAAAGCCTACAAAAATCACGCCGTACGTGAATATCGTGGTCCAAACGTGTCGCGGCCAGCGGGCCATGGCAGGTACGTCGAGTCAGTGCGTTAAGCCGATTGAGCCGAACTTCATGCGGTTAACGCGGCCCGGGCGGTTGCGGTACTTCACGGGAGGCGCCGAAGGCCCGCTCAACAATCGGACCACATAACTATTGAGAGCTGCGCGACTAATGAACCGTGCCTGGCTGTCGACTAGCGGCTAGCGGCCGACGGCCAGAGGGAGCAGGCCTAATTCTGGCCGCTAGCCGACAGCCAAATTCACAACGGTTTCAGGAGCGGCGCAGGAATCAATAGAACGCGACAATTGGCCGAAAACAAGGCCTGCCGTGCTGGCCTGTTTTCCGCACAAACGCGGTCGATCTGTCCGCTTCGCGAGCCGCTAAAGCCCTGCTGACGACGGTTTATGGAGGCTGTGATGATGTCGGTAATCCTTTACGCCGTATTGCTCGGACTTCCGCTTGCGGCCCTCTGCATTGCGGCGTCCCGCATGCTGTTTAGAACCAGGCCGCGGGACCGCACGCTGACACGCATGATACTGCTCAGCCTGCCGCGGCTGGGTAGCTTATGGTTTCTGCAGTATCACGCGTGGAACCGGACTGAACGCCTCAGCTACCTTCCGCTTACGTTCCTGCTATACCCTGAGATTCTGCTCATCGGAAATCGCTTGACTCTGGGGCAAAACGCCAGCGGCGCGGCCGTCGTGGCGTTCAGCCTGCTGTTGATCGCCTCCTGCGGCTGCCTGTTGGCGGTGGCACATGTCCTTGGCCTGCTGCTGCGGCGATTGCGTTGCTGATGCCCTCCCATGAGCCTCTAGGCCACGGTCCGCCAGGGCAATGGCGCCGGTCGCCGCGAAGACGCCCGCTAGCGGGGCTATTCCGGCGTCGAAAACCGCCGTTTCTACCGCGGCCCGGCCGCTGGATTGTGTCTGGCCAATCCTTCTGGCAGGGAGAGGCGCCTTCCGTGTGATAACAACTCGATAAGCCGAAGGCATTACGCCGCTGTAGCCGAGGGGGTTGCGAGCGGAAGCGAGCTACCCTGGGTAGCCGGCGGCCTATGGCGCGCTAACCCTGCAAGGGTTGGATCGCGCCGGCTTGCAGGGCGCGACGCGCGATTCAACCCTTCCCGGGTAGCCGTCATTCTTAATACGCTGGACCCCGGGGTATCTGTCGCAGGCGGCGACCCTGGGCCAGAGGATAACCGCTTCGCGGTAATGAGAATCGATTGCCCTGGCAGTTGCCATAAACGATTGCCAGACGAGTAACCGGGCGCCTGGCAATTGCTTATGGCGTCTCGACGGCGATCAAATCGTATCGCAAGGCGGTTCCATCAATCAGCCCAGGGTTGCATTGCATGGCGGATTTCTGCTCGATCCATCCGCAATTCGTCGAAGATATTGAAACGCCCAATGTGCGATTCGAGGTCGAGCGGACCATCATTATCTACGACGAATCGCTCCAGAATGGCGATCTGATCCTCGGTGCTGATTGGTTTAGGCTCGTTATCCATAGTTGCTCAGGTCAAGCCATTCGGCTGAGCTTCGACACCCGCCCCGTCGCCACCCACTCGGTGACGTAGATATTCCCCTCCGCGTCGAAGCACGCGTCGTGCGGATGAACGAACTTGCCCGGCTGCCACTGCGATTCGTCGCCGCGAATCGCCGTCTTTGTGTCGGCGGCCATTCGCTGGCTGTCGTCCCCGAGGTGGCAGATTACTTCGTTGTCGCCATCCAGCAGCGTCACCCGGCCGACCAGGTCCGGCACGAGCAGCACCTCGCCGCGGACATCCAGGTTCGCCGGGAGCAGGAAGCCGTCCTGCGTGCGTAGGTGCTCGCCTGCCAGCGTGAACCACTGCAGGCGGGCGTTGGCGCGATCGGCGACGACCACCAGCGGCGCCTCGCCGCGGCTGTCGATCCAGATGCCGTGCGGCGTGTTGAACGTGCCGTCAGGCTTGGCGGGCGTTTCGTCGGCCCGGCCAAAGCTGTTGTGGTAGGCGCCGTCGGCGTCGTAGCGATGGATGCGATAGCTGCCGTAGCCGTCGGCCAGCAGGAAGCCGCCGTCGGGTAGAAAGGCGAAGTTGGTGGGATTGAACCGGTCGCGGCCCCAGGCCCGCTCGTCGTGGGGAAAGGAATCTTCGCCTGCGGCATAGCCGCCGGCCTGCATGGGGGCGACCTTGTGCCAGACGGTTTCGCCGTGGGGCGTCAATTTCGCGAACGACCGCTTCGACAGGTAGGCGGCGACGTAGACGAATTCTTCGCCGTTCTCCTCGCGCAGTTCAATGCCGTGGCCCCCGCCCTGGAACTGCTTGCCGAACGAGCGGACGAACTTCCCCTCAGGATCGAAGACAAAGATCGCGTCATGCTCCGCCTGGTCGGCCTTCCCCTCGTGGATGATGTAGACCAGTCCGTCGCGGCCGACGGCGACGTTGTGGGTGGTCTGCCAGGTGAACTTGTCCGGGAGTTGCGCCCAGGCGTGGTCGATTTCATACTGGTGTTCGCCGACGCCGACGACCGGCTTTTTCTGATCGGTCTTGGCGGCGGTGAGGACCGTCGGCGCGGCGGCGGCGGCCACGGCGCCGGCGGCGGCCTGTTTGACGAACGTGCGGCGGGACACCGAAGCTGCGGCGTGATCAGACATGGGATTCGCCCTCGCGAGAAGTCGAAGAGGTTACGGCTTAAGGGCTCTAGCGTAACGTGAGAGGACGATGCGGTGCAAATCGACGCGCGAGCGCCGCGCGCTCATCCGCCTCGACGAGTGCAGCGAATCGGATCGCGCGGATCAGTAGATCCACACAAATCTTCCGGCTCCCTCCCCCTGGCGGGGAGGGTTGGGGCGAGGGTGGGAGGCTGGTAATCGATCACCCCTCCCTGACCCTCCTCATCAAGGGAGGGGATCGGAGTTTATTGGGTGAGGTTCCCTGCTGCGATTGAGGCAACAGTCGCACTGGCCTCACTGGCCCTGAACGACGCTGGCCGCCAGGCCGCGTTCAAAGTGCTGGGCGGCCCAGGCGAGCCACTCGGCGGTCGGGGGGCCGTAGGGGCGGAACTTGACGCTCGTGCCGATGTCGTCGCGATACAATAGCGCGCGGTTTTCGCCCAGCAGCGTGGCCGCGGGCGAATCGATGACGCTGGTCGAGTCCGCCGCGCTCATCTGCATGGCGACGCGGAACTCGATCTCGCGGAGCGTGAGCCGGTCGATGGCGCGGGCCAGCGAGTTGTACGACTCGCACCAGAACAGCACGTGCACGCCGACGGCGGGGCCTTCCTTGAGAACCTCGCGGAATCGCTTATCGACGCCTGGCGCCTTGCCGTTGGAAAATGAGAAGCTGAAGTCGTCTTCGCTCTGACGGAGATCTCGGAACTGGGCGAGGTCGTACACGATCAGATAGACGGAAGCGAACCGCTCCTCGGGCGAATGGCCGCGACGGGTCACTTCATCGGCCAGGGCGACGACCGATTCGCCGGCATGGCGCGGCGGAACGACCGAAACCGACTCGCCGACCGCCGCGGCGACCTGCGACCACAGGTCGCGGACCGGAGACTCCGGACGGGCGCCGTCGAGCACAATGAACCTCGCGGCCGACTCGCCGTGTTGGGCGGCCAGGGCGACGACGGCGGTGGACAGCATGCCCGCCGCCATGCGCTCGTCCTGGCCGACGACGGCGAGGTTGTGCCCGCCCTGCCGCCGCAACACCACGTGGGTCGCCGGCTCGATCCGCACGGCCGAGCCGAGCCAAAGGATCGGCTCCTGATGGGTGATGCGCTCCGGATGGCTGATCGCGGCCGCGAGTTCGGGCGTCGTTTGGGGGTCGGCCGGCACGTTGCCTTCAAAGACGATCGTCGGCTCGTCGGTCGGGAGCCGCGGCGAGGGTCGCTCGCGCATCAGCGCGAGGTAGTGCTGCCGCTGCACATCAGGAAGCCAGACGACTTGGAACGGATGATTGCCGGCCATCAGGCCGTTCTGGTCGTTATAGATGGCTTCGCCGGGACGGCTGAGAAGGCGGGCCGCAGTGTTTTCGTCGCTCAAAATAAGGTGTGCGTCGGCCTCGCTGCATTCCAGCGCGATTCGGACGGCCATCTGGCCCAGCGTGCTGCGGGCCAGCGAATAGGCGCCGGCGAGCGTTTGCGAACCCAGCATGACGTGGATGCCGAACGCCCGCCCCTGCCGGACCAGCCGGTCGAGCAACAGCGCCGCATCGCTGGCCAGCTTGTCGTCGGCGACAAATAGTTCCTGAAATTCATCGATCACCAGCAGCGTGCGCGGCATGACGACGTCGGGGGCCGCGCGGCGGAAACCGGCCAGATCCTGCACTCCGTGCGAGCGGAACAACTCGCCGCGGCGGCGCAGCTCCTGATCGAGCCGCTCCAACACGCTGACGCCGAACTCGCGCTCGCTTTCGATCGCAATCACCCGCGCATGCGGCAGCCGGCCGGTGGCGTAGCCCTTGAACTCGACACCTTTTTTGAAGTCGACCAGGTAGTACTCGAGCTGATCGGGCCCGTAGTGCAACGCCAGGTTCGTTATCAGCGCGTGCAGCAGCGTCGACTTGCCAGAACCGGTCTTGCCGGAGATCAACGCATGTTGCGACGTACCGAGGCCCAGTCGCAGCGATTGCAATTCGCGGGCGCCGGCGCGGCCGATGGGCGCCGCCAGTTCGCGAGCACTGTTTGCCGACCAAACGTCGTCGGCCTGCGGCGCCACCATGGCGAACGGGACCTCCACCCGGCTCGCCTCGCGGGACTGCACGCCGGCCGTGCGCAGGACCTCGTTGAGTCGCTCGGGGGGCGGCAGCCCGTCGAGTTCGAGGGGCAGCTTCTCGAACAGCGGAAACCGCCACGCGAGGCGGTCGTTCTCCCAGAACAAGTGGACGGCGTCCTGCAACAGTTGATCGAGCTTGAATTCGTACGGCAGCCGCAACTGCGAATCGACGCTGATGAGCGTGTAGACGCCGCACCGCGGACCGTTCTGCGAGATCGAGGCCAGCCGGCGGGCCGCCGAGTCGGAGAATCCGGCGGGGAAGTTCGCCGCAACGACGACGTGATACGGCTCCGAGACCTCGCCGGCGCTGGCGTTGTACTGGTCGATCGAAGGAAACTCGTTGCGCAGGTACTTCTGCAGCACCTTTTCCATGTGCTCGGAAACGAGCGCCAGACGCTGATCGATCTGCTTCGAATCGGTCCAGATCCGGCCGCCGACGAGTTGCTCGTCGTAGTCGGCCAGGTGCATGAAGGCGGCGAAATTATCCCCCAGCCCGGCAGGGTCGAGAATCGTAAACCGCAGCTTGCCCGCCGGCATGGCCGTCAGAAATCGCAGCATGACCAGCCGCAGGACTTCGGCGGCTGCCCGCCGCCCGGCCCCCTCGGCGGTAATCACCAGTCGCGGCTGTTCGGCCAGCGTCATCATTGCCGGCAGCACCAGGCGTTTGGTTCCCGGGTCGAGGCGTTTATCGTCCGGCAATCCGTGCTTTACCAGTTGCAGGGGTAGCGGGCACTCGCCGAAGCGGATCGCCTCGGGCGGCTCTGCCGGGCGCTGCCACTGGGCCAGGCTTGCGATAGACCAGTCGGGGAAGAGTTCGCGACAGCGCTCGAGCATGCCGGCCAGTTCGCCGCTGATCGCCCGGAACCCGCTCAGCCAGGTCTCGGCCATGGCGTCGAAGGCGGCTTGCTGTTTGCGGTCGGCCTCGGCGCGGCGGGCTTCGTACCGTTGGGCGTTAGCGCGGTCGCCGAGCTGACGTCCCTCCATGACCTTTTCGAGCAGCGGCGGGTATTCCGCTTCGGCCGCCGCGCGGGCGCGGTCGCGGGCCGACGTTAAGTCACGGATCGACGCCTCAAACTCGGCGTTGGCCCGCTCGAGTTCAGCCGCATGGGAGCGCTCGGCCGCGGCGACCTGCTCGTCGTGCCGCTGGCGGGCGGCGGCGACGTCCTGATCGCGACGCCGGGTATTCTCCTTGGCGATCCGTTCGCTGGCGGTCTTGGCTTCGGCAAGGGCCTGCCGTTCCAACTGGCGGGCCTCGTCCAACCTGCGTTCGATACGACCGAATTGACGCAGCGTCTGGCGTTTGCCGCGCGGCAGCACGACCCACAGCAAGCCGCCGGCGATGATAGCGCCCACCAGCGCGCCGGCGATCCATCCGACGATCGACAATCCAGCCGCGATGCCGCCGACGATGGTAAACACCGACACGACGCCGGCGAACCATCCCGTCCAGCGGCCGTTCTCCAGGAACCAGCCGCCGATCCGCTGGTCCTGCAGATCGAGCACCGCCTGGTGCAATGCGGCGACGGCGGCCTGCATGCGTTCTTCGGCGGTTGACTTCGGGTCGGCCGATCCCTGTTCACCGGCGTCGTCGCCTTCGGCGAGGGGCGCGTCGCTGCGCCAATCGTAGGCCTGCGCCGCCTTGGTCATCCCGCGCATTTGGAGGAGGGTGTGGGCATCGCGCTCCAGCCCTTCCATCTGCCGGCGGCGGGCCTGAATCCGCTTGGCGGCCTCGTCGAGAAGTTGCTGCGGCTGGTTCTTATGGGCGTCGAAGACCGCCAGCGCCTGCCATTCGGATTCCTTGGCCAGGTGTTCAGCGGCGACCAGGGCCGCGGTGCGGCCGTCCTCATTGGCCTTCATCGCGGCGCGGAGGGCGGTTTCGCCGCGCTGCTTTCCCTCATCGAAGGCCAGGTCGGCCGTTTGCAGCGCGGCGGCGTATTGATTCTCCAGCGTGCGCCGCCCCTGGGAGTGCTCTTCGCCCAGGCGACGCGACGTTTCTTCAAACTCCTGCTGGGCCTGGGACAGATCGGCCCGCAGCGCCTGCGCGAGGATCTGCTCCTCCTGCGCACGCCGGTCGGCCAACTGCTGCAATTGATGCATCAGTTCCAATTCACGGCGAGTAGAAAGTCGCGTAGTGTTCACGGAAGAGTCGGAAGCCAGCCGCCGGCCGTAGAACGCGGTTTACGATCCCAACCCCGCCGGACAGGCCGGGCGCGGGGCGGCCGTCAGCCGGCGACTACATTCCCGCCCTCGGCCCTCCCTTTCCGGGAAGGGACTTCTCAAACGCCTCATCAGGCTCGGCGCACGCGAGCAGGCAGCCGCGCGCGGCACGGCCGTCAACCTCGTTTAATCCTCGCAATCGCGGTGCATGTGATCGACCAGTTGAGACATCCGCGCCATGGAATCTAGCGCTAGTTTGACGATCGGCCCCAAAGGTTCCAAGTAATTTTCGCAAAAACTGCGGCTAACCTGGTCGTTCCAATGGGCCGAGGCCTCCTGCCAGGCCGTTTGCAGGTCGTCCAGCGCGTCTCGTATATGGGCTGCGCTGGTATATAAATCGGCAGGCCGCACAATGTTAGCCCTTCTCCGTAGGCGAGCGGTCGGCGGGCGGCTCGGCCCGCTGGAACGACGCCTGGCCGCCGGCGACCGGCGCCGCTGGCGGGTCGGCGATCGACGGTTCGGCGGGCAATGTTTCGGGCGGCTGCTCGACCTGGTACTCCTCCAACCGCCGCAGTATTTTGCCAAGCAGGGCCTTGGCCCGCGGCAGGTCCTGCTCTAGGGCGCGGCGCAACTGCCCAATTCGGCCGTCGTACTCGAAGGACTCGTGCCGAAAGCTGCGCTGCCAATGTTTCACCTGGTCTCCCTTCTGGCGGCAGTAGGCGAGCCGCGACTTCGCCTCCTGCAGCGCGGCCTTCTGCTCGCGACATTGCGGCCGCTCACCGGCGAGCGTAAACATCAGGCACCGTTCAAGCTCGACTTTAGCTTGGGTGACGGCCTCTTCCGCCTTGTGGATCTGGTCCCTCCAATAGGTCGGTCGGTCGTGCTCGATCCAGTCTTCGGATCGCCGCAACTGGCCGTCCAGCGAATCCAGGGCGTGCTGAACCCGCTGCTGGAACTTCGCCAGCGCCGCCCGCAGCAGCTCGATACTCTCGGTCGAACGAACTTGAGCCGGGCCGGGCATGGCAAATGGCGGCTGAGATATCGCCAGTCAATTGACGCGAAGTAACAAAGACGTCACAGAAGCAAATAGAAGTACCAGAAAATTCTCCACGAGCCGCAACGAAACGCAACCTTTGAACATGTAGTGAAGGATCAGCATCAGCGGCTACCAGCTACCGACAACTGACCACTGACAACTGACAACGGACAACTGACAACTGACAACTGACAACGGACCCAATGACCCACTGCCGCCTACCCCCCTTCAGCCGCCGCTATGCATGTAGTTATTCGTCCGCAGTCCATTTGTGCACTTAGCGTTGCTGCAGGTACTCTTCGATTCGTTCGGCCTTTCGCAGCAGGAAGGGGGCGTATTGGTTGGTGGCTTCGATCGAGCGGCGGATGAGCTTCAAATGCTGCTCGAACTCTTCGGCGAACTTCTTCTGTTCCTGGTCCCGCCAGGTGGCGCTCAGCGAGTGCATCTGGCCGGCGAGCGTCGTCATCCGCTCTTCCAGCTCGGCGTTGAAACGCTTCAATTGATGGGCGAAACGGCGCAGTTCGGCCGGGTCGACAATTGCCTGCGACATGGCAAGAAGGCCTCTTGAGACAAGCAAGTTCCGTGGGCGGACGCGCTGGCGGGCTGCTCGCCCAGCCACGCCGCCGCTATTATTCGATTGTAAACCTGCCGCGGCAAAGGGCCAAGGAAATCGGGCCGCGCCAGGACTAGCGCAGCCGCAAGTGATTCTCCGCGGGCGGGCCGGAGATCGGAATATGAGGATTTTACGGGCCGTCCTCGCGTGCCTAGGAGAGCGGCATATACGCGTCGACCGGTACTGCAATAGTCCTCAGCGGCGATGTCGTACGGCGACCAACTTCGGCGACCCGCCGCAGCACCGAGGCATGAAAGTACCGGGCGCCGCAAGTATCGCAGACGCCTATCGGCACATTTTCGAGAATCACAAATCCGCCCTTGTGCCGGATTGCCTCACGGTCCAGTCGTCGTTCGCGGACGGCGCCTGTGCAGTGTTCGCACAGAAAGTCGTACATGGCATACCTCATCTGAGCTCGTAGGCAGTCAACACAGGAGCTCGTCCGCCGCAACAAATCGAACCACAACCGCAAGCTGCGTCTGCTGATCGGTCGCACTCCCAACGACGACGTATCGAGTGCCTCTTGCATCGTGCGTCAAGGTCTGGCGAAGATTCCCAGTCAGTTGCGGACTCGACGTCCAGAACATCCAGGCAATCGTTGTCCATTTCATCTTACGCACGCTCCGTCAGCGCGTAACGCTGGTCCAGGACGGCTCGACGAATTCGCTCGAGCGTTTTGCCGGTCATTTTCGTCTACCAACATGAGCAGATGTACGGCTTCTGCCAAACATTTCCAGCAGCCGCAGTCTGGCCGGCAGTTGTGCCGCCCTATCGCGGCGGCAGCACCGCTTCGCGCAGCTCGGGCCGTTCCTCGGCCAGTTCCGGCAGCGGCCGATCGGCGCCGCGGTAGGCGGGGTCGATCCGGTCCAGTTCCTCCGCGACGGCCCGCACGGTCCGGCGAATCTGCTCGGGGGTATGCGTGCTGGTGATGAAGAACCGCAGCCGCGCCGCGCGCTCCTCGACGGCCGGATACATGATCGGCTGGACGTTGATGCCCCGCTGACGCAATTGATGCGACAGCCGCAGCGCGTGCTCGGAATTGCCCGTAATCACCGGAACGACGGGCGTGTTGTTGCTCGTCCCGGTATTCAGTCCGGCGTCCTTGGCCAGCCGCAAAAACAGCCGCGAGTTCTCGGCGAGCCGCGCGACTCGCTCCGGCTCGTCCTGCAATAGTCGCAGCGACGCGAGCGCGGAGGCGGCGTTGGCGGGCGACAGGCCCACGCTGTACACGAAGCCCGGCGCCGTGTATTTCAGATAGTCGATGATCTCGCGCGAGGCGGCAATGTACCCGCCGCAGCTACCGAACGATTTGCTGAGCGTCCCCATCCACAGGTCGACGTCGCGCGGATTGATGCCGAAGTGCTCGCTCATGCCGCGCCCGCGGAGCCCCATCGTGCCCATCGAGTGGGCTTCGTCCACCATCATGTACGCCTTGTGGCGCTTCTTGATTTCGACGAACTGCGGCAAGTCCGGGTAGTCGCCGTCCATGCTGTAAACCCCTTCGACGACGATCAGCACGCGGCGATACTCGTGGCGGATCTCGCTCAGGATCTTCTCCAGCGCTCGCCAGTCGTTGTGGGGAAACGGCCGCCGCCGCGCGCCCGACAGGGTGGCGCCCTGCATGATGCTGTTATGCGACAGGGCGTCGTGCAGGATGAGGTCGCCGGGGCCGAACAGGTGGCCGATCACCGTTTCGTTGGTGGCATGTCCGCCGACGAACACGATGGCGGCTTCGGCGCCGATGAAATCGGCGATGCCCTGCTCCAACTGTCCGTGCAGCGGCTTCTCGCCCGACACCAGGCGGCTAGCCGACACGCTGGTGCCGTACCGGGCGACCGCCTCCTGCGTCGCCCGGATCACCGCAGGATCGCCCGACATGCCCAGATAGTTGTAGCTGCAGAAGTTGACGTATTCCTGGCCGCCGATAACCGTGCGGTCGTTAGTGATTCCCTCATGCACCGTGAAAAACGGATTGGGCAGCCCGTTGGCCGCGGTGAGTTGAAAGTTCGCCTGCAGCTTCAGGTACTCGGGGGACTTGGCGAAATTGAAGTCCTCTTCGGCCACCTCGACCTGCCGTGGTGTGGCGGAGCGATCCTTCAACTGGCCGCCCAGGTGCTGCTCGATCGCCTCGACGACCTCGCCGCAGGTCTCCATGCTGGGCAGCACGTGATCGGGAAAGCGGCCCCCGAAGGCCTCTTCGAGCGAGGCGACGATCTCCATCCGCTCCAGCGAATCGAGCCCGAGTTCGACGATGTTGGTGTCCCAAGTCAGTTCGTCGACGCGTTCGCGACCGACTTCGCGCACCTTGGCGTAGACGACCTCGATGATCTTGGCGCGCTGGCCGGCGAGGTCGCGACTCTCGCCCTCGTGCGGGGCGCGGGAACGCCCGCCCTCCTTCTTATGGGCGGAGGCGAGCGCCTTGGCCGCGCCCGCATAGCCGTTTCGCAGGGCGCCTGTCGCCGCGCTGTCCGCGGGGCCGGCGGTATGGGCCGCCGACTCCATGCCGTCGGCCTCGCAGGCGACCTCGTCCTCGCTGCTGCGCCGCCGCGCTGACGGAGCGACTTCGATCCGTCCCGTATCGGCCGACCAGGTCGCCACGGCGGCCAGCGTACCGGCCAGGTAGCCGGCCTGGCAGGCGTGCCGTTGGATCTTGCCGCTGGAGGTCTTGGGGATGCTGTTGTTCTTCAGCAGCACGACGGCGTAGACCGACAACTCGAAGTCGGCGGCAATCTGCTTGCGAATCGCGGTGATGATTTCTTCGTAGTCGAGCCTGCGATCGCGTTCGGTTTCGTGCACTACGACGAGCCGCTCCTGCCCGGCATCGCCGATAGCGAAGGCAGCGCCGGCGCCAGAGTTCACCTTCTCGTGGGCCTGCTCGACCGACTGCTCGATATCCTGGGGGTAATAGTTGACCCCGCGGATAATGATCAGGTCCTTGAGCCGTCCGGTGACGAACAGCTCCCCGCCGCTGAGGAAGCCCAGGTCCCCGGTTCGCAGGAACGGCCCGCGGCCGTCGCTGAGCCTCGCGGCGAAGGTCTCCTGGGTGGCGTCGGGGCGCCGCCAGTAGCCCTGGGCGACGCTTGGCCCCGACACCCAGATCTCGCCCACGCGATTCTGGTTGCACGGCTCGCGGGTCTCGGGGTCGGCGATCACGATATTCTGATCGAGCAGATTGCCGCCGCTGCCGACCAACGCGCGCGAGCCGGGCTCGCCCCGCTCAGCAGGCGCGGCCTGATGGGTCTCCAGCGCGTGGACGTCGAACGAGCGAATCACCGGATCCGCCTGCTTGAATCCCCCGGCGACGATCAGCGTCGCTTCGGCCAGACCGTAACAGGGGTAAAACGCCTGCCGGCGAAAGCCGCATTCGGCGAAGGCCTCGGTGAATCGGTCGATCGTCTCGGCGCGGACCGGCTCGGCGCCGTTGAAGGCCAGGGCCCAGCGGCTGAGGTCCAGGGCCCGCTTTTGCTCGGGCGTTACCTTTTCGACGCACAAGTCGTAGGCGAAGTTCGGCCCGCCGCTAATCGTGGCGCCGGTCTGCGAGACGGCCTGCAGCCAGCGGACCGGCCGCTGCAGGAAGTGGGTGGGCGAGATCAGCGTGTTGGGCCGTCCCATATAGAGCGGCTGCAGGATGCCGCCGATGAGCCCCATGTCGTGGTACAGCGGCAACCAGAACACGCCGCAGCCCGAGCGGGAATGCTCGAACGCGTAGTTGATCATCGCCGAGTTGTGAATCAGGTTGGAATGCGTCAGCATCACGCCCTTGGGGGTTCCGGTTGAACCGGAGGTGTACTGCAAAAAGGCCAGCGTATCGCCGTAGACCTCGGGGCGGCGCCACTGGTCGGCGGTCTCGTCCTCCCACTGGTCGGTGGCCCGCCAGCGGATTTGCTGCAGCGCCGGCGTATCGGCGATCATTGTTTGCACCCGTTCGAGCACCTCGAACGTCGTCAGGGCGATGTGCGCCTCGGCGTCGCTGGCGATGGCCTCGATGCGGGCCATGTTGCGATTGCGGCGGGGCGGATAGGCCGGTACGGCAATCACGCCCGCGTACAGGCAGCCAAAAAACGCTGCCACAAAGTCCAGGCCCGACGGATACAGCAGCAGCGCCCGCTCCCCCTCCATATTCATCGCCTGCAGCGCGGCCGCGATGGCCCGCGCCTTGCGGTCGACGTCGGCATAGGTCCATTCGATCGCCGACTTCTCGCCGTCGGTCAGAAAGCGAAAGCCCAGATCGCCGCCCTGGTGGGCCGCCCGATGCTGCAATAGCTCGACCAGCGTCGAAGGGCCAAAAAATGAACCGGGAAGTTGATCCGTATGCACCTCTAGTACTCCTGCGGCGCCGGCGGGGGGAGTTGTTCGAGCCGCGAATCGTTCAGGGCGCTGGGCGGGCCTTGCGTGCCTATCGGAACTTCGGACGCTTAACAACCGACGTGCCCGCAAGGGGAATGGTGGGAGCCCTGGAAAGACATTTGCTCAAGTCGGCGACTCCACTGGGCGACGGCGAGCAGCTCCGGCCGGGCGACCAGCGCCAAACCTGACCACTTTGTCCGTCGTGGGGCCCGACGGAACGCCACGCGGCGAAACATCCAGCGGAGCCGACAAACGACATAATTGTATTTCCCTGCCATCATCCGATCACCCCCCGGAGAGGTATTTTTTGGCCAGGATCGGCCTCCTGTGAACGCCTAACCTACGAGCCTACCACTTGGGCCGGAGGGGGCAAATTCTCGCTGACTGCTACGGAAGCGAATCGGCGTGAGTCTTGTTACGCGGCATCACGCCATCGCAATAAGCGGCCGGTTTTCGCCAGTCGATACAGATTAGCGGGCCGCGCAGCCGCGGCTTTCGACAGGCTCGATGCGGTCGCGGCCGCCGGCGAGCGGCCGGCGTTTGCGACTAGCCGCCCGGGGGACGGGATTCTTTTGCGACTGGAACAGTTGGTTAGCTACATAACTCGCCAGTCGCAAAAGAATCCCGTCCCCGTCCGCGCCAGGCCGCCAATGATTCCCCGCCCAGGCGCCGCCGACGACGCCAGGCGGACGGCGCTGCTCTGCAGCGGCAGGACCTATCACCGATGTCGCGCCTGCACTATGCATTCTGGCGTCGACGCCCCCGCGTGCGACTTGCTGCCAACGGTGCTGCCACGCATAATGGAATTTGCAGCGCTTGGACGACCGCCGTTGCGTCCGCTTACTCGATTCTAAGGAGTGTTCGCGTGTTAACGGAAAGCGAAGTCTCGCGTAGCTGGCAGAAGCTATTCAAGGGCGGAGTTTTCAACGAGGCCAATTTTGAAAAGGCCGAAGCCCTGCTGGACGAGCTGCGCCCCACCAGCCCGTTGCGGCACCGCTTGATGTCGGAGCTCGACGAGCTGCGGCAGCTTCACGCCGAAAACGTAGAAGCCTAGTCGCGCCCGCACGGGGCGACAGTCGCAGGGGCTAGCCGCTGGCGGTTCGCGCATCGCTGATTGGCGGCGACGACGCCCGTGGCGCTCTCTTTCTATTGCGGACTGCTCCGCTAATGAACATGGCTGTCGGCTGTCGGCTGTCGGCCCGAAGAAAAAACTCTGATTCTGGCCGCTAGCCCGCAGCCGAGGAGCCGACAGCCAGTCGTGCTGTTGATTCACGGGCGGCCAGGAATTGATAGCTGCAACTCCGCCAGCGCAACGAAAAGCCCCGGCCTTTTTCAGGTCGGGGCTGTGAGCGAAGCCAGAGCGTCTGTCTCGGCCGCAGAGGACGTAACGTACGCTATGTTCTTGGCGGTCGACGCTAGAACACCGCTTCCACGCCGAAGTCGACGCCGTTGATAAAGATCTCTTGCTTGCCGGCCGTACCGTCGTTGAAGCCCATCTGCGGCAGCTCGTAGCGGACCTGGGCGGCGGCCCGGCTGATGTTGTCGACGAAGATCGCCGTGTAGCCGAGCTTTAGCGCGATGGCCTGCGTCACCTGGTACGAGCCCTGCACCCGCATCTCAGCCGTCGGCGAGAAGAAGTTCTCCTGCTTGCCGTGCGTTGAGTACGAGGGCGGGAAGTACAGCGGATGGTTGTGCTGGCCGGTGATCAGGTCTTCGCCCAAGGCGGCCGTCTGGTCGAAGTTCTGCACGTTGTAGGCAAGCAGACAGCGGCCGTTGAGGTCGAAGCCGACCCGCCGGCGCTGGTGATGCCAGTTGATGCCGATCTGGGGGCCGACCAGGTGGTTGACGACCTGGGTGTCCCAGAAGCTCAGGCCCATCACGCCGCCCTCGGCGTTGACGATGAACTGGTCGTTAAGCTGCAGGTACCGCACGCCGGCCGAGAGGGTGATCTCGTTGTTCTGGTGCTTGGCCATGAAGTGGTCGTTCTTCAGGCGGTAGTACTTCATCAATTCGACGCCGACGCTTTCGGTCGTGTTGCGGACGTTGACGAACTGCCAGCTTGTGGGGAGGAAGACCAGGTCGCCCAGGTCGTGCGGCAGGCCGCCGCCCAGGCGGTCCGGCACCTCGCCCGGGTCTTCGGTGTCGATGCCGTCGGGTCCGAAGTGTCCGTCGCGGTCGATGTCGTCGGCGATGCCGTCGCCGTCGAGGATGCCGTCGCCGTTGGAGTCGTCTTCCAGGACGTCGCCCGGCGGCCCTTCGTTGACCAGACCGTCCCGCACGTCGAGGTAGCCGAGCATTAAGTTCTGGGGATCGTAAAAGGGAATCAGCACCGAACCGAGCGGGCTGGCGAGTTGGTTGAAGAACGGGTTATAGCCAGGGTACAAACCCAGTGTCTCGTCCTGGCCGGTGAGGCCGAAGCCGTAGCTGCCGCTCGACTGGAACTCCGGACCGTCGAGGATGCTGACGACCCAGCTATTATCGCCGCTGAAGACGCCGAACTCGTACCGTTCGCCCCAGGCGAACGAGGCGTCGGGCGCCACGTCATTGAGGTTCC
>JADLBW010000059.1 GCA_020847515.1 Pirellulales bacterium | reverse complement strand
GACAAACGTTCCGTGGGGCGAGATCAGTTTCGTCGGTTCGAAGCCGGCCTTGGCAACGGCTGCCCAGGCCGCCTTGACGTCGACTTGCTTCTTGGCCTGGGGCGTAACGATGGCCAGATTGTCCTTAACGCTGGTGCGAACCTTCACGACGCCCTTCACTCGGTACAATTTGGCTGCGATCTTCTTCGCACAGTTGTTGCAGTGCATATCGCCGATGTAGATGGCGACTTCATTGGGTCCGAGTTTGGCGGCGCCCTTCGTCGCCTCGCGGTTCATAGGCTCCGCCGAAGCGGCGGCGGGCCGGGCCGCCGAATCGGCAATGCTCGGACCAGCCTGTACTGCCAGAAACGAGAGTGCAACAATCGCCAGCGCTGAAATGCGTCGCATGAATACTCCTTACAGCAAGTCACGGTGTTTTTTGGCGTCTGAGCGCTGAGCGCCGCGATCGTAAACGGTCAAGAACGATCTCGTTGGCGACTTGGCCCTAGGCGGCGACCTAAGCCGCTGGATGAGCGACCGCCGTCGCCTTAACGCCGAACATAGAGCCCGTCGGCATCGACGGTGAGGATCCCGCCGGCGATCTTGGCCTTACCCTTCACGACGACGGTCTCCTTCTCCTTAAGATCGAACAACTGTCGGGCGTCGACCGGAATCGGCTGGCCGCTCTCATCGGCGAACTGCACGACGGCAATCAGGCTGGCGGAGTCCGCCGCGTGGGCGGCACAGAACGAGCACTCTTCGCCCGGGGCATGCTGGTGCACGTGCTGCTCCATCTCGGCGACTACTTCGGGATCGGCCAGAAAGAAGACCGCCTGGTCTTTAGCGAAGGGAAACTCCGGGTGGCTCTGCTCCGAGGGATTCGGGACTCCGCCGACGGCGCCCACCAGGACCACGTCCATCTGGTCGATCACCGGATTCTTGCCGGCCGTGGCGGCGCCATGGTCATGCTCGTGGTCGTGGTCGTGACCGGCCGCGTCTGCGGCGTGCTCCTGTTCGTGATCATCGTGAGCCTCCGCCTCGCCCTGGGGGTGTTCGTCGGCGGCCTGTTCGCCGTGGTCGGCGTCGCCTGCCGGAGTTGCCGCCGTGGCCTCGGACGCCTCGTCGTGCTGGTGCTCGGAGTTTTCGGCCGCCTCTTCGACGCCGTACATGGCATTCCGCACCTCGACCACGGTCTGCGCCCCGTCGGGCTCGTCGGCCATGACGAGTTGCGAGCGGTACTGCTGAACGACAGCCGGGTCGACCGCGGGCTGGCCGGTACAACCGCCGCCTATCATTCCCAAGCCGCCGAGGACAAAGAGGGCAAGAAACACACGATTCATGGCAATCTCAGTGATTTGGGTAGAGTCCGGCCAACATTGGGGGTGTTCGACGGCCGTTCACAGGGCCGTAGCCGCTGCTACGCAACCGCGACCTGGACGGTTCAAGGAAATAAACCGCCGACTGCGGCGAATAGCTGGCTGCCGACTCCCGCGATTGTCGGGTTTTTTCCGGCCTACGCCAAGATCGTTCGCCAAGTCGCGAAGACCTAGATAGCGGGGAACAGCGCCTTTTGGCCTTGGTCGGCCGCGAAAAGCCAATAACCCAGTTCCGCCCGGGGCGCCTCGGGCCATTTTCGGAGGGCGAAAGCCATGATCAAAAAGCTCGTCGTATTAAGCCTCGGCATCCTGGTATTGGGAGGAATCGTCGTCAACACGAAGCTCGGCAGCTACGTTTCGACGACCTATCGTCGGGCGGCTGGCACGGTGGAAGAGAGCGTTCCGCTGGAGTTTCAAATCGACCGGGCCCGGAACATGGTTCGCGATCTGGAGCCCGAGATCCGGCGGTCGATGCACGTCATCGCCAAGGAAGAAGTTGAGGTGGCGGAGCTCGATCGCCGCCTAGCGCAGGCCGAAACCAACGCCGAGCAGGACAAGTCCGAAATCATGCGGCTCCAGTCGGATCTCAAGACTGGGGACCGCGTCTTCCGCTACGCTGGCCACACCTACTCGAAGGACGAAGTGAAGGAAGACCTGGCCCGCCGGTTTAACCGCTATAAGTCGGTCGACAGCACGATCGACAGCATGCGGCAAATGCGCGACGCCCGCCAGCGGAACCTGGACGCCGCTCGCGAGAAGCTCACGGCCATGATGGGCGCCCAGCGGCAACTGCAGGTCGACGTCGAGAACCTCGAAGCGAAGCTCAAGCTCGTCCAGGTCGCCGAGGCCTCGAGCGACTTCCAGTTCGACGACAGCCAACTGGCCCGCGCCAAGCAACTGATGACCGACATTCGCACGCGGCTCGACGTGGCCGCGAAACTCGCCAACGCCGATACGAACTTCCAGGAGGAGATCCAGCTCGACGAAGCCAATTCTGAAGACGTCACCGAGCAAGTCGCTGACTACTTCGGGCTGGAGGGTTCGGACAAGGCGGAAGCGGTAGCGAAGGCGGAAACGCCGGTCCACACTGCCAGCTACGCAGACTGATCGACGCGGGGTCGGGGCGATTTTTGCGACTTGCGACTTGCCGTCTCAGAGCAGCTCGCCCGTCGCAATAGCGTCCCGACCCCTTTGACATGCTATAGCGTTCGTTCCTTGATAGGCGGGCGCTTGTTCCGATGGTACGCGAATGGGGTCGGGAGCCTTTTGCGACTGGGTGATCTTCATCCGAAGCAATGACGCCAGTCGCAAAAGGCTCCCGAACCCGTGACTCGACGCAGGAAGTTCACTCCCATGTTCCCCGCCTGGCGACTTCAACTTCGCGAAGCACGGCTGGCCGTGGCCGACGGCCGATGGGACGAGGCGGCCGAGCTGCTGGTGCAGGAGCCGCTCCGCGAGTTCTGGCCGGCGAAGAAACTCTCCCAGGAACTGGCCGTGCGGCTGATGGAGCGCGCCCGCCAGCGCATGGAGCATGGCCAGAGCACCGCGGGCTGGCGCGATCTGGATCGCGCCGCTCGGCTCGGGGCCGACGAGGCAGCCATCGGCGACTTCCGCCACCTGGAGGGCCATCGCCGCCTCGACGAGGCGCTGGAGCTATTAGGCCGCGGCGAGTCGACTGCCGCAATGGCCGCCCTGCAACAGATGGATCACCGGCGCCTCGGCGGGGCCGAGCGTCGTACGTGGCACATGATTGCTCAATACCTTCAGTCCGCCGACGTGTACGCCCGCAAGGGCGACCTTCCCTCGGCCATTCAATCGGTCGAGCTCGCCCAGCAACTGATGCCGGCCAGTCCGCCGGCGGCGGTCGAGGGCTACGTCGCCCGGCGGCTGGTGGCCTTGCGCACGACGGCGGAGAAACAGCAAGCCCTCGACGCCAGGCTGCACGCAGCCGTGGCGGCGTCGAACTGGACGGAAGTGCTCGCTGTGGCCGAGGCCCTGCTAGAATTGGCTCCTAGGCATTCGGCGGCCCGGCAGGCCCGCCAGAAGGCGTGGATGGCTGTTGGCATGGAGGTGACGCTGGCGCACTATCCGTCGCCGGCAGCGCGGGCTCGGCAATGGAAGCCAAGCCGCCAGTCTCCGCCGGCGGCCCGTAGCACCAGCCACCCGCAACACGCCAAGGTCGATACCGTGAGCGAGCGTAACGCCGGACAGCGAATCGTCGCCTGGATCGACGAGGTGGGCGGATTTCTCATTTGCACGGGGGACGAGGTCGTCATCGGACAGCCCTCTGGCGAGGGGGGCGTCGACGTGCCGATCCTCGGCGATCTATCCCGCCGGCATGCCGTCATCCGCCGCGACCGCGAGGCCTATGTGCTCACGCCGCTCCACCGAACAAGCGTCGACGGCCGGCCAATCACCGAACCGACCGTCCTCCGCGACAAGTCAACCATCCGGCTAGGCGACGGAGTGGAACTTCGCTTCCGTAAGCCGCACGCTCTTAGTTCCACGGCTGTCCTGGAAATAGCGTCTCGTCACCGGACCGACCCGGCGGTCGACGGCATCATCCTGATGAGCGAAAGCTGCATCCTGGGCCCCCAATCGCACAGCCACATCCGCTGCCGCGAGTGGACGGGCGATTTGGTGCTGTTCCGGCGCGGCGACCACCTGATGTGCCGGACGCAGGCGCCCTTGGAAATCGACGGCCAAACCTGCGTCGGCCAGGCGTCGGTGGCCCCCAATTGCCGGATTGAATGCGACGAGTTCGCCCTGAGCCTCGAGGAGATATGAAAGCGGCCGGCAATCCCGGCTACAATGAAGCGAATACGCGGCTAACCGCAGTGGCCGCGTCCCGCCGGTTCATGAGCGACAAACCAACAACATTCAGGAGGTCAAACGGATGCTGTCAGCCTTTATCGCCGAACGGAACGCCGAGCGCTAATCGCTCCTGCGTTTCTCTGGCTGGTTGCTGACTGCTGACTGCTGACCGCTACTTCCATGGCCGCCCTCTTGGAAATGAACACCTCGCCCGCTGAGCATGAGCCGGCCCTCCAGGCGAAGACGCCCATGCGATTCACCTACGCCAGCGGCTCGCGGCCGCTGGAGGGGTTCACGATCAAACGCGGCGTTGGGCGCGGCGGTTTCGGCGAGGTGTACTTCGCCGTAAGCGACGCCGGCAAAGAGGTGGCGCTGAAGCTGATTCGCCGCAATCTGGAAGTCGAACTCCGCGGGGTCACGCACTGCCTGAACCTTAAGCACCCCAACCTGATCGATCTCTACGACATCCGCTCGGACGAGCACGAGGATCGCTGGGTGATCATGGAATACGTCTCTGGCGAATCGCTGGAGGACGTCATCGAGCGCTATCCGCAAGGCATGCCGCGGGAAGATGTTTGCCGCTGGTTCGACGGCATCTGTGCTGGCGTCGCGTATTTGCACGATCACGGCATCGTCCATCGGGACTTGAAGCCGGCCAATATCTTCATCGACGACGGCACCATCAAGATTGGCGACTACGGGCTGTCGAAATTCATCTCCTGCAGCCGCCGCAGCGGCCAGACCGAAAGCGTCGGCACCGTCCATTACATGGCGCCTGAAATCGCCAACGGCCGTTATGGGCGCGAGATCGACGCCTATGCGCTGGGCATTATTCTGTTCGAAATGCTCACCGGCCATGTGCCGTTCGAGGGCGAGAGCGTCGGGGAAGTCCTGATGAAACACCTGACGGCCGAGCCGTGCCTGGAGGCGGTCGAGGAACCGTTTCGCGACGTTGTTCACGGGGCGATGGCGAAGGATCCCGAGAGGCGCATCAACACCGCCGCCGGCAGGGCGGCGATGCTCCGCGGCGTGCCGCGGGCGACTCGCGAAGCGTTCGACACGGCGCAGTACGTTCGCCCGCTCGCCGGCAGTGGTGATGGGCAAGGCCACGCCGCGTCGCCGCCGGCGGGACGCGGCGGCGCCCGGCCGCGTTCCAAGGACCGCCAGGACGAGGGAATCATCGCCTTCTTCCATCGCGATCCTGAACCGATCTGGGAGAGCGTCAAGGCGGGCGCCGCGGCGACTCGCAAAGATCTCAATTTCGAGCAATGGACCGTAACCGGGAAGATTCTGTTCGCGGGTTTTTGTTTCTTCTTTTTTGCCGCGATTAGCGCCGTACTGATCCCGCTGCTATCCATGGCGGCATGCACCTACGTCGGCTATCGGATCCTGCGGATCATCGTCCGCGCGTCGACCGTCAATCCCTATCCGCAGGCGCACTCTCAGCCGCGAGATCAGGGTGGCAATGCACCGGCGTTCGCCGCGGTCGAACGGCAAAATATCGAGCGAGAGGCGCCGCGGGCCGACGTTCCCGCCCACCCCGTTGCAGCGCAAGCGGTCCCGGCGCCCGTGCAGTCGCGACCTTGGCGTAAGCGGGGGCAGGCGGGCTGGCGGCAGTCGGCCTATGAACAACTGCGATGCTGCACCGTGCGGGAACGGGCCAGTTCCCTCGTAGGTTCGATGCTGGCGGCCGGAATCATAGCGCCGGTGGCCGCCGTGCTGATCTGCATGCTCGCGGCGCCGGAGAGCTTTTCCTCGGAGTTTACCCTTTGGACGGCGACCGTAGCTACGCTGGGCTCATGGGCGCTGATGGTCCCGGGGCAGTTGGCGGAGGGCCATGTCGAAGATCACATTCCGCTGCGGTTCGCGCAACTCTTACTGGGAGCGTTAGTAGGCGTCGCGGCTTGGGCGCTGGCGCAATCGCTGTTCCTTAGTTTGCCGGCGTCCAGCGAGGTCGCTCCTGGCCCGACGGACTCGTTTTTCGGGGCAGTCTTCCGCGATCGGTACGGCCCGCTCGACGGGGGCTATCGCCAAGGACTGGTGCAGCCGCAGCCGGGGATGTACGCGGCTTACTTCGCCTTTCTGTTCGCGGTGCTTCGCTGGTGGAGGCTGGCTGAGTGGACGCGCATGTCGCGCGTGAGCTTGTGGACAATCGCGTGGTGTGGATTTATCGCCTGGGGTATGACGTTCTTCTGGTGGTTTCCGCAACCGATTGGGCTGATGCTCGCGGTGGTGATCGCCTTTACGATTCAGCTTTCCAGTCCGTGGCTTTCACCTAGCCGCCGGCGCGAGCTGGCGCAAAAATCGGCATGACGGAATCTGGCACGATTGGAATGGGAACCATGGGCGCCATAGTTGTGGTCTTAACAGCGCTGGGACTGATCGTACTGTTCAGCTTGCGCACCAGACCGCTGACGATCGTCGTGATCGTCGCGCTGGCCGCCGGAATCTTTCTGCTGGCGCGGGGGCAGACGTCCTCCCATGTCGTCGTCGGACGCACCGTGTGGAGCGAACCGGGCGGCCCGCGCGTCGGTCAGCCGTGGCGCCCGCAGGAGCAGCAGCTTGCCCGGGCGCGGCAACAGGCTGAAATCCTCAAGAACCAGCGGCTGGCCGCCCGCATGAGCGATGCGACCGTTCAAGCATCCTTCGACGGCAGCGAACTGGAGACGTACCCCGACGGGATGCAAGTCAAACAACAGTGGGCGACTGGCAAGCGGGAGATCATCCGCGAAGCGGACGACTTGCCAGGCGGCTCGTTCTATACGCCTTTCGCTGAGGGCGCCGTCCATACGGCTCATTTCAGCTTCGCCGTCTTGGCGATTCCGCTAGGGGTACTGTCGGTCGCGTTCTTATTGCTCAGAAAGGGCCGAAACGGTTGCCCGCGCAAGGGCTCCGGGTGGTCGTGGATCGGCGTCGGCGCCGGCATGCTGCTGGTGGGCGGCCTGTTCGTCGGCGGCAGCCGCGCGGTCCATAAGCCAGCGCCGCTGGTCGAGGCGTTGCCTCAGTTGCCGCCGCAGCCCCTGGTTCAGCCCGCGATTGGCGATCCACTGGCAGAGGCCTTGCCCGAGGCGATCGAGGAATTTCACGACGAAGTGCAAGACCACAGGGAGGATTTCAAGTCGCTGGACTCGATCTGGTCGCATTTAACCGCCCCGCGCATCAATTTGGCAGAACGGTCGCGAACGTTGGAAGGTAATTCGCAGCGCGAACTGGCCGAGGCGGCAAGGCTGGTGCTGGCGCAGTCGCTGCCGGCGGCCGATCCGTTCACGCAAGGCTGGTTGACCAACGCCGCTAAGGCCATCGTTCAAGCCTCCAAGGCCGTTGCGGGCGAAGCCAACGACGGCGTCTCTCCGGAGCTTATGGCGGCAGTACAGCCCGAGGTCAAAGCGACGCCTGGGGAGGCGCCTATGGTCGAAATGCCTCCGGGTTCGCCGGCGCAGGCCGAAACCACGGCCGCCCCGGTTGCGACGGCGCGAGCCTCCGCCGAGCCGCAGGCCCAGGCGGAAGCGATCGGCGGGCGCCCCGATTGGCTCGATCAACCGACCGGCGAGCATGCCGGCGTCTACCGCGTCGTGGTTTCGACCGATCAGTTTGCTACGGTCGAAGAGTGCCGCGCTCAGCTCGAAAACCGTCTTCGCTATGCCGTCGCCGACCGGGTGCGGCAGTCGGTAAGCAAGGCGATCGGCCACAAAGTGCTCCGCGGTCCCATGCTCGCAGACATGGGCGTCGACGCCCAGTACATCTGCCGCGTGCTATGCGTGGCCGACTACGTCGAGATTGACACAGCCTCCGGCGGCCAGCGCCAGCGGGTCCACGCCCTATTGCAGGTTACGCCACAACAGGATGCCGCGTTCGTCGAACGTTGGCAGGCCGCCATGCGCGGCGAGCATCCTGGGCCGATGTACGCAGCCGTCGCCGCGGCAAAGCCGTTCGTCAAGAAGTACACGACCGACCAGCGCCCGGAGTGGGTCGACCAACCGCCGGGGCTCGTGGGCAACGCCCGCCGCATGGTCGTCTCGACTGATCCGTTCAGCACGGTCGAGGAATGCTACGTACAGTTAGAGGATCGCCTGCGCTACGCCGTGGCGGATCGCGTGCGGCAGCTCGCGCAGCAGGTCGCCGGACGGCCCGTCGCCAGCGGCCCGTCGCTGGATGATATGGGAGTCGGCTCCGATTATATCCTGCGCGAGCTGTGCCCCGAACCAGACTACGTAGAAACGGTCAAGGCCTCATTTGGCGAAATGCTGCGGGCCCATGCGCTGCTCGAGTTTACGCCGCAGCAAGACGAGTTCCTGCTGGATCGCTGGAAGAGCGCGATGCGGACCAAGCGGGTGGCGTCCGTGGCGGGCCTCGGGGCGTGTCTGCTGGGGGGGCTGGCCTGCGCGCTGGGGCTGCTGAAGGTCGATACCTGGACCCGGGGCTTTTATACGAAGCGGTTGTTTATCGGCGTGCCGGCGGCGATAATCGGCGTTGGATTGGCGATGGGCGTCTTGCTCGGCTTGATCGGCTGAAAGACGTCCTCGTCGTGAGGCGCCCATATTTCGCACTCGTCTGCTTGCTAGATGCCGACTTCCGCCCATTCCGACGCGCTGCTGGTCGAGGCCATTCGTCGCGGCAAACCCGACGCCTGGAGCGATCTGATTGCGATCTACGAGGGACGCCTGTTGTCCTTCGTCGACAGCCGCCTTCACAGCCGCGCCGCGAGCGAAGACGTAGTGCAGGAGACGTTCATCGGCTTTCTGACCAGCCTGCCGAACTACGACTCGCGGCGGCCGCTGGAGAGCTGGCTGTTCACGATCGCCAGCCATAAGCTGACCGACTACCTGCGGCGCGAGGGGCGGCGGCCGGCGATTCCGCTGTCGTCGGCCGACGGCAGCGGCGGCAATTGGGAACCTGCCGGGGGCGCCCGCCCAGCCAGCAGCATCGCCCGCAGCGGCGAACGCAAGCAACTGGAAGACGAGGCCCTTGCCGAAGCGATCACGCGGCAACTCGAAGGATGGCGCGAGGCCGGCGATTGGGATAAGGTGAAGTGCATGGAACTGCTGTTTGTCGCTGGCGAGACGAACAAATCGGTTGCCGAGCGGCTGGGGCTTTCAGAGCAGCAGGTGGCGAACTTCAAATTCGACTTTCTGGAGCGTCTGCGAAAGTTTCTCAAGCAACAGCGCTTGAGCGAAGACGTGTTTCCGGAGTTGTATGAGTAGGGGAAGTCAGTTGTCAGTCGTCCGTTGTAAGTTGTGACAAGTATTTGGCTGCTAACAACTGACGACGGACGACCGACAACGGACAACGAACAACGAACAACGACAGCGCATGATCACCGACGTCGAACTCGAGCGCTTTCTCGACGAGTCGCTTCCGGCCGAACGAATGGCGGTGATGGAAACGGCGCTGCGCACCGACGCCGCGCTGCAGAAGCGGCTGATCGCTGTCGCGGGGCGCCGCGACGCCGGCGTCCATTCGCTCGGCGGCGTGTGGCGGCGGCATCGGTTGAGCTGTCCCAGCCGCGAGCAATTGGGAAGCCACCTGCTGGGCGTGCTCGAGCCCCGCTTGGACGACTACGTGAAGTTCCATCTCGAAGTTGCCGCCTGCCGCTACTGCCAGGCCAGTCTCGACGACCTCCGCAGTCAGCACGCCGCGGCGGACGACGATACCGCTCATCGCCGCCGAAAGCGCTATTTCCAGTCCAGCGCCGGTTATCTTTCAGAGTGAGCGGTAAACTGCAGCGGTCGAGTCGGCTGCACTTGGCTGCTGTGAACCTCGCCTCAGCGGCGGCTAATCGCCGGCCGCACGGTCTCGTCCGCGGCGCACGCGCGCCGCTCTACAGGCGCATCAATTCCAGCGAGGACTGCCAGAACAGCCGCGGCGCGAAGACAGCGCTGAGCGGCCCTTCCAAGCTGGCGTCGGAAAGCCTGAGACGCCCGTCGGCCCGAGCATGGCTGATGCTCAGATTGCCCGTCAGCAATTGCTCGAACAGGGGCTGGTCGCAGGCCGCCCAGGGCGAGGGGAGCGACGCAGACGGTTCCAGCCGCGAGCTTCGCCGCGTAAGCGCGAACCGATACTTCGCATTTCCGACGGCCAGTCCAATTTCGAAGGGACGGGGAACGCCGGCGTCCTGCGCCCGCTCGCGCCACAGAACGTAGAGGCGCTCGACCCAGCGTTCGGGCGCGAGCAACCGCGCCATCCAGGCGGGTGATCGCGACGCACGGTCGCCGAGCCAGGCGCCGCCGGCGGTGACTAATAGTTCGTGCAGCGGGTCGGTCGCGGGCGTAAACAAGGAGATGGAATTGTGATTGCGGTCAATCGCATCGCGACAGGCGGCGATGAGCAACTGGACGCGGGCGGCGTTAAAACTCGGCAGCGTCATGAGCTCCACCACGGCTGAGCCGCGCATGATGGCGTAACCGACGGCGCGCTCCGGCGGCGGGTTGAGGGTCGAACCGTTGCCCGCTGCGCCGCCGCGCTGCACGGCGACGAGAATCTGGTCCTCGGCTTTTCTTCCCATGAGCCATTGCCAGTTCTCCTCGGAACGATACAGCGGCCCCCACAGTTCGGCGGCGGCCTCGGCGTATACGCGTCGAATATGATCTAACTCGAAGTGCCGCCACAGTCGCACTTCGATTCCCGATCGCCGGCGGGGCTTGGGGTGGGTATGGGGATCGAGATGGGCCAGCACGGTTCTCGCGTTAGCCCGCGTATGGCCCTGTCCTCGCCAGGCGCTCCAGCCGCGGCGCTGGAACCAGTCGGTGCGATCGGTGTGGACCAGCGCCAGCACGGCGCCCTCGGCCGACGCGATTGATTTAGCGACGGCGAGCAACTGCTCGTCATATGCCGAATCGGAGTATTCCGGTAAGACCGCGAAATCCTCCAGGTTTACCACCGGAATCCGCTGCCCCTCGAACCAGGCAATATGATTGGCAAGGTGCACGTGGGCCAGGAGCTTTTTGTCATGGCGGACGATCAGCCGATTACTGGGCCGATAACCGGGCTGATCAAGTCGACTTTGAAAATCGTCGGCTAACGCCGCTTGCTGCGTTTGCATGAGAAGCTGCAAGACGAGCGGGTGATCCCCGACTCCGCCCGTCATAATGCGAGCGTTGGGCGACACTTCGCGAACGCAAACCCCCTGGCCGCCGCAGTTCCGCGGAACTGGGCGCGCTGTCGACGACGTCAGGCGGGGATCAAGCGCATGCGACGGGAACTCGGCCTGACTCGATTCCGCGTCGCCGCTGCTTCGACGAGAGGGCGCCGACATGCGCAAGGTCGCCTCAAAGAGTTTTACGACTCTGTGCGGCGCAGACGCCGCAACCCTGTTCCTGTGCTGCCCTGCCAAGAGCCTATAGCGTCAACGACGAGAAATCCAGCAAAAAATGTTCCAGAATATCCAGGGGGAATAGGCAAAAAGCGTATTCGCGCGAATTCAGTACATGCGCCGCGCGGAGTTGTTCACCTGCGCGATCAAGCTCGGCCAGCGTTTGATCAAACTCCGACTGAACGTAGCCGCGGAGCGCCGCATTAGCCCTGGCGATTCCCCGATGCCGCTGGGCTCCGCGAGCGCCGCCGGTTTCAGCGCGTACCCAGCGCCATTTTTCGGCGACCAGGTCTTCGACTCGGCTGGTGCGCACGCTGGCGCTGCCGGGCGCGCCGCTGGCGACGGCCAGAAACTTCTCGGGATGGAACTTCAGCTCCCGCAGCCGCTCGCGCAGCCGGCGGGCGGCGCTTACTCGATCGCCCGGGCGGGCAATGGGCAGATGCAGCGTACCGGAGATGGTGGCGAAGGCGGGGGGCGCAGCGCCGAAGAAACGCTCGCAGATGCCGTCGGTGGCTTCGTCGTACTTGGCTCCGCCGATGCCGTGGATGAACAAGTCGGCCAGCGCCAGTCGACTGAACATTGTCGTCATCAGGGCACGCGAACGGAGCTTGCAACCCTCGCGCTCCCAGCGCTCCAGCTCTTGTACGGCCGATTCCGCGTCGCTTGAAGATGCCAGCGGCAGGCGTCGTTCGAGGGCGGCGCGGTCGGAAACAATCAGTCCCGCGGGGTCGAAACGGACGAACGCCGGTCGCCGCTGGGGACTGTCGGCCGACCACAACCAGAACGGCGCTTCGAGCCATTCGCCAGCGACTGCCAGATTCGGCACCGGTTGCGCGTGGTTTCGTATGCGATGCGCCTTCCGGTAGGCCGCCAGCGAGTCGTTATACGACGTGATGAACCGCCGCAAATCGAGCAGCACGTGGCACGCGAAGCGGCGAAACGATTCGGTGGCGCAGACCAGGCTCTGCGGCAATTCCAGGCTCTGCTGCCCCCAGCTCAATTCGAGTTGATGCCGGGCCTGGGCTATGGCCAGGCCTGCTCGCCCAGCGGCATGGCTTCGCTCGACGACGCGAGGCCACCATGAATCGAGCATGCGCGCGGGCAAGAGCGACTTAGTCGTCGCCCGCACGCGATCGGCGAACGACTCCCAAGCGCCTTGATCGGCGACGCCACGTTCTTCCCAGGGAACGTTTGCGGCGAGCCGGTCGAAGTGGACGACGCCGAACTGGGGATGCTCGGGCGAACCTGCCGGCACGCGGATGGCGGTGCTATGGCAAGCGTCGCCGTCGATGATCAGATTCAGCGCCAGCCCGCCATAGCGGCGCGCGAGGTTCGCCGCGGCGAAGTTCTTCAGCCAGACCCCAGGATGAAACAAATCGGGCTGATGGCCGGTTACGATAATCGGGGCGTGCTCGGCCGCGCGCGGTCCATCTGCCGCGAATCCCCCCGAGGCCGCATAGCGCTGCACGTACGTTGCCGCCGCGGCGATGATTTCCTTCCGCGCTGCCGCGGCAAAGCTGGCGATCGACTGGCCGAGAACGGCTCCGTCGGCCTGGGCGCGGCTAGCCGCGTTCTCGCGCAGCAGCACGCCCAGGTCGCGCCACGGCGGCGCGACGAGCTTTTGTCCACTCTCGGCCGGGGCGCGATAGCGTGCGTAACGAGGCACAGGCGTTCAGCAACAGCCTTGAAACACTTCAGCGCAAGGAAACGCCGCCGATGAACACTCGCGACCGCGCGCGGTACAGGCGCTGACTGCGCGATCGATTACCTCATGATAATAGGCAAGCCGCCGGGCCGCGTCGTCCAGCGCGCCGCCGAAGCTGCGCTCTTCGTCCAGATATATTAGCGGCACGGGAACCTCGACGATGGTAAGGCCGTGATACGCCGCCTGAACCCACAACTCCAAGGGCATTGCATAGCCGGCTTCGACCAGCTTCAACCGCTTCAAGGCCTTGACCCGATATGCCTTAAAGCCGCAAAAGGCGTCGGTCAGCTTCAGCCCGAAGCGGCAGTTCAGCTCGTCGGTAATCTGGACGTTGATCCGCCGGCGATCGGGCGGCGCCTGGCGGGCCGCCTCGTCCAGTTCCAGGTACCGGCTGCCCGACACGATATCGGCATGGCGGCACGCGGCAGCCAACTGCGCAATTCGTTGCGGCTCGTGCTGGCCATCGCAATCGATGGTCACCAGCACGTCGTATTCGTGCGCCACGGCATAGTCGAAGGCCGTCCGCAGCGCCGCGCCGTATCCGCGATTTCGCGGATGAGAAACGACGGCGACATCGCGGCGCTGGGCCAGCAGCTCGCGCGTGCCGTCCGTAGAGCCGTCATCGACGACCAGCACATCCCCCGCACTGCGGACGACTTCATCCAGCACGGCCGTAACGTGTTTGGCTTCGTTATAGACCGGCAGCGCCGTAAGAAATCGTGGGCACTCGGCCGGGCGCGATTGCGGGACGTTGGTCATAGGTCTGCCGTAAGAGTCCTGCTGAAACCAGAAGCACCGAAACGCTTTCGGCAGCACAACGCCGCCGACTTTAATGGTACGTTTCACACCGGAATTCGGTTCATAGGGCGTACTTCCGCGAAGGCCCGCCCGGCTGCGGGCTATTCTAGGGCCCCCCTCATGTCGGTCAACGGCCCGGCGCTGCGGTGACGGGGCCCTCCTCGCCCTGGCGGGCCGCCAGTTTGCGAACGGACGCTGGACTGGCACGGTAGGCGAGGGGGCGTGCAGGGCGGCCCTACACGACGCGCAGGGGATCGCGCTCTCGGCGGCTGGCCCATACCGTAGCGCCAGGAAGCTGATCGGTCAGATAGTCGGCCAGGGAGAGCAGGGCAAAGCGTTCGCTGGCGAAGTGGCCCGCTAAGATCAGCCCCATGCCGAGCGATTCGGCCTCCAGGCATGTATGGAAGCTTGCTTCGCCGGTAACCAGCACGTCGCAGCCGGCCTTGGCCGCGGCGTCCAGAAAAGACCCGCCGCTGCCGCAGGCGATGGCGACCCGGGAGACGCTTTGATCGTCGGCGCCGACGATGCGGACGGCGCCGATGTTGAGGAACTGCTTGGTGCGTTCGGCCAGTTCGCGGCGGGTCAATGGCTCGCCCACCAGGCCATGCCGCCCGGCGCCTTCTTCCGGGTCGGAGGCCAACGGCGTCAGGGCGAGGATCTCTTGCAGGCCCAGGCCGATTGCCAGGTGCTGGTTGATCCCGGCTGAGGCCGAATCAAACGCAGTATGTGGGCTATACACTGCGATCGAATGCTTTACGAGCTGCAGCAGCAGGCGTCCGACGGTGGTTTCGGCGGTGATGGTTTTGACGGGGCGGAACGGTAGCGGGTGATGCGACACGATCAGATTAGCGCCCTCGGCGAGGGCCTCCGCTACGGTGTCAGCCGTGACCGTCAGGCAGGTCATCACCCGCTCGGCGGGCCACGCGGCGTCCCCGACGAGCAGTCCGACATTGTCCCAGTCCTCCGCCAAGGCGAGCGGAGCGAGTTGTTCGAGCACCTGGGCCACGTCACCAACGGTTGGCATCGGCTGCTTAATCCCTATCTACAGGTCGGCCGGCGAACCGGCTGGGCGGTGCCCGCACGGGCCGGGCGCCGGCGCCAGTGCGCCGGCGACCCCGGGCGCACGCATGGTAGACCGGCCGACGCGCACCGCACAAGACTGCCGGACCGGTCTATTGCTCGACAATGAACCGGTGGTTGAGCACCCGCGGCCCGTCGACTTCCTGCGCACGCAGCCAGAGCTCGGCGCCCAGCAACTCGGCGCCATTGGCATAGCGGTAGATTTTCAGGTCGGGGCTCGCGCCTAACTGCACGACTTGCGTACGTTGGCGGCGGCGTCCCCCGGGTGCGTAGAGCAGACATTTGAAGTCGGCGGGCGCGGCCCCGTAATTCACCATTCGCTGTTCGACCACCAAGGAGCCGTCCTCTTCCAGCCGGCTATTGGTTTCGATCTGGATGTCGCCGTCGCCAACGACCAGATTGCGGAATACGCTGAGACGGTATTGGCGATCGGCGTCGATAGTAAAATCCGCCCGCACCGGCGTCGGCCCCCCCGAAGCGTCGAACGGCAACGACACGCTCAGCGGTAGCGACGCCGATTCGCCGGCAGCGAGCTTGAAATCGATCTTCGCCGGGGAGATCTGCCAGCCGCTGGGAGCATGCACTTCGACCGATCCGCTGACGCCCTGGGAAAACGGGTTGAGAATTCGCAGGTGGTTGGGGTGGGCATGGCCGAACACGCTGGGAATGTGCGTTTCGGCGAAGGCGGCCGACTGGCGCCACCGCGCGATTGACGGGTTGAGGCCGACCACGAATCGCGGCAACGAATCGACGTCGATCAGTTGTGCGGCATCGTTCGTTTGCAGCGAGCGCTGGCGGCCCCAAACGTCAAGCACGCGGGCCTGGTCGCCGACGTAAAGCGCTTCGCGAGTCGGCTTGTCGTTCCAGATCACCATCACCATGTCGCCTTGAGCGGACTCGAACAGGCGATTGGCGCTGCCGCCGGCCAGCGGCAGCGTACCGAGGTATGTGGCGCCTCCCAGCACCCAGGCCGTCGTCCGCCACGGCAGGAGCAATTCGCTGGGCGCGCCGCTGTCGGTCATCAGGCCGCGCTCGTCATCGAACGGCCGAGAGGCGAAGATGGCGTCGGCGCCGTGGATCTTGGCCTCCACCATTTGCTCCACCAGATCTCGCACGCGAGTTGCCAAATCGTAATCGCTGCGCGGCAAGGGTTCGACTAACGTCCACCGTTTCACGCCCGGGCGGGCCGGCAGATCCAGATAGTCGCCGACCTCCTCGCCCCTCAGGCCTGGCGATGCGCTGTACTGCTGGAACTCCCAGGTGGCGGGCAGGTCGCTGGCGGTCGCCTTGTTCCACGACCACCCGATGCCCAGGCAAACTTCCTGGCCGAATCGAAACAGCTTGCCCCGAAGCTCTCCAATGGCGGCTTCGAGATTCGGCGCTGCGGCCAGGCTTTCGTCGAAGTCCCCTCCCAATTGCCACCACCGGACGCGAAGCGACAACCGGGTCAGCACGGGGTCGAGCAGCGGCATCCATGTGGCAGGATCGGCGCTGAGGATGTCGGCGAAGGCTGATGCGGGATTCAACCGGGCGGCGAACTCGGAGTCGGCGGGCGGGCGATCCAAGACGCCTACCACTTCGACGTCGGCGGCGGCCAGCCGCTCGGCCAGCAGGGCGAGCTCGTCGCCGCGCTGGGCGTGTTGCTGGCTGTACCATACCGGCAGCTTTACCCAATTGACGGCGACTCGCGGGAGCAGCCTGGCCAGGTCGTCGAAGCTGATCGGGAGGTCGTCGCCGGCCAGCGACCAGCCGAACTCGCTACGGGCGGTACGCTCCAGGGGCGGGGCGAGCGCGATATTGATGACGTCGCGCTTCAGCCGGCCCTCGGCCGTTTGCATCGTCACGCAGACTTTGTAAAAACCGGGCTCGACGATCGGCGGATGCCACGAAGTAGCGCCGGCATACGCCGCGCGACTATCAGCGTCGGATTCGACGATTTCCGACGCCTTGCTCCGTTTGACGGTAATCAGCCGGCCTTCGACCCGGACGCGATTGCCTTCTATGCGCTGGCTGCTTGCGTCCAGCAGCTCGAAGAGGATGTCGGGGTCGCTATCGAGAACGCCCGACAAATCGCACGTGACCTCGATCTCGTCCTTATTGGCGTACACGTTGAAGGCGCTGTTGGTGCGGACCTCCATCTTCGGCAGGCGGCCCATCCACAGGGATGCCAGGGCCACTTCGCCCGTCAGATCGACGCGCGCCCCGGGTTCGACGTACAGCACGGCCCGGGCGAGGCGAATGCCCGGGTGCGAAGGATAGACTGGGCCCAGATGCGAATCCGCCCAATCGTCGTTCGAGGTCAGCCAATCGCCGCAGACGGTCTCGAGGACCTGCTTTTGCTCGTCGCAGAACTCCAGCCGGACTTGAACGCGCGCATACTTCAGCCCTGTCACCCGCAATCGGGCTTCGACCTTGTAGCTAAAATTGCGGGTCACGCTGGCGCACGGGCTTTCCAGCCGTGCGCCGCCGCCGTTGGCATGGACCACCAGGCATTGGCCCGAAATGGACCCTTCGACCGGTTCGATGCCCGCTTTGACATACGGCGGAAGGCTTGGACCAAACCCGCGCTGCCATTTGTCCGGCCAATTGTCGTAATTGACGTCCCACTGGCGATCGAATTGGCAATTGAAGACTTCGACCGCGTCGGGGTGATGCCGCAATTGGCTTTGCGGCGCGGCGGCGACGGCTAGAATCAGCAGGTTGGAAAGCGCGAGATTCACGGCGCAACTAGACCCGTATCATGGAGGGCGCTCACCCGCTGCGCGGCGATAGCCGGGCAGCCGATGGGACGCCTCCCGGCCCCGCCTCAAACTTCACCGTCTCGGAGCAAGCTGTGATTGGCCTGCCGATCGCCCTACAGACCAAATGCCTGGCACAACCGCTGAGACAAGCATTGCACACGGCAAGCCGGCTGGGATGCCAAGGAGTGCAAATAGACCTTCGGCAAGAACTGCCCGCCGCCGATCTATCGAGCACCGCACTGCGACATATCCGGAAATTGCTGGAAGATTTGAACTTGCGGGTTGGATCGACCGCCTTTCCCACGCGGCGCGGGTATGCCGAGGCCGATGATTTGGAGCGGCGCTTAGAGGCCACGATCAACAGCATGCACGCGGCGTCGCGATTGCAGTCCCGCGTGCTGCTGATCGCGCTGGGGTCGCTGCCGCTGCCCGACGATCCGCACCGCGCTACCCTGGTCGAAGCCCTTCTGGCATTGGCCTCTCAGGGCAACCGCCTGGGGGTCCAATTGGCCTTGCAGGCCCCGGCGGTACGTCCGGCCGACGTCAACGCCCTGCTGAATGAGTTGCCCGAGGGACTTATCGGGGTCGATCTCAGTCCTGCCGATCTGATTCTCCACAGCCAGTCGCCCGCGGCGTACGCCGCCGACGTGGGGCCACGGGTGCTCCATGTTTTCGCCAACGACGCGGTGCGAGGTCTGGGCGGTCCCGGGGGAGGCGACGTGGTACTAGGCCGCGGCTCGGCGAACCTTCCGGAACTATTGAGCGTGCTGGAAGAACGCGAATACCGCGGCTGGATTACGATCGAGCGCCGGGCCTCGCGCGAGCCGGTCGAGGACGCGTCGAACGCTGTGCAATTCCTGCGTTCGCTCTAGCGAGCAGAGCGGCCTGTCCTGGCGACAGCGCAGGGCCGTTGGGCGGGGCTGAAGGGGCCCATGCGCTCAGAAAAGAGAGTTTATCCGGACTCGTTACTTCTTGCGATGACGGATCTTAGCGCGCATGCGCCGCTTTTTGCGACCCAATTTTCGCCGACCCTTGCCTGACTTCTTAGTACCCAACGATAAACTCCGGTTCTATGGAAAGCCGCCTGATGAAGGATAATGGCCGCTGCCGCACGGCAAACTCCAGTGGGCGATGAAGGGCTCGAACCTTCGACCCCCAGCTTGTCGAGCTGGTGCTCTAGCCAACTGAGCTAATCGCCCGGTAAACGCCGCAGGCCGTTTCGCGATGCGGGAATCCAGGATTTTAGCACGGGCTAGCGGCGGGCGGAAGTGGATGTTCGGCGCCAGCCGGTGAAGTTGTGTCGACGCCGGCGGCGACGCCGGCCGGACGCTTCGACTGCCAGTTCACTGGCAGCGTAAGTTAGGCGTCGCGCGCATGGCGCGACGCTTGTCAGCGTTGCCTGCGGCGACTGGGCGGCGGCAAGAACGCACGGAAGGACGGCGCCTCGCGCCGATGCGCGCTGATACACGGGGCAGTTTGATCTGGGCGCGGCAATGGCAGCTTTGCTACGTTCCGCACCGCATTCCCGTCCCTCCCTATCATGGAACCGGCCATGCTACGCGTCGAGAGCAAGGTTACTTGGCAATTCGGCGTCCTTTGCCTGTTAACAGCCTGCGCTGTTCCTATTGAAGCTACGGTCCGGGCCGCCGAACCGTTTTGGCGGCAGGTCGTACCTCGAAAACGCGTGGAATTCGACTCCAATACCGATTACACGCTGGCTGAAACCAACGGGCCTTGGCTGATCATGGCCGCCTCGTTCACGGGCGAGGGAGGCGAGTCCGAGGCCCGCAATCTGGTCGCCGAGCTGCGCAGCAAGTTCAATCTGCCGGCGTTTTACTACGGCATGACGTTCACCCTGGACGAGCGTGATCTGGGTCGCGGAATCGACGACTACGGGGCCCCCATTCGCCGGCGTTACAAACGGGGCAGCCAGGTCGTCGAACATGCCGTGCTGATCGGCGAGTTTCCCCACATTGACGACCCTGAGGCGCAAAACCTTCTGGAGCGAGTCAAAACGCTGCAACCGGAGTGCTTGAAGGTGGAAGCCGGCGAGGCGACGTCACAAAGCCTGATCGACGTCCGCCAGTTTCAGAAATCGCTCAACCAGCGGCTGGGAAAGCCCGCCGCCCGCGGCCCGATGGGCCATGCGTTCCTGACCCGCAATCCGCTGTTGCCCAAAGAGTACTTCACCCCGCCCGGCGTCGACGCCGAGGTCGCTAAGTGGAATAAGGGGGTCAAGTATTCGCTGCTGGATTGTCCGGGCAAGTACACCATTCAGGTGGCTACGTTCACCGGTCGTACGATGTTAAAGGCGGCTAATGACGGCGTGCCCGACAACCTCTCGCCGCGGGCCATGACGGCCAAGGACCCGCTGGTAGTCGCCGCGGAAAACGCCAACAAGCTGACGATTGCGCTGCGCGAGAAGGGCTGGGAGGCCTACGAATTCCATGATCGTCACGAGAGCATCGTGACAGTAGGATCGTTCAATGAAATGCAGCGGTTTGACGACGGCCGATTGCTTCCGGCGACGCCCGATGCGCAGATCATTATCAACACGTTCAGCGCGGCCACGCCCACGCAAGCCTTTGACGCCGCGGTCTATCGCGAAATGGGAGTCAAGGAAGATCAGATCCGCAAGCTACAAGCGGAGGAAATGGAGATCAAGCAGCAGTTCGACAGCCGCTTCTCCAAGGGAATGGGCGACATCGCCGACGGGTTCAATCCGAAGCGGCTGGTAGGCGTTCCCTTCGATATCCAACCGCGACCGATTGAGGCGCCGAAGCAATCGATCAGTTCAGCCTATGTGCGCCGCTAGGGCGGGGCCGTGGCGCCGGTCGGGCGGCACGTTAAGATGGCGCCATGAAAAAGCATCGCCTCGTCATCGGCACGACTAACGCCGCCAAGGGCCGTGAACTGGCGGAACTGCTGGCGCCATACGACTACGACGTGCTCACGTTGACGCAGGTCGCCCATCCCATCGACGTCGTGGAGGACGGCGAAACTTTCGCCGCCAATGCTCGCAAGAAGGCGATCGAGCAGGCCCGGCATCTGGACGAGTGGGTCCTGGCTGACGACAGCGGGCTGGAGGTCGAAGCCCTTGGAGGCCGCCCCGGCGTCTACTCGGCCCGCTACGCCGGCGAAGCGGCGTCGGACGAAGATAACAATCGCAAGCTTTTGCAAGAGCTGCGCGACGTGCCGCCGGAGCGCCGCGCGGCCCGCTACGTTTGCCACGTGGCGGTCGCCGATCCCGGGGGCGTAATCCGTGCTGAATCGCACGACGAGTGCCGCGGCCGAATCGCGTTCCAAGCGGCCGGCGCCAATGGATTTGGCTACGATCCGCTCTTTGAGGTCGTTGAATATCATCAGACGTTCGGCGAGCTTGGCCCGCGGGTCAAGGCGGCGCTGAGTCATCGCGCACGGGCCATGCGGGCGATCGTGCCGAAGCTGCTGCGTTTGTCGCAGGGCGGCGCGTGGACTGTTCAATAGCAGGCTTGGACGCTGTTGAAGGTCGGCCAGCGCCGGCTGTGCCGGCGCCTATCGCCACCTGCCGGTTTTGACCACGGCCGAGAGGTTCTCCAGGCTGGAGCAGCGGGGCGCCCTGTCCATGTCCGCCCGGGCGCGCTGGTTCTCCGCACAACTGGCCGCGTTGGCTAAACACCGCGGCCTTCGGCGCCGGGACCTATCGTGAAATGCCGATCGGACGTGCCGCTATCGAGGGAGCCGGGGAAACCGCTGCACAGCGCGGTTACAATCATGGGGCTGCCCGAGCGGCAATTTTCCACGCCAACAACAAAAGGAGCCGCTTCGGGCAATGAACCCCAAGCGGCTCCAATGAACAAGAGCAGAAGTATGAATGCGCGAATCATAGCAGGCGGACGCACTGCCGCCAAGACGGGCGCCGCCGTCTTGCTCCTGACAGCAAGTTCCGTGACCCTTGCGTCCGAGCCGACCCCGGCCGAGTGGCTCAAGGCAAACCTCCCGCCGCTTGTCCAACTTTACAAGTCGCTCCACCAATCGCCCGAGCTTTCCTTCGAAGAGGAGCAAACCGCCGCGGGGATGGCCTCCGAGCTTCGCGAGATCGGCCTCGAAGTCACTGAACGGGTCGGGGGCCACGGCGTGGTGGGCGTATTGAGCAGCGGCCCTGGGCCCACGCTCATGCTCCGCGCCGACATGGACGCCCTCCCGGTTGTCGAGCAGACGGGCCTCGACTACGCCTCGCAGACTACCGTCCGGGACGCCCGCGGCGCCACCGTCGGCGTCATGCATGCCTGCGGCCACGACATGCACATGACCATGCTGTTGGGGACGCTCGAGTTTCTTGCCGAGCACAAAGAGGGGTGGCATGGGACGGTCGTCGCGGTTTTTCAACCTGCGGAGGAACGGGGCGCCGGCGCCAGGGCGATGCTCGACGACGGCTTGTTCGCTCGATTTCCGCGGCCGGATTTCGCGCTGGCCCTGCATGTCGCCGCCGATCGGCCGACCGGCCAAATCGCGTGGCGCACCGGCTACGCCATGGCCAATGTCGACAGCGTCGACGTTACCATCAAAGGCAAAGGGGGCCATGGCGCCTATCCGCATATGACGATCGATCCAGTCGTCATCGCCGCTCGACTGGTGCTTGATCTGCAAACGATCGTCAGCCGAGAGGTGCGGCCGATCGACCCGGCAGTCGTCACCGTCGGGGCGATTCATGGCGGCGCCAAGCACAATGTCATCAGCGACGAGTGCAAGCTGCAAATCACGGTGCGCAGCTATACGCCCGAGGTTCGCGAGCAAATCCTCGCCGCCATCCGCCGTAAAGCGTTGGCTGCCGCAGACAGTGCAGGCGCTCCCGAGCCGGAGGTCAGCGTATCGGACGGCACGCCGGCGCTGGCGAACGACGAGAAGCTGGCCCGCCGCGTCGATCCGGCGATCCGCCGCGTCCTTGGCGAGAAGAACCTGGTAGAGTCTGAGCCATCGATGGGGGGCGAGGATTTCGGCGCTTTCGGCCGAGCGGGCGTGCCGATCCTGATGATGAGCGTTGGCGCCGTCAATCAGGAGCGACTGGACCGGTATCAGCGGGAGTCTGGCGGCGCGCCCTCGCTCCATTCGCCGCTGTTCTATCCAGATATCGAGCCCACGCTGACCACCGGCGTTACGGCCCTGACGGCCGCCTCGCTGGAGCTACTGCAACCACGGCGCTGACGGAGCTGCTGCGTTTGCTCCCAGGACAGTTCTGCGGCTTAGCGCACAGGGCGCCCACGCGGGTGAGGACTTTAGATGCTGCCGCTCGCCGGCGGCGACCTCAAGCACTTGGTTAATCGCGCTTTCACGCGGCCAGCTTTCGCGTGGCAGAGCGCCGGGCCATCGCTATTTTACCTGAGTGGATGACGGCCCGGGCTTGGCGCCCCGTTTGACCATCCGCGGCAGCACCTGCAGTTCGCCGCGAACATTCACGGACTGCGGCGCCTTGACCGTGTCTAACGGCCCGTACTGCCGGACGCACTTTTGCAGGCGCTGGAGCTTGACTGCAAATGCTGCTTCTCCCGGGGCCTGGTCCCGCGGTGCGGCCCCCCAAATGATGCGCGTGCCGCCGCGAGTCACAATTTCGTAGACGAAATACTGCCGGTCGCCGCGGACTTCGGGCCGAGCCGAGGGGATGATTTCTACCAGGTGGAGCGATTCCCACGATTCGCCTAGCGCGGCGGCCAGTTCGACCCCCCCCGCCACCCGGCCGTCCTCCCAACGCCGTCCTACCGGAGGCCTGCCGGCAATATTCATAATCCGCGGCAAATACTGCCGCCGGATCAGCGGCACGTCTTCGGCGGGCAGATGGACGCCGGTAACGTCCACCGGCAAGAGCTCCCGGGTATCGGCCCGAGGGGCGTCGATGACCGCAACGGGTCGCCGATATTCCAACTCGACGAACACGCCCGGCGGAACCTTCTTTTCGATCCGCTTTACCCGGGCGACCCACGGATGCAGGGAGAAGGCCTGTTCGATCTCATCCACAAACCCGGGGTCGAGGATGGACAACCGCCGGTCGAGACTCGACTTATGAATCACCTGTTCAAGGACGTCGGCCACGAGCCAGGGCGGCGGCGGTGAGATGCCGATGGCGCTGGCCGGGACCAGATAGCGATCGCGGCCGGCCACCAGCGGGGCCACGCGGCGCCATAATAGGCGCAGCCCGAGGGCTAGGATGGCGACCACGGCGAGGATCGCCAGCGCGCGGGCCCGGCGGCGGGCCAGTTCGTGAAGCTTCTTTGCGACGGGCCGTCCGGCAGAGGGAGCGTCAGCGGTCGGCTTTACTCTGGCGGCGGGGGTGGCAGATGGTTTGTCGGCACTGTTGCGGGCCAAGGCAACACCTCCCTGCGTTGCGCCGACATGCCTACCATGGCTGCGGCCGTTGGACGATCGGCAGTGCAAAGCGGCTGCTAAGAGCGCCTCGACCAACCGTCGCGCTTACCAGATTTCCAGTTCCGTCTCCAACTCAACGCCGAGTCGTTCGGCCACGCGGCTGCGAATCAGATCGATTAGCCGCAGTACGTCCTGGCTGGAGGCGCCTTCGCCGGCCACGATGAAGTTCGCATGCCGCTTGCTCACTTCCACGCCGCCGACGCGCGTCCCCTTGAGCCCCGCCTGCTCGATGAGCATGCCGGCGCTCATGCCGCGAGGATTCTTAAAGACGCAGGCGACGTTCTGGTGCGATAGCGGCTGGCCGGCCTTCTTGACGATCCACTGCTTTTGCATCCGCTTGGTAAGCTGGGCGGGGTCGTCGGGCTCTAGTTGGAACTCGCCGCTGAGGATCACCAACTCGTCCAGGCTGCTCTGACGGTAGGCGAAGACCAGATCCTCGCGATTACGGTTGAGGATCTCGCCGGCCCGCGTCATGACGGTCGCCCGGCAGGCCCACTGGCCGATGTCGCCGGCGCGGCTGCCGCTGTTGCCGTGCAGGGCCGCCCCGATGGTGCCCGGGATGCCAACCAGCGGCTCCAGCCCCGCCAATCCGGCCCGGACGGTTTCACTAATGGCGTGGGCCAGTTTTACGCCGCCGCCGGCGGTTACCCGGTTGGCGGCAATGCGAATCTGCGTAAATACCGGGCTGGTCAGGCTAATGACCATGCCGGTCACCCCCTCGTCGCGGACCAGCAGGTTCGAGCCCCCGCCGAGCACGCGAATCGGGACGTCTTCATTCCGGCAGCGCCGCACCAGGGCTGCCAGTTCGTCGACCGAATGGGGCTCGGCAAAGAATTCCGCCGGTCCGCCGAGGCGCAGCCACGTCCGGTGAGCTAGCGGCTCACTGAGGCGAACGATCTTTTCAAAGCCGCTTACCAGGGTCATGGCGGGGTAATTCCTTCGACGAGTCAGGCACTTATGGTGACCTTTTAGCCACAAAACGTCAATTACGACCTCCTTGCTTTGCCGGTTTCCTCGGGATTTATACGTCTATTGAGAACTGCGGGACTAATGCACCCTGCCGGGCTGTCGGCTAGCGGCTAGCGGCCGACGGCCAGAGGGGAAAGGCCTAATTCTGGCCGCTAGCCGATAGCCGAATTTACAGCGGGTTCATTAGCGGCGCAGGAATCAATACAGCGGATGGCGGCGGCGTCATGTTACCCACAGGACTGCCCGGGCGGGTTTTCCAGCCAATGGCTGTCGATCGGCCCTCTCGCCGTACGGACATGAGTAGCGTGCAGGAACTAAGCATCGAACCGCTCAGCAGAGAAATGTTCAAGCTCCGTACAGGTAAATGGATGCTGGGTTCTGAGAGGCGGGGCTGCAGGCGGGATGCAAAACGTTGGGTGCTTGATTTCGCGTCCTGCGGGGCCGATGGACCGGTGCGGCCCGCGCGTGTTCGCTAACAGGCGTTGCGTCGCCCTGTAAGTCTTTCAATCACGGGTAGATGAGTCGGACGCAGCCTAAGCATCGATCATCCTTGCAGCTAGGCCGGACTGGTCACGTGGCCATGTCCCACTGCCTTGCCGCCTCGTACAGAGCGACTGCCACGCTGTTGGAGAGATTGAGGCTGCGCACCTGGGGCCGGGTAGGGATCCGCAGGCAGCGGTCGGACCGGCCATGCAGCAGTTCCGGCGGCAGCCCTTGCGATTCGCGGCCGAAAACCAGTACGTCGCCCGCGGCGAAGGAGGGATCGGTATACGCGCGCTGGGCCCGCTTGGTGAAGTACCAATGCCGCTCGCTAGGCAAGCGGCAGACCAATTCCGCCCAGTCGTCGACGACTTGCCACTCGAGATGTTCCCAGTAGTCCAGCCCCGCCCGGCGGAGGTAATAGTCGTCGACGCGGAAGCCTAACGGCCGGACCAGCCACAGCTTGGCGCCCACCGCGACGCAGGTTCGCCCCACGCTGCCGGTGTTGTAGGGGATTTCCGGCTGATACAGGACAACATGCCAGCGGGGCGCGTACTTCGGCGGCACTTTCGTTGCGGCGGGATTGGCCGGTGCGCGCTGCTCAGCACTCATCGAGGTTTTTCCTCTACAGCCGTGAAGTTCTCCACCGCATAATACGAGCCTGCTTCGGCCAGCCGCAACTCAGTGGCGGCGTCAGGCAGTCGCTGCAACGGCTGAGCAACAGTGTACGACTAGCGTTATCGAGCGCAATCCGAGGGAGGCAGCCGCCGGGCCGGATTACGCCGAGCCGCCCGCTGCATCCGCGTAACGCTGCCATCGCCGGCGGCGAGGCTCGCTGCCGGGTCAGCAGATTTGCTGCAGTTTACGCACCATCAAAGTAAATCCATCACGTCGAGAGGTCTGCGAACATGCCGATCGGGTTTGGAATCGTCGGGGCGGGCATGATCAGCCGTTTTCACGCCCGCGCGCTCGCCGAGGTCCGAGGGGCCCGGCTGGTCGCCTGCTGCGATAGCTCGCCGGACCGGGCCGAGGTGCTTGCCCAGGAGTTCAAATGCGCTTCCTACAGCTCGGTCGAAGCGATGCTTGCCCACCAGGGAGTGGATGCCGTGACGATTGCCACGCCCAGCGGCGCCCACATGGAGCCGGCCGTCGCCGCTGCCAACGCGGGTAAACATGTCATCGTTGAGAAGCCGTTGGAGATTACGCTCCGGCGGTGCGACAAGATCATCGCCGCCTGCGACCGAGCGGGCGTTAAGCTCTCGGCCATTTTCCCGTCGCGGTTTCACGACTCTTCGAGGCTCATGAAGCAAGCCGTGGACGAGCGGCGGTTCGGCCGCATCACCCTCGGCGACGCGTATGTGAAGTGGTACCGCACGCAGCAATACTACGATAGCGGGGCGTGGCGCGGCACGTGGGCGCTCGACGGCGGCGGGGCCCTCATGAATCAGGCCATCCACACGGTCGACTTGCTCACGTGGCTGATGGGCCCGGTAAGCGAATTACAGGCCTATACCGCGACGCTGGCCCACCAGCGGATCGAGGTCGAAGACGTGGCGACGGCTACGCTGCGGTTCGAAAACGGCGCGCTGGGCGTGATTGAAGCCACGACGGCAGCCTATCCGGGATACCTCAAGCGAATTGAACTGCACGGTTCCGAGGGCACCGCCGTGCTCGAAGAGGAAGACCTCAAGGCGTGGGACTTCGCCCAGAGAACCCGCGGAGATGCGGCCATCCAGCGGCAGATGGCCACTAGCAAGAGCACCGGCGGGGGCGCCTCCGACCCGGCGGCCATCGGCCACCATGGCCACATGCTGCAGTTCCAGGACTTCGTCGACGCCATCCGCAAGGACCGCACTCCCGCGGTCGACGGCCGCGAAGGCCGGCGCTCGGTCGAGATCATCCTGGCGATTTATAAATCTGCCCTGTCCGGGAAGCGAGTGCAATTGCCGCTGAAGAGCGACCCTAAGCTGGGCGCCAGGTAAACGTCTCGCGGGCGAATAAAGTATACTTGGCTACTGAAGGCGTCTCCAGTTTACGCGACGTAGAAGAACCCAAGCCACAATGTCCCTCGATCGAATTACTTTTGACGAGCAGATCATGGGCGGCCGCGCTTGCGTGCGCGGTATGCGAATTCCAGTTAGCGTGGTGCTGAAGTTGCTTGCCGGCGGCGTGACGGTCGAAGGCATTTTGGCCGACTATCCTGATTTGGAGCGGGAAGACGTCGAGCAGTGCATTCAATACGTAGCCATCCTTGCTGACGAGCAATTGACTGCCTGGGCGTATGAAGTTGCTGCTCGATATGGGCGTCTCGCCGCGGGCGACAAGTCTCCTATGCTCCCAGGGTTACGACGCCGTGCATCTGCGCGAGCGCGGTCTTGCCCGACTAGCGGACGCTGCGATCCTACGCCTTGCGGCGGATGAAGCTCGGATTGGGATCACCTTCGGCTTAGATTTTTCGCGTATCCTTGCAATTCACCGCCTTCCGTATCCCTCTGTGGTGCTGTTCAGGCTTGAAGGATTCACCACCGACGAGATCAACTTGTTACTGACGGATCTACTTACGCGGTACGCTAACGACCTCTCGGCGGGAGCAATTGTGGTCATCGATCCGGCCCATATCCGCGTCAGACGCCTGCCGATCTTTTGACGGACGACGGGGAGGACTCCTAGCCGTTCACGACCTCCCCCCCGTTGGGATGCAGCACCTGGCCGGTGATGTACGATCCGTCGCGCGAACCTAGAAAGACGTAGCAGGTCGCGGCCTCCCAGGGCTCGCCGGCCCGCCCCATAGGGACGTCGCTGCCGAACTTTTCCACGTGTTCGGCCGGGAATGTCGCCGGGATCAGCGGCGTCCAGATGGGCCCGGGCGCCACGGCGTTGACGCGGACGTCGTCCTTGGCCAGCGCCTGCGAGAGCGACCGGGTGAAACTGACGATCGCCCCCTTGGTGGCCGCGTAGTCCAGTAGATGGGAACTGCCGCGGTATGCCGTGACGCTCGTGGTGTTGATGACCGCCGCCGCGTTGCTCTTGCGAAGGTGGGGCAGGGCGGCCTTAGTCAGGAAGAACATCGAGTAGATGTTCGTGCGGAAGGTCCGCTCAAGCTGCTTCTCGCTGATGTCTTCGATGTCGTTTTGAGGGTGCTGCTCGGCGGCGTTGTTCACCAGGACGTCGAGCTTGCCGAGCGTCTTTACGCACTTTTCCACCGCCTTTTGGCAGAACGCTTCTTTGCCGACGTCCCCCTTGATGAGAAGGCAGCGGCGCCCTTCCTGTTCCACGCCCCGCCGGGTCGCTTCGGCGTCGGTGGTTTCTTCCAGGTAGACGATGGCCACGTCGGCGCCCTCGCGGGCATAAGCCAGCGCCACGGCGCGGCCGATGCCGCTATCGCCGCCGGTGATCAGCGCGACTCTGCCTTCGAGCTTTCCGCTGCCGCGCATGTCCGGCAGGATGGAGACCGGCTCGGGCCTCATCTTGTGCTCGTCGCCGGGCTGCTTCTTTTGCGTTTGGGCAGGTCGCATTTTGCGGGGGTTAGACTTGCCGCTGACTTTCGATTTGTTGGCCACCGAGTTTCTCCGCGGTTGGTTGAATTGCTGAGCCCGCGCTCGTCGCCGGCGCAGCCTTGCGAGCCTGGTAGGCCGTTGGTGCGAACGACGCCATGAGCATGACCGGCGGGCAGAACCGGTCTTGGGCTACGCACCTTGTATGCCGAAATGCCTGGCCCGGCACGTATATTGCAGCACGCCGTTCTGCGCCAACTGGCGACGCAGCCCAACGGCACAGGCGCACGGCCCATGGCAACGCAGAAGACTTCAGCCGCCGATTTCCTACCGGATCGCATCAATTTGAAGTCCTTGCGCGAGGCGGCCGCGCAGTGCCGCGGTTGCGAGCTCTATCGCCACGCCACGCAAACTGTATTTGGCGCCGGGCCGCGGCGCGCTGGCTTGCTGATGGTCGGTGAAATGCCAGGCGATCAGGAGGACCTTCAGGGCAAGCCCTTTGTCGGGCCTGCCGGGCGATTGCTTGACGAAGCCATTACGGCGGCCGGCCTCGACCGCGACGACGTCTACCTGACCAATGCCGTTAAGCACTTCCGGTGGGAACCGAGGGGCAAGCGGCGACTCCACAAGACGCCCAGCGCGCGGCAGGTCGAGGCCTGTAAGCCGTGGCTACAGGCTGAAATGCTTGTCGTCAAGCCGCCCATTGTGGTGTGCCTCGGCGCCACGGCCGCCAAAGCGCTCATGGGCAAGGACTTCCGAATTACGCAACAGCGCGGCGAACTTCTCGTTAGCTCGTGGGCCGACTGGACGATCGCCACGCATCACCCGTCGGCGGTCCTTCGTGCGCCCGAGCACCAGGAGCGGGAGCGGTTGCGGGGCGAGCTGGTCGATGACCTCCACTTGGCCGCTCAGCAACTGTTCCGCGTCACCGGGCGACCCGCCGGAGAACATGGTTCCGCTCGCGAGCGACGATCGGCGCGCCATCGGGCGGGCGGTGGCTCGGGCTGACACCCTAACTGCATCCATGCATCGAAAAAACTTCCCAGTTACTGCCGCCACGTCGCCCGCAGAACTCGCCCAGTTCGCGCGGCTGCAATACATCAGCGACCAGGCCGCCGGATTTTCGCGTCGCCGCAACGGGCACGGCTTTGTTTACCTCAATACCCGCGGCGAGGCGCTGCGAGATCCGCGCAAGATCAAACGCATCGAGTCGCTGGTAATCCCGCCGGCATGGAAAGACGTTTGGATATGCCCTACCAGTAGGGGGCATCTCCAGGCTACGGGGCGCGACGATCGCCAACGGAAGCAGTACGTCTACCACCCCCGATGGCAGTACATCGCCAACCTGGCCAAGTTCGCTCGGCTGGAGCAATTCGGCCGCCTGCTGCCCAAGCTCCGTCGTAAAATCGCCAGGCAGCTAGCCAGCGACGACATGTCGCCGGAAAGAGTCATTGCAGGCATGGTGGCCCTGTTGGACCTGACGGCTATACGCATTGGCAATGATGAGTACGCCAGAACGAACGGCTCCTACGGGTTGTCGACGCTGCGCGATCGCCATGTGGTTCCGCGGCCGGGCGGCGTCGAGCTCCACTTCCGGGCGAAGGGCGGGTTTCACCGGGAGGTTCCGATTGAGGACCGGCAGTTGTCGGAGTTCATCCGCGCCTGCGCCGCCGTTAAAGGACAGCGGCTGTTTCAATGCCTGGATTGCGACGGCCGGCCGCAGCCGATCAGTTCGGCCGACGTCAACGAATATTTGCAGCGATGGACCGGCGAGCCCGTTACCGCCAAGGACTTCCGCACCTGGAAGGCGTCGTCGCAGGCAGCCGGAAAGCTGTTTGCGTCACCGTCGAAGCCGAGCCAGTCGGCCCGCAAGCGACACGTTCGGCAGACGGTATGCGAAGCGGCTAATCTGCTCAGCAATACGCCCACCGTGTGCCGGAACTACTACATCCATCCAGGTCTCCTGGCGAGCTACGAAGAAGGGAGCTTCCACGACTATTTTTCCGGCTTTACGTTACGTCGCCAGAAGCTCTTTTCACCCGACGAGCAAGTTTTGGCGAAGTTTCTCTGCCAGTGGAAGCCCGCGAATGTCGCCCCTTGATCGCGACCGAGGCGACGACGGCCGGGCCTCGTTCTTGGCCCGGCAATTGCTAGCACTGTTGTAGGTATGCAACTGCCCGTTTGTCGCCCGCCTGGGCAGTTCGCAAAACAGGGCTGGAGTTACCAGGCTCGTTGCCTATCGAGGCGGCCTTTCGAGGAGCACTTCCGTTATGGCACGTCCTGTCTGGAAAGGTCACATTTCATTCGGGCTGGTGAACGTCCCGATCGTGCTCTACGCCGCCGAAACCCGGGCGGACCTCAGCTTCAAACTGCTCGACAGCCGCAATGCAGCTCGCATTCGCTATGAGCGGGTGAACGAGGAAACCGGCGCGGAGGTGCCGTGGGACAAAATCGTTAAGGGCTTCGAATACGAAAACGGCAATTACGTATTACTTAGCGAAGGCGAACTGGAGAACGCCTCGGCGGAATTGACCCGCACCATCGAGATCGAGCAGTTCGTCGAGCTGAGCTTGATTGACCTGCGCTACTTCGACCGGCCGTACGTCCTGGCCCCGGGCGCGAAGGGCGAAAAGGGGTATGTCCTGCTGCGGCAGGCGATCGCCGGCGCCGGCAAGGCGGGCATCTGCCGCGTAGTGATCCGCGCCCGTCAATATTTGGCGGCGCTGGTGGTCGAAGGCGATGCGCTGGTGCTGGAGCTGTTGCGGTACGCTCAAGAACTGCGGCCGCTTGAGGAGTTCGATCTGCCGGGGCATGACCTTCGCAAATACAAGGTGAGCAAACAGGAGATCGACCTGGCTACTAAGCTTATCGAGGGTATGAGCGGCGATTGGGCGCCCGATCAGTTCCACGACGAATACCGCGAGGCTCTGATGGGCCTCATCGAGCGAAAGATCAAATCGGGCCAGACGCAAGCCGTGGAGGATTACGAGGAGGGGCCGGAGGAAGAGGCGCCGCCGGCGATCAACTTCATGGAGGTGCTCAAGCAGAGCGTGGCGCATGCGTCGGGCAAGCATCCCGTAGCCAAGCGCAAGACGGCCAAAAAGAAAACCCCGGCGAAGAGGAAGGGGCTCAAGAAGCGTAGAGCCGGCTAAGCGACGCAGATAAGGCGCCACAGACCGCGCGCGTAATTATTCGAATCGGCCCTTCCTGGCAGGATGGGCCCAAGTCGGGTTTGATCGTCGGATTCAAGCCCCCTGTGATTTTCGCCTTCGGCGTCTATCGGTTTGATTTGCGGGCAAATAACCGCCAGCTTCGACGCAACTCTATAACGATGAGCCTCAAAGAATACAAACGCAAGCGCGACTTTAAGAAGACGCCGGAGCCTGTCGGCAAGGTGAAAAGCTCGCTCGGCCCGCTGCAGTTCGTCATCCAGAAGCACGCAGCCAGCCGATTGCATTACGACTTCCGGCTGGACCTCGAGGGAACGCTTAAGAGCTGGGCCGTCCCCAAAGGGCCCAGCCTTGATCCGAGCGTCAAGGCCCTGGCCGTTCATGTTGAAGACCATCCGCTCGATTATGCGGGCTTCGAGGGGATCATCCCCGCGGGGGAATATGGCGGCGGAACGGTCATGGTGTGGGACCAAGGCACGTGGACGCCCGAGGAGAAAGACCCGCCGGCCGCCTACCGTAAGGGGGGCCTCAAATTCACGCTGCACGGCAAGAAGCTCAAAGGAAGCTGGGCGTTGGTTCGCATGGGCGGCCGCGCGGGGGACGACGGCAAGAACTGGCTCCTCATCAAGCATCGGGACAGGTACGCGCGGCCGTCGGAGGAGTACGTAGTCACCGAGAAAAAGCCCAAGAGCGTTGTATCGCGGCGGACCATCGAACAGATCGCCAAGGCTGCCGATCGCGTCTGGTCGAGCAATCGCAACGGGTCGGCCGGGGCTATCGCTCGGAGCAGCGGCTCGACGAGCCGCCAGCGCGCCACGCCAAAGAAGTCCGTCAAAAAAGCGGTGCGCAAGAAGCCGGCCGTCAGCAGCGCTAAAAAAAAAGCAAACGGCGCCGCCGCGCCGACGGCTCTTGACGCTGCAGAGCTGCCCGGGGCGCGGGCACGGCGCCAGCCGCAGAGCTTCAAGCCCCAACTGGCCACCCTCGCCGCCGCGGCGCCGTCAGGCGACCGGTGGATCCACGAACTTAAATTCGACGGCTACCGCATGCTGGCCCATATTCGGGACGGCAAAGTGCGGCTCTTCACCCGCAAGGGCAATGACTGGACGGCTCGATTTCGGGGAGTAGCCACGGCCGTAACAGCGATTCCCTGCCGCAGTGCGATTCTCGACGGCGAAGTGGTTTCGCTCGACGAGCGCGGCGCGTCGAATTTCCAGCAATTGCAGAATCAGCTCAAGCGCGGAGATACTGGCTCGCTTGCGTATTACCTGTTCGACATCCCGTATTTTGAAGGTTTCGACCTGACCGGCGTGCCGCTGGTCGAGCGCAAAGGCCTGCTGGAGCGGCTGCTGGCTGCAGCGGGCGCCAGCGACCGCACCAGTGTCCGCTACAGCGACCATGTTACCGGCAGCGGCGACCAGGTGCGTCAGCAGGCCTGCAAGCGGAACTTGGAAGGGATCGTCTGCAAGCGGGCCGACAGTACGTATCAACAGGCCCGCTCGCCAGCATGGCTGAAGGTCAAGTGCACCCGGCGTCAGGAATTCGTTGTCGGCGGATACACCCAGCCCAGTGGTTCGCGCGTGGGGTTCGGAGCGCTGCTGCTAGGGTACTACGACGACGGCGCCCTGCGTTACGCCGGAAAGGTCGGCACGGGCTTCACGTCGCAGTCGCTCCGTGACGTGCATCGCGAGTTAAAGGCCCGGGAGGTCGCACGGCCGCCGTTCGCAGCGCCGCCCCGGGGCGCCGACGCCCGGGGGGTCGCCTGGGTCCGGCCGGAACTGGTGGCGGAGGTCGAATTCACCGAGTGGACCGAGGACGGCCAACTGCGTCATCCGTCATTTCAAGGATTGCGCGACGACAAGCCGCCGACACAGATCGTGCGCGAGGAGATCGCCGTTATGCCTTCGAAGAGTCATGCATCCAATGGCAAAGCAGCCCGGCGGGCCACGTCCGCCAAGTCGGCGGCCGCGACTGCCCAGGAAGATGCGGTGGTTGCGGGCGTGCAAATCTCGAGTCCGGATAAGGTGATGTATCCCGGTTACGGCGTGCGGAAGATCGACCTGGCTCGATACTACGAGAGCGTTGCCGAGTGGATCATGCCCTTCGTCGCGCGGCGGCCGCTGACGCTGGTTCGGTGCCCGGAGGGTCAAGCCCGCGAGTGTTTTTATCAGAAGCATTTGACGGGCTCGATGCCTCGCTCGCTTCACGGGGTGCGAATCAAGGAGAAGGACTCGACCGACGTGTACGTTGCCGTCCGCGACATCGCCGGCGTTGTCTCGCTGGTGCAAATGGGCGTGCTGGAGCTGCATCCGTGGCCGGCGCGCGAGGACAAGATCGAACGGCCCGATCTGCTCATCTTCGATCTCGACCCGGGCGAAGGGCTCGATTGGAAGTCGGTAGTGCAGGGGGCCCATGACGTACGGGCGTGCCTGGAGGCGCTCGGTCTGAAATGCTTTTTGCGGACCTCGGGGGGCAAGGGGCTGCACGTGGCGGCGCCCCTGTCCCGCCGGAACACGTGGGACGAACTGAAGGAGTTCGCTCGCGGCGTCGCCGAGACGATGGAGCGGGCCGCCCCCGACCGCTACGTCGTCAACATGAGCAAGGCGAAGCGCAAGGGTAAGATCTTCGTCGATTACCTGAGGAATCAGCGCGGGGCCACAGCGGTGGCGTCGTACTCGACCCGCGCGCGACCCGGGGCCGCCATTGCGACTCCGATCGCTTGGGACGAGCTGTCCGTCAAGCTGCGGGCCGACCAGTTCACCGTGGCGAACATCCACGAGCGGCTGAAGCGAGGCTTCAAGGACCCCTGGAAGGAGTTCTTCAAGATCAAACAATCCATCACGCGGTCGATGATGCGGTCGGTGGCCAGATAGCGCTCCGACGCGTACCTCCGGACTCCTCCGCCGGCGACGTCGATAATCGTCGACGTTTTCTCTATTTCGCGCGCCTGCGGTTTTCGCGACAATGCCCGCCGCTGTCAGGCAGTAGCATCGGGCCGCCGCTTGTGAATCGCTCCCAGACTATACTCGATTACGGCGCCTATCTGGCGGTGCGCGCCGCAGTGTGCCTGGTTCAGGCCCTATCGCTAGAGTCGTGCCGCGGCTGGGCCCGCCGAGCGGCGTGGCTGCTATGGCATGTCGCCAGGCTGCGGCGGAAGATCGTCGAGGCGAACCTGCAAATCGCCTTTCCGCAGCTCACGGCCGACGAGCGGCAGCGAATCGCACTAGGAATGTGGGAGCATCTGCTGTTGATGCTCGCCGAAATCGCCCACGCGCCGCGGAAGGTGCATCGGACAAACTACCGATGGCACCTTCACATGCCGCAGATGAGGCTCATGGCGGGGCGACTGCTCGATCGCCGACCGGTCATTATCATTTCCGGGCATCTGGGTAACTTTGAAATGGGAGGGTATCTGCTCGGATTGCACGGGTTCGCAACGCACACCATCGCCCGCCGGCTGGACAATCCTTTTCTGGACCGCTGGGTGAATCAGTTTCGCGAGGCGACCGGCCAATACATCCTGCCGAAGTTTGGCAGCAGCCAACCGATTATGGACCTGCTCGGTCGCGGGGGCACGCTGGTGCTGCTGGGCGATCAGCATGCGGGCGAAAGCGCGTGCTGGGTCGATTTCTTCGGCCAGCGGGCCTCCACGCACAAGGCGGTCGCATTGTTCACGCTCTCGGCGTCCGCGCCGACGACCACCGCCTGCGTCTACCGCCGGGGCCGCCCGATGCAGTTCGAAATGCGGGTGTCGGAAATCGTAGACCCGGCCGATCCGGGGTTCGAACTCGGTTCGGTACCGCTGATGGCGCAGTGGTACACCAAGCGGCTGGAATCGCTCATTCGGGAGGCGCCCCAGCAGTACTGGTGGCTGCATCGCCGCTGGCGGGAGGAGCAGAAGCCGGGGCGAACGAGGCGCCATCAGCGGTCGGCGGCTTGACGAGGCGGCCGAGGGGCCTTAGGCCTCTATAGCATCGACTTGTTCACGCGCACTCCTGTGCCCGGCGACGACGGCGAGCTTCCCCGACCCTACGGAAAGGACGGCTTATTAATAGGTCGAATTCAGCGCTAGCACAAAACTCATCTGGCGGGAAAATGGGTAGCAACATGACGCCGCTGTTGCTGCTCGATTAGACGTTTACCGGGCCGATTTTAACCCCTGCCCGTTGAGTGACTGCCGACGTGTACCGTTTCCGCCCCTTTCGCAATTCGGATCCGCCCGATCTGGCAGCTATTTGGCGCAGCCAGCCGGCCCAGCGGGGGGTATTGCAGGCGATGTCGGCGCCGCTGTTGGAATACGGCGTCTTTTCTAAAATGCACTTCGATCCGGCGGGACTTATCGTGGCGACCCGCGACGACCGGCCCTGTGGTTTCGCCCATGCCGGGTTCGGCCCCAGCGACGACGAGCGTGCGGTCGACACGGCCCTCGGCACGACGCTGGTGCTGATGCTCGAAGGAGGCGGACGAGACGGTTCGCTGGCAGATGACTTGCTCAAGGCCAGCGAAGCTTATTTGCGCGGGCGGGGCGCGGGGGTGATCTACGCCGGCGGCGTCAACCCGCTGAACTCCTTTTACCTGGGCTTGTACGGCGGCAGTGAAATTCCGGGCGTATTGCAGTCAGACGGCGTGTTCCTGGACGCCTGCCTGCGCGGCGGTTATCGGGAACTGGACTATGTGCGGATCCTGCAGTGCGATCTGGCCCGCGTGCGGCCGCTAGTGTCGCGGGAGTTGCGGGCGATCAAACGTACGACGCAACTGGTGGAGCGGATCGATCCGCCTCCTCGCTCCTGGTGGGAGGCGTGCGTCTGGGGCTCGCTGCAGCGAGACGTGTTCTCGCTGGTCGACAAGTCGCAAACCGTGGTGGCGACGGCGTCGTTCTGGGACATGCAGCCGCTGTCGGCGGGTTGGGGCATGTCGAGCGCCGGTCTGTTCGAGCTGTACGTCGAGCCGTCCCTCCGCCGCAGGGGCTACGCGAGCTATCTCATCGGCGAGGCGATCCGCGTCCTGCGGCGGCGCGGGGTGGCGACGATCGAAGCCCAAACCATGGGCACCAACCAGGCCGCCGGGGCGTTCTACGCGAAGCTGGGGTTCACCGAGATCGATCACGGGGTCGTGCTGAGGCAGGATGGACGGCATGAGCCCATCACGGGGGCGTCCGAGGCGTAACCGTCTGGGTCGAACGGAGGTCGGGATGCTTTTGCGACTGGAGAATCTTTGCGCTACGAAGGCCGCCAGTCGCAAAAGAATCCCGACCCGGTGAGTTCTACCGCAGAAGCGAGGGTTGGCGCAATTGTTTGACTCTTGGATACGATCAGGCCGCGAGCCGCCAGCCGCTAGCCGCCGCCAGGCGCCCCTCTTGCCGCGCAGCCAGTTGCGGCCACCAATCCCCCGCTATCGCGCGGCGTCGCTGGCCGGCCCCCACTGGACGCCGAGCATGTGGCAGTTGATTCCTGAGCCGATGCCGAGCATCGCTATGCGGCTGCCGGGCTTGAAGCGACCGTTCTCGGCCGCGAGGGCCATAGTGAGCGGCAGTGCGGCGGCGCCGGTGTTGCCCAAGACCTCGAACGTGCTGTAATCAAGCGATTCGCGCAGGTTCAGCTTTTCGAACAACAGCTTCCGATGAGCGACGCCGACCTGATGGCAGATCGTGGCGTCGACGTCGTCGCGCGACCAGTCGAGCTCTTTAAGGAATCGGTCAAAGGTACGCTTCGCCGTCTCGACGCCGGCGAGCATCAGTTGCTCGCTATCGGTTCGCATGAAGGTTTGCAGACCCTCGCTCTGACACAGGTCGTGTTGGGCCGTATTGGCCAGCACCGTGCCGCCGAGTAAACGGTTCTCCGTACGGCTCAGCTCGCGGTCGCATAACACGACCGCCACGCTGCCGGAGCCGATGGTTAGCGAAGCGACGAACTGCTTCACCTGCCGGCGATCGATCGACCGATCGGAGTTAAGCCGCTCGATAGTGTTCTCGACCAGTGAACGGCCGTCTTCCGTCCCGACGACGAGCCCGGCGCGGATCTGGCCCAGCTCGATCATATTGGCCACCTGCAGCATGCCGGTGAGGATGCCAAGGCAGGCGTTCGAAGAGTCGAAGACGAGGCAGCTTTCCGACAGCCCAAGCGCAGCATGCACGCCGCAGGCGGTGGCAGGTTCCAGGTAGTCGCGACAGACCGAACCGTGAACGAGGGCACCAATCTCGCGACCAGCGACGCCGGCCGCCGCGAGCGCGCGGCGGCCGCTCTCGACGCTAATCTGCCCGGGCGTAGTCCCCGGGGCGTAGAAGCGGCGCTGGCGGATGCCGGTCATGAGTTCCAGCCGTCCATAGGGGAGGCGCAGCCGCTGGTACGCCGGCGCGAGGCGCTGCTCTAGCTCCTCGCTAGTGAGCACTTCCTCAGGCAGGGTGTAGCCGAAGGCCTCGAGCACGACTCGGGTATAACGCATCGTAAGTGGCAGGGCCTCGTTGCGGTGGCCGTTCTATCCAATATTGATATTGATTTAGTGCAAACGTTTCAGCGTACCGAAGCGCACTTGGACGGTAAAGCAGGGTGTATGCGGCCGCCGGGCCGATTAGGTTCGATGTCTTTGTCGGCGTTTCTGGTGACGATTCCACGCACGGACTGCGTACGATTCGTTCCAGTACCTGTATGCGGATTATTGGCCGTCAACACTGATTTGCCCTGCCGGTTGCCAAACTACACCAGAGACTGCCTAAACATTTGCAACCAACGGCCAGTTCAGACGGGCAAGCCCCAGCACGAGCCGGTACTATGGATGCAGTTTGATTAGATCTCGCCAATGCGGAGGGCTTGTGTGGACGCAACTCGATCGAAATTCGGGCGCCGCGACTTGGCTGCTACGGCTTTGGCGCTCGTCTTCCCGTCGTTCATCACCTGGCTGTACTTCTTTCGCGCTGAAGGCGCGCCGGCCGCGGTCCAGTTGACTGTGTTCAATGTGGCGAAGGCCCTGCAGTTTGCGTTTCCACTCGTCTGGGCGGTGGCCGTGCAGCGAAAGCGAATATCGCTTCGGCCGCTGCATGGGCGGGGCGTGGTCGGGGGACTGGCCTTCGGGATCGCGGTAGGCGCGGCGATGTTCGGGTTGTACTTCGGAGCGCTGAAGGGCTCGCCGCTGCTGGCCGCCGCAACCACCGAGATCGCGGCAAAGGTGCAGGCCTGGGGCATCGATCGCCTCTGGAAGTTCGCCGCGCTGGGCGCGTTCTATTCGCTGATCCACTCGCTGCTGGAAGAGTACTATTGGCGGTGGTTCGTCTTCGGGCAGTTGCGTGCGGCACTGCCGGGCGCCTCAGGCGGGTTCAGTCGCCGACAGCCCCAGCCGCCGATGGGCTCCGCGGCCGGCGCGGAAAAACGGGCGCCGAAAGCGGCTATCGCCATCTCCGCGGTGGGTTTCATGGCTCATCACGTGTTAGTGCTAGGAAAATACTTCGGCTTCGCCAGTCCAGCGACCTGGCTGTTCGCCAGTTGCGTGGCCGTCGGGGGGGCGATGTGGGCCTGGCTATACGATCGCACCGGGTCGCTACTGGGTCCGTGGGTCAGTCACCTGATCGTCGACGCGGCGATCTTCGTGGTCGGCTATCAACTGCTCAAGCCGACGTTCATCCCCATGTAAGATGGGTGGAATCGCGAGGGGTCGGCGTAAGCGACGGCCCTTGGCCGACGTTCTCGTCGCTGTTAGTCGAGGCGTTTCGCCGGAGGCCTCGGCAGATGGGCCCCAAGCGAACCGCGCGCAGTGCGGCAATCCACATCCGACGGAGCTGCTAGCACAGGTTGTTGTGCAAGCATAGCGGGTTTTAATCAAGATCGGCTATTCGTTTGCATCCTCCGTGACAGATCAGTAATTTCGCACGCACCAGTTTAAGTCGCCTGTTGCGAAGGTGAACGGTCAAGCTAGCACAAGGAGTTTTTGAGGCCGCAGGATAGGAAGTCGATCCGACGAAGCTCGCCGGTCGGGCGCAAAGCGGAGTTGGATAACGCCTCACTTCATTCGACGCGTCGCACACGCCCACGGAGGGGTCGCATCGCGAGCAACTACTCACTTCGGTGACTGGACTGCCGCCTGTCTCCTGCCGCACGCTTCGGCACAGATGAATTGAGCGATTGTCTGACCGCTGCTTCAGCCGCCTGGCGGCGATATTTCGCCGGACCGGCGCTGAGCCGAGGGCAAGCCTGGATCGGCTTGTTCCAGTCGTAGGGAAACCATCGGACGCGCCAAGAACGGCGCGCAGAAAGGAGTTTTGTTCATGTCCAAGCCGCTCATCGGAGTGAATACCGACTATCGGTCCGCCAAGGGCGAGTCAACTGCGTTCGCCTATGTCGCCGCGGGATACTTCAAAGCCGTTCTCGAGGCCGACGCTTTGCCGGTGTTGATCCCGCCCTACGAAGATGAGCAAGATCTGGAACTGCTCCTGGATCGCTTGGACGGCGTCCTGCTGATCGGCGGCGCCGACCTCGATCCCCGCCGCGACGGCTGGATGCTTCATCCGGCCGTTCGCCTGCAAGATCCGCGGCGCGAGTCTTCAGACCGCAAGCTGATGCGGCTCATCGCCGAGCGCCGGATGCCGGTGCTGGGCATTGGCGCCGGCATGCAACTGATCAACGTCTCGCAGGGGGGGAACTTGATGCTCCATATTCCCGAAGACATGCCGCACGCCTTGCCTCATCTGGATCCGCTCGATCCGGATCATCGCCATACGCTCGAGCTCACGCCCGGCTCGATCATGGACCGCGTGTACGGCGACGGCGAGTTGCGAGTCAACAGCATGCACCACATGGCCGTTGACGAAGTGGCGCCGGGCTTCCGCGTGACGGCGCGTTGTCCCGACGGCGTGGTAGAGGCGATTGAAAGCGAGATGTTGGACTGGTTCGCCTTCGGCACCCAGTTCCATCCTGAGGCGTCGACCGCCTCAGCCTTGGACGCCCGGATTTTTGAGGAGTTCATCATCGGCGTCGAGCAAAGCCGCGTCGCCATTCGCGTGGCGGCGTAGCGAAGGGGCCGCGCGGCTTCCCGAAGGAATTGGCGGAAGCGCTCGCGAGGACGGATAACGCAGCGGAAGAAACGGGCTCGACAAGGGAGGCGAGTCGAACGGTCTTTCATCCGTCTTTGTGTCCCTCGCCCTAAGTAGGGGGAATGTCCTGTTGTGCTATCGATAGCGGAAGCGGAACGAAGGAGTCGTCAGCCGCTTCCGCGATATGAAGACGAGGCCCGGCGCGAGGCAAGGAAGGTCCACGCCGGGCCTCCTTTTCGTTGGGCGGCGGGTTTCTCCGAAACTCGCATTCCCCTATTGGCGTCGCCGGTAGGAATCGCAAGCTCGGATAACGCACAACGCTGCACAGGCTTGCACGAGGCGCGTACGAGCGCCCTTCACGCCGCTTGTGCGGCGCTCGCCTAATCGCATCGCAGCAGACGCAGGAACTCGCGCATCCAGGCGGGGTTGGCCGGCCACGCCGGAGCGGTGACGAGATTTCCGTCGACGCACGCGCTGTCGAGCCCTGCGCTGGGCTCTTGCCACCTGGCGCCGGCGCGGAGCAGTTCTGGTTTGAGGCTTGGGTAAGCCTGGCAGCAGCGACCCCGGACGACGTCGGCTGCGGCGAGGATCATCGCGCCGTGACACGTGACGGCCACCGGCTTGTTTGACTGGAAGAAGTAGCGCACGACGTCGAGCACCCGTTCGTTGAGCTGCAGATATTCCGGCGCCCGACCGCCAGGGATGACCAGGCCGTCGTAGTTCCGCGGTTCGACGGCGTTCCAATCAAGGTTAATCGCGAAATTGTGGCCTCGCTTCTCGCTATAAGTCTGATGGCCCTCGAAGTCATGGATCGCCGTGACGACGTATTCGCCGGCCTTTTTATCCGGGCACGCGATGTCGACCCGATGGCTCTCCATGAGCAGGATTTGCAGCGGGACCATGGCTTCGTAATCTTCGACGAAGTCGCCGACGAGCATGAGAATGCGTTGGGGCATGGACGGTGTGGCTGGTGGGGGGTGACTGGTGAGAGGTGAGGGTCGGAGGTCAGAGGTCGGAGGTCGGAGGTCGGAGATAAGGGGTGAGAGGTGATCGGCGATCGGTTGGCTCCGTTGCCTTGCTCGCTCACTTACGGGGTCGTTCCCAAAATGTGGTCCGGCATCCGCCGAATGTTTCCCTCGCGATCGACGCAGGCGATGGTGCTGGAGGCTTCCGCCAAGAGCCGTTCGCCTGCGAACACGCGATAGGCGTGCTCGATTCGCGCGAGCGTCGCCTTTACCACCCGGATCTGAATGCGGAGCCGGTCGCCAAAACGGGCCGGGCGATGGTACTTGCAGGCGATGCTATGGACCACCAGATAGATCCCCATCCGTTCTAGTTCCGCGTAGTCGTGTCCCATGGCCTTGAGCATCTCAACGCGGGCCAGCTCAAAGTACTGAAAATAATTGGCGTGGTGAACGATGCCCTGGCCATCGGTCTCGTAGTAGCGGACGTCGAACTGGATCTCGTGTTCCATAACGGCGGGAGTGGGGCGAGACATTGAGATACGGGGGAAGGGATTGGCAATGTAACGCGCAATTCGACCCGGGTCACTGGAGCGGCGGGCTAAGTAGCGGGGCTAAGTAGCGGCGGCAGCCCGATTTGCGTTGCATCGGCTGGGCTACCTCCCTATAGTGGACGCTATTGCCGAAGTGATAGCTGAAGGAGCACGACATGAGTAGCGGCGGCGGCGAACACGCCGGGACCGATTACGCGACCATGCGCGGTCGGGATTACCCTTCGATTCGGCAGTTTACGGTGTTTCTGGAGAACCGCGTCGGTCAGCTCCTGGAGGTAGTCCGCCGGTTCGAAGGGAGCAATGTCCGGATCGTCGCCCTGACGATCTCCGACTCGACCGAGTGCGCCGTCGTGCGATTTCTGCTGAGCGACCCGGAGGCGGGTCGCGAAGTGCTCGAACGGGCCGGGCTGGCGATCGTCGAATCGGACCTCATCGGCGTCGAGCTACCCGACAGCCCCCAGCCGATGCTTCAGGTCTGTACGGCCCTGCTGCAGGCTGAAGTGAACATCACGCAGGTCTACCCGCTATTGGCCCGTCCCCGCGGCCGGGCGGCCGTGGCGCTGATGGTCGACAATATTGAGATCGCCATGGACACCCTCAACGCCAAGGGGTTCTCCATGGTCAATGAGGACGATCTCAAGGAATCGATCTAGTCGACCGGCGACGGGTCCGCTCAGACGGGCCGCTTATGCGGCCCGTTCTCAAGGTTGTTGACGGCTCGCGGCGGGCAGTTGAAACTGAGGGTTTAGCCGTCAACATCCCCCGCGGACATAGCCCGCGCTCGGTCGAGTTAGCTCTTGTATGCCCATCAACGTGACCTGCCCCGGCTGCCGCACTCGATTCACGGTCGGCGATCAACATGCCGGCAAAACCGGGGCCTGCCCCAAGTGCAAGGGGCCAATCACGATTCCCAAGCTGGAAGACGAAGTCGTCATCCACGCTCCCGAGCCCGAGCCAGGGGCCAAGAACGCGGCGGGGCGGAACGTCCTGAAGCCGCTTAAGCGCAAGGAGACGAAGTTTCGGCTCAATGCGGCGCTGGTCGTGGGCGGAGCAGTCGTATTGACGGCTGCTATCGCCTTCTTGCTGGGCAATAGTCGCGAGCAGATCGAGTCGGCCGGATGGTGGACTCCGCTGATCGCGATCGGGGCCGTTCTCTTGGGCCCGCCGTTGGCGTATGCCGGGTATTTCTTTCTGCGGGATGATGAGCTGGAACCCTATCGCGGCGTCGAACTGCTGGTTCGCTGCCTGGCGTGCGGCCTGGTCTACGCAGCGCTGTGGGGACTCTACTGGTATCTGGGCTACCAGATCTTTGGCAGCGAGGCCTATTCAATCGACGGTCTTGAGCTTTACCAAATGGGGATTCTTCTGGCCGTGATGATCGGCATCGGCACCGGCGCCGCCGTCGTCTGCTTTGACCTGGATCCGCTGACCGCCTTCTTTCATTTTGCCCTATATCTCGCCGCGACGGTGCTGCTGCGCATGATTATGGGGCTGTACGTGCTGCCCGGCATGGTCGCGGCCAGGCCGCCCGGGCCCGTCCGCATTCCTGGCAGGTAATCGTTATTGTCTGCGCTGCGTGACATTCCCGAACTTGCGGCGATGCGCTCCAGCCGGCATCTGGTCCGCATTCCGCCGGAGATCGACGTGCCGCTCACGCCGCGGGTGCGGGCCCTCATCGACGCCCCGGAATTTCGCCGACTGGCGCACATCAGCCAATTGGGATTGGTAAGCCTCGTCTACCCGGCGGCCAACCATACGCGGCACGAACACTCCCTGGGCGTCTATCGGATGGCGCTGCTGTACCTCGACCGCCTGGCAGACGATCCGCGATTCGCCGCCGCCGTGCCTCCTGAGGCGGCCGAGCGCTTTGTAGCGGCGGCGTTGTTGCACGACCTGGGGCACTGGCCGTTTTGCCATCCGATTGAAGACGTCAATCTTCGGCAAGTCCCAAGCCATGAGCTGTTCGCCAACAGCTTCTTGCTGGAAGGCGAGTTGGCCGACTTGTTGCGCGACGAGTGGCGCCTGCGGCCGCGCGACGTGATCGAAATGCTCAGCGGCAAGCCGGCAGACCGCTGCGGGCGGCTGCTACGCAGCATGCTCTCCGGGCCGATCGACGTCGACAAGATGGATTACCTCATGCGCGACAGCCTGCACGCCGGCGTGCCCTATGGACGCAACTTCGATCAACCGCGGCTGATACAGAGCCTGTGCCTCAACGAGGCCGGCGACCGGCTGGCCATTACCGCCAAGGGCAAAACCGCCGCCGAGATGATGGTGTTCGCCCGCTATGTGATGTTCAGCGAAGTCTATTGGCATCATGCGGTGCGCAGCGCCACGGCCATGCTCCAGCGGGCGTTCTACTTGTTGCACGGCCACTTGGACGTAGACTCCTTGTTCCGACTCGCCGAACAGCCGATGATCGACGCCATGCGCCGAGCCGCCGGCGACGGACCGGCCGCGGAACTGCTGGATGGGCTATTTGGTCCGGCGCGGCGATTGTACAAGCGGGTCTGCCAGTGCAGCCTGTTCGAGCATCCGGTGCTCTATCAGCGATTGGCGCGCAAGCCCTATCCCTGGCTCATTCGTTGTGCGGAGCACTTTGCGAATATTGCCAGCAGCGCCTTGTCGCGCATCGTGGCGCCGCACGAGGTTTTGTTCGACGCCCCGCCAACCAAACTCGAAGTCGAGTTCCAGCTCGACGTCTTCTATGCCAACGACGGTTGCTACCGGCGGCTGGGCGAGGTCTCTCCCGTGGTCAAGACGCTGGCCCGTGAACAGTTCGACGACTATGTAAAGCGGGTGCGACTATTTGCACACCCGCGCATCGCGGGCGATTTGCGAACTTTACCGGGTCTGCTGGATCTGTTGGCTGAAGCAGTCGACCTGGCGACCTGATCGCAACCAACGGCGGGCCTTAGCGGTGAAATGGCCGGGTGAAATAATAATCGGGCTTCCGCGACGCTCGGCGGCCGAATTTCGCGAATCTCGAAAGACGTTCTTTGGCGAAAACGCCGTCGTGTTTGTAAAGCCTGCATAGGCTTGCCCGGAACCACTTCTGCTCTCGCCACGTGCATGTTCGCCGGTTCGGCAGGCGAGCCTCCAGGCCGCAGGCGGTCGCGCGCCGCCTCCGGGCGAAGCATTTTGGCGGTTCCAAGCGGAAACGCCTCCACGTTTTAGGTCGTCAGCCGGGACTTCCGGGCGAAAAGGGGCGAACCTTTTTCATGCTTGGCACGTAAATTGCCAAATGCTTCGGCGCTTTTCCTGTGGCGACAGCATGGATGTGAACCGCTTCGACCAATTCTGTGTCGAGCTTTTGGGGTTGTACGCTGCCCGGACAGCCCAGTAGGGGTTTCAGACCATGATCCAAGAAGCCGAGTCGTTAAGCCGGGGAAACGTCCCCGAACCGCATTTCGCGGCCCACGGGCCTGAGCGGGGCGTAATGATGGCGCGCCGTCCGCTTTACGACGAGTCGACCGAACAGGAAATCAACCGGTTGACGTGGGCGGTGCTCGACGGACAGGCCTCGCTGAATGATCGCCAGCGGCTGGCGGAGCTGGTTAATCAGCAACATGCGCTGCGGCGGCGAACGGATCGCTAGACTGCGCAGCGAACAAGCGACGCCTTAGTTCCCTCGGCGCTTGGCGCGCCGTTGATCTCGCCCTGCGGGGGCCGGCATTCTTGTTTTTCGCCTGTTAAGCTGGAGTGGTTGCGTAGAGTTGGCCGATATCGGTCTCTGGATCGTGCCCGTGGCTACGGTCTGATTCGCTATGGATGCGAGTCGGTGCGACGGACAGTCGGTCGCGGCCCATGGACGCTCCCTTGCCGTGGCTAACCCCTCTGTTGAGACGCCTTTTCCCCGGGGCGCCTCGCATCGGCGCGACTTCATGAAGACCGCGGCAGCAGTCCACTATTTGTTATTCTCCGAAGGCACAATCGACGATCTCCGGGGCGGCGCCTGGCGTTTCGTCTTGGAGAACGTCGCGACCGGCGAGAGCTTTTCCGCCAGCGACGTCGAAGACGTCGAATGCCCGGAGCGACTCGAACTGCTCGCCCTGGTCCGGGGGCTTGAGGCGCTCGATCAACCCGCTAAAGTTACCCTCGTAACCAAGAGCCGATACGTCGGCCGAGGGCTGAAGCGGGGGCTGACCGACTGGCGTAGCAACGGCTGGCACTGGGAGCGGTTCGGTCGGATTGTGCCGGTTCGCGACCACGATCTTTGGCGGCGCGTCGACCGGGCGCTGCAATTCCACCAGGTTGACTGCCGGCTCTGGCAATTTGGCCCGGAAACTGCCCTCGATGCCGCGGTGAATTATCACCCGCCGCAACAGCACGCGGGCCGGGGGCTGGCAGCGGCCGCGAAACGGCGGATTCGCCAGGCCGGCTTGGCTGCGGCCACGTTGCGAGACGCCTTCCGACCGGCCGGTTTGGCGGCTGGTTAGTCGCGAGAATGCCTAGATCGTCCCTCCCGCGGCGGCGATGTTGACGCCCGCCGCCTCGCCCGCAACCTTCCGGTCGTGCCGAACCGCGGTGATGGCTTTGCCCGCCTTCGGCGCCTACCAAACGAGCAGCCTGATTTGCAGATTTCCGCCCGCTAGCGGGCCCGCATTTTAGTACAACAGTACAGAGGATAGACCGCCGTGCGATCTCTCGTTGACGTCAGTGCTATCAATCCGGTCATTTACGGCTATCACGAAAACCCTTTCGAGGTGCTGGGACCGCACGAGATTGAACAAAATGGCCGCCGCGCGCTTGCCGTGCGGGCTTACCTGCCGCAGTCGCAACAGGTGTGGCTGGTGGACCCCCGCGAAGGCCAAGCCAAGCCCATGCGGCGTATTCACCCCGCGGGGCTCTTCGAGGCGATCTGCGGGCCGGAGATTCACAACGTGAACGAAGGGCGGACCTACCAGTTTCGCGCGATCGACGCCTCGGGGCGTCAGGTTACGCTGCATGATCCGTACGCCTTTCCCCCGTTGCTGTCGGGTTACGACCTGCATTTGCTGGGCGAGGGGCGGCATTGGCAAAGCTATCAGAAGCTGGGCGCCCATGTCCGCGAGATTGGGGGCGTGCGCGGCGTGAACTTCGCTGTGTGGGCGCCCAATGCCGAAAGCGTCAGCGTCATTGGCTCGTTCAACGACTGGGACCGCCGCAAGCATGCGATGCGGAAACACATTCCCAACGGCGTCTGGGAGCTGTTCATCCCCGATTTGAAGCCAGGCGAGTTGTACAAGTTCTCGGTGAAGGCTCGCGGCGGACAGGTGCTCGAGAAGTGCGATCCGTACGGGTTCGCCGCCGAGTTGCCTCCCAAGACGGCGAACATCGTTACAACGCTCGAGTATCAGTGGAACGACGGCGACTGGATGGCCAATCGCGAAAAGGCCAACGCCCTCAGCGCCCCCATGTCCATCTACGAGGTGCACCTCGGCAGTTGGAAGAAGGACCATAACCGCGGCTACTCATGGATGAACTACCGCGAGATCGCGCATCAACTCGTCGACTACTGCCAGAACATGGGATTCACCCATATCGAGCTGATGCCAGTCAGCGAGCACCCGTTCACCGGCAGTTGGGGCTATCAGACGGTCGGCTATTACGCGGCGACCAGCCGTTACGGCGCCCCGGAAGACTTCATGTACTTCGTCGATTATTGCCATCAGCACCATATCGGCGTCCTCATCGACTGGGTGCCCGCCCACTTCCCCAAAGACGGCCACGGGCTGGCCCATTTCGACGGCACGGCCTTGTACGAGCACGCCGACCCGCGACAGGGCGAACACCCCGACTGGGGCACCAAGGTCTTCAATTACGGCCGCAACGAGGTGCGGAATTTCCTGACGTCCAATGCGCTGTTCTGGCTGGACAAGTATCACATCGACGGCTTGCGCGTCGACGCCGTCGCCTCGATGCTGTATCTCGACTACAGCCGCAACGACGGCGAGTGGATCCCCAACATGTACGGCGGCCGCGAGAACCTCGAGGCCATCTCGTTCCTCAAAGAGTTCAATGAGCAGGTTCACCTCCAGTTTCCTGGCACGTTGACCGTCGCCGAAGAATCAACCGCCTGGGGCGGCGTCTCTCGGCCCACCTATCTCGGCGGCCTGGGCTTCAGTCTCAAATGGAATATGGGCTGGATGAACGACACGCTCCGCTACATGCGGCACGAACCGATTCATCGCCAGTATCATCACGACGAGCTGACGTTCTCCCTGATCTACGCCTTCACGGAGAACTTCGTTCTACCCTTCTCGCACGACGAAGTCGTCCACGGCAAAGGTTCGATGCTCGACCAGATGCCCGGCGACCTCTGGCAGCGGTTCGCCAATCTGCGCCTGCTCTACAGCTACATGTGGACGCATCCCGGCAAGAAACTGCTCTTCATGGGGGGCGAGATCGCCCAGTGGAGCGAATGGAACCACGACCACGAGCTGCAGTGGGATCTGCTGCAGTGGGACGCCCACCAAGGCGTGCAGAAGATGGTCGCCGACCTCAACGCCCTCTATCGCCGCGAAGCGTCGCTGCATCAGGTCGACTTCGAGTACACCGGCTTCGAGTGGATCGACTGCCACAATTACTCCGACAGCATCCTGGCGTATATCCGCCGCGCCGAAGACCCTGCGGACTTTCTGGCTGTGGCCGTCAACTTCACGCCTGTCGTGCGTCAGAATTACCGACTTGGCATGCCCGCGGGCGGCTGGTATCAGGAGGTGTTCAACTCCGATTCCCAGTTCTACGGCGGCAGCAACGTCGGTAACTTCCCCGGCGTTATGGCCGAGGCCAGCGAAAGCCACGGCCGGCCCTTCTCGGTGCAGATGACGCTGCCGCCGCTGGGCGTGGTGGTGCTGAAACCTCAGCGGACGTAGGCGCGAGGTGAGCGGAATGGCCTGTAGATTCGAGCCACTCTGGCGCGAATGCCGCCGACATGCCCTACGCGGCGAGGAAGGTCTCCTAAGGTGAAGTGTTCGCCCGGCCGGGCTGACTCCTCATTTACGAGCCGCTCGTTTACGCGCCGCGCTCGGCCCGCTCCTTTTGCCGCCGGGCGAGAAAATCTGCGTCCCACTTGAAGTCTGCCCGCTCTTGCAGCATCTCTTGCTCGACGGCACTGCTGAATCGCGAGTAATGCTCGAGCAGCATGTCGAGCTGTCCCGGCCAACCGGCTTGCTCTTCCAAGAATAGCTGGCGCAGCTCTTCGGGGCTCCACTGCCGCCGCGCCAGGCGGATGACATAGGCTACCGAGTTGTCGTAGTTCATTACGGCCTTTGTCTCGTTGCCTTCGAGCGAGAAGGCCGTTTCCATGAATTGCGGGCCGACGTTCTTCAGCTCCGGAACGTCGCTGAGCCCAGGGGGACGCCCCATGCCGGCGCCCGTAGGCGGATAGCTGCGCCAACTGAAGAACTGCGTCTGATTCACGACCGGATAGCCGCGATCGGCAAAGAAAAACTGATCGAACGGCGCGCTAGATTTGGAGATCTCCTCCGCCAGCTTCTTTGCTTCGGCTTCGGCCAGCTTCGCCGCCTGCTCGCGCTTCCAAGCTTCAGCGACCTGATCGCGGACCTCCTTGCGTTCCGGAATGCGATGGGGGGCGTCCTCGATCTTTTGCACCAGGTAGTAATTGCCGTCCATGTCCTTCGCCAAAAAGGGCTGGTACAGAGCCAGCGACGTAAAGGCCTCCTGCGTTACGCTACGCCGCAAACTGTCAGCGTCGCCCGCCTTGCCAATCGCAGTGTCAAATAGTTCGCGGGCCGTCAGCGCGGTCGTCTTTTCGAACGTCAAATTGTTCTGCTTCGCCAGCCAATCGAGGTTTGTGAGGCGTTCCGGGGGCGTCGGCGGCGGCTGGTCGGCGGCCTTTGTCTCGGCGACGCGTATGCCGTACTGGTTGTACTCTCCCTCCAGCAGCGTGGTAGCCTCGGCTAAAATCCGGCCGAGTTGTTCTTCCGCCTTTTTGCGAGCCAGAACTTGGCGGATTTCATCGCGAACCTTTTCCAGCGGCTCGTACTGGGTCGCCGCCCTTTCGGCGGAATCGGCCGCTGCCGGCTGGCCGGAGCTTGGCGGCGCCGATTCGTCCGCCGCCGCCGGCTCACTGCCTGTCGCTGCCGCATCGTCCGGGGCTGGCGCCGAAGCGCTTTCGGCGGCTGGCTCTGTGGCTTGGGGCCGTCCTTCAGCGGCGGGGACGTCGCTGCTCGCCGCGCTGGCCGGTGCTTGCGCCGGGTCGGCGTCAGCAGCGGCCGCCGATTCATCGGCGGCAGTTTCGGTAGCCGGCTCGGTCGCTTCTTCTTGAAACGCTGCCAGACGGAACGGGCTGGGCGGGCTTAGGTTCGAACTTTCGTCGGCGCCTTCGTCGGTCCCTGCATCCGCCGCGGGCGGGTCGGCGGCCGGCTCTTCCGTGGCTGGCGACGGCGAATCAGTCGCCGCAGAAGGAGCGGGAGCCGGCGACTCGTCCGGCGTCCCCGTCTCAGCGCTCGCTTCAGGCGGCTGCGCGTCACCTGCGGCAGACGCTGGCGTTGACGCCGAATCCGGGGCGCTTGAGACCTCAGGACCCTCTAAGGCGGCTTCGGGCGGCGGGGACCCCGCCGGCGAATCGGCGGGCGGCGTGGCCCCATCCGACGGGGCGGCTTCCGTAGTGGGGGCCGCCGCCCCGGCGGGGGCATTGCTGCCCGAAGCGTCCTCCGCTGGCTTTGCGCCGCCGCTGTCGCTTGCCGCGGGCGCTTCGGCCGGGAAGTCCATCTTCAAGAAGTCTTCTTTGTGCTCCTGGTAGTACGCGGCAATTTCGGCGTCGGTCACCGAGTCGAGAAGCTGCTGGGCCTTGGCGTCTACGGCGCCCAGCAGATACTGCAACTTGACCCGGTGGGGCACGGCAAACCCGGGGCGGGGCGAGGGAAGCTCGCGGCCGCCGACGTTTTCCATCAGATCCGGATCAAAGTCCTTGTAGTCGTTGTAAAAGGCCTGCAGTTGCGCCTCGGTCGGGGCAGGCACTTTGTCCAGAAACTTCTCGGCTGGAATGGACGCCACCTGCAGGGCGATGCGCTCATTGACTTTTCGCCAGTCCTCCCACTTTTGCTGGGGAAGCACGACGAATGCGGCATCGGCATAGGTCCGGCGGTAAAAATCGGCGGCCAGCAGCTTGCGAAGCGTGGCGAAGACAATGGCCTCGGTTTGGCGCGAATTCCCCAAGTTGTTGAAGATGGACAGAATCTGATCGCCGCCGACTTTGTTCAGTCCCACCTCCTCAAGGTAGCGATTGATCATTTGATCGCTGACGGTGATGCCCGCCTTATCCGCCAAGTCGGCTAAAACTTCCGTCTCCACCACCTGGCTCTCAATTTCCTGGTCGCCGCGGAGGAAAAGCTGTGGAATATTTTGCGGAAAATCGTATTGCAGCGACGTCCCGCCCCCCTGGACGAACAGCCGGCGGAGGAATTCGTCGACAATTCGACGGTGCTGCGTAAGCGTGGCCAGGTCGTACTCGGTTAGCGAACCGCCGTTCCATGTCGCGACGGTTGCACCGCTGGGCCGGCCGTTATAGCCGCTATTGCGGCCGCCCATCAGAGAGTCGCCGACGACGAAAATAAAAATGGCCAGCACAGCCGCTACCGCCATAAACGCCTTGGTGTGCTTGCGAAAGTACCGGAAGGGACTTGCCATGTAACCGTCCTGAATACGTGTGGCTGCCAGCCATCGGCTTCGGCCAGGGCGGGCAGCGTCGGTCGGGCTGAAAGCTGCCGCCGAGGCCAACAGCGTTCCGCCGGTGACTTGACACGCCGCGGTGCTGAGAAGTAATGATTGACCAGCTAAGCGGCGCGATGAAGAACGTGAAATTTTATTGGGAATCGACGTAAACGCAATCCCAATAAGGAAGTATCGCCAATCATCGGGTCGCGGCAAAGGGGGTGTGACCGGGGCGCGGCGGCTTTGCAGAGCGCCGCGTTTCCCGCCGGCTGGAGAGAACGGTCTCGAACGCAGTTTGCGGCTTTTCGCGCCCTCCCTGGCCGGGCCGGACGCGGAACGCCAAGCGCCCCGTCCCAGGGCGCCGCTGCGGTCGTGCCGAACGCGGCGCAGTTGTCGCATGTACCGGATGGGCCGTTAGTGCCGGGTGGTGAAAGTTTGTTGACTCGCTGCCAGTGGTTCGACGAATAATGGCCGGGGCGTTGCCGGTTGAGTCAACGCATCGGCCCCATGGGCCGAGTGAATAGATTTGCGAAGGCTCCGCAGCGCCAGCGAGGGCCCTTTGCGAGACAGAACAAGTCCGCCGCGCGGCGGCAAGGCTGAGGAAGAGACGCACGACGCATCCTGTGACGGCGAGTATGGCCCTGTAACTCCACTCCGCCAGCGACGAGGATCCCGGCGGAACCAAAAGGCGTTGCATCACGAAGTAACTGTCGATGGCAAAGAAGAAACCTACCTCTGCGGCTGACGGCGGCCAGGCCCTGGTGATCGTCGAATCGCCTGCTAAGGCGAAAACGATCGGCAAATACCTGGGCAAGAACTTCCGCGTCGAGGCCAGCATCGGCCACGTCCGCGACTTGCCCCAAGGCGCTAAGCAAGTGCCCGCCGAATACAAGGGCGAGCCCTGGGCGAACCTGGGCGTGAACGTCAACGACAGGTTCACGCCGATCTATGTCGTCCCTCCCGGCAAGACGAAGCAGATCAAGCTCCTCAAGGATCAGCTCAAAGGCGCGAACGCGTTGTACCTCGCGACCGACGAGGACCGCGAAGGGGAGGCGATTAGCTGGCACCTGTTGGAGTTGCTCAAGCCCAAAGTGCCCGTCCATCGGCTGGTGTTTCACGAGATCACCAAGGATGCGATTGAAGAGGCGCTGCGGGGACCGCGGCAGGTGGACGAGGGGCTCGTCCGCGCCCAGGAGACGCGGCGAATCGTCGACCGCTTGTACGGCTACGAGGTTTCGCCGCTGCTATGGCGCAAGGTGCGGCCGAAGCTCTCGGCGGGGCGCGTGCAGAGCGTCGCGGTCCGCCTGATCGTCGAGCGCGAACGGGAGCGAATGGCTTTCGTCTCGGCGACGTGGTGGGATTTGCTGGGGCTGTTCGCCAAGACCGACCGCCAGACGCTCGAGGCCACGCTGGTCTCGGTCGACGGTCGGCGGATTCCCGCCGGTAAGGATTTCGACTCCTCCATCGGCAGGTTGAAGAACGCCGACTTAATGCTGCTGGACGGCCCCGCGGCCGACGCGCTTGCCGCCCGCATCCGCTCCGGGCAGTTCCGCGTGGCGGGCGTCGAAGACAAGCCGTATACGACGCGGCCCTATCCGCCGTTTACCACCAGCACGCTGCAGCAGGAAGCCAACCGGAAACTCGGCTTTACGGCGCGACGCACCATGCAGGTGGCCCAAAGCCTGTACGAGAATGGCCATATTACCTATATGCGCACCGACTCGACCAATCTGGCGTCCGTGGCGGTTGACGACGCTCGGCGGCTGGTCGCGGAGAATTATGGCAAAGAAGTCCTGCCGGCCGAGGCCCGCCTGTATCGATCCAAGGTCAAGAACGCCCAGGAGGCGCACGAAGCGATTCGCCCCGCCGGCCATCCGTTCGAACTGCCCGAGGCGATGCGCTCGCAGTTCTCCAGCGACGAATTCCGTCTGTTCGACATGATCTGGAAGCGCACCATCGCCAGCCAGATGGCTGACGCCCGCGGGAGGCGGATCTCGATCACGATCGAAGGCGAGGGCTGCGTCTTCCAGGTGAGCGGCAAGACCATCGACTTCTCCGGCTACCTGCGGGCCTACGTCGAAGGCTCGGATGACCCCAGCGCGGAGCTTGCCGACCAGGAGCGGATTCTGCCCAGCGTCGAAATCGGCGAGCCGTTGAATTGCACGTCGCTGGAGGCCAAGGAGCACTCGACGCAGCCGCCGGCCCGATTCAGCGAAGCGGCGCTCACCAAGGCCCTCGAAGAGCGCGGCATCGGCCGGCCCAGCACCTATGCGTCGATCATCGATACGATCCTCGCGCGCAATTACGTGTTCAAGAAGCAAAACGCCCTGGTGCCGACCTGGGTGGCCTTTTCCGTAGTCCAATTGATGGAGGAACATCTCGGCGCGCTGGTCGATTACCAATTCACCGCCCAGATGGAGGACGACCTCGACGCGATCAGCCGCGGCGAGCAGGAGTCGGTCAATTACCTCGAGCGGTTCTACTTCGGCGACGGTCGCCCGGGACTAAAGAAGCAGCTTGAACATAAGATCGACGAGATCGATCCGGCCCGCATCGGTCGGATTCTGATCGGCAAGCCCCCTGGCGGCGAAGCAGTTTACGTCCGGGTGGGTCGGTATTCTCCTTTTGTCGAGCAAGGCGACCGTACGGCGTCGTTGCCCGAGGAGATGCCCCCGGACGAAGTGACGCTGGAAACGGCCCTGAAGCTTCTTGACCAGGCGAAGCAGGGCGAGGATCCGCTGGGCGTTTGCCCCGATACCGGCAAACCGGTCTACCTGAAGGTCGGCCGCTTCGGGCCGTACGTGCAGCGCGGTACGCCGGAGGACGAAGAGAAGCCGCAGAATGCGTCGCTGCTCAAAGGGATGAATCCGTCGGAGATTGACCTGGCGACAGCGCTGAAGCTGCTTTCGCTGCCGCGTACGCTGGGCGCTCATCCAGAGAACGGCAAATCGATCGTGGCCCACAACGGACGTTTCGGTCCCTATGTGAAGTGCGGCGATGACACCCGTTCGCTCCCCGCCGGCGTCTCGCCGCTGGACGTGACCCAGCAGCAAGCGATAGAGCTGCTGGCCCAGCCGAAGACCCGCGGGCGCGGCGCTGCGGCGAAACGAGAGCCGCTGCGAGTGTTCGACAAACCGTCGCCGGCGACTGAGAAGCCGATTCAGATCCTTGACGGCCGGTACGGCGCGTACGTAACCGACGGCGAGACCAACGTCTCGCTGCGCAAGGGAATGAGCGTCGAGGAGCTCTCCTTCGACGAAGCTGTCGCGATGCTCGCCGAAAAGGCGGCGCAGGGACCGCCGAAGAAGAAGGCAAGCAGGAAGGTCGCCGCGAAAAAGGCGGCGACAAAGAGGAAGGCAACGCCGAAGAAGGGCGCCACGAAGAAGGCGCGAAAGCAATAGTACAAGGCGCCGAGGAGGGTTTGGGCTACATGAGCTCAACTTCGTCCGCGCTTGGCGAGCCAGGGCGCGAGCGACGCATCGCTCTCGGCAGATCTTCTTCCGGCCAGGAGACCCTCAATGCTGACGTCTTCGTCGAGATCCGGCCAGTGAATTCCCTCTCCATCGCCAATTAGCTCATAGTTGCTTCGCTCTGCATCTCCGCCATGCAGCAGCCTGGGATACCAAGCCAGTGGCACGGATAGCGCCCGTCCGTCATCCAAGCGAATCGTCATCGAGTCGTTGGAAAACTGGACGGACTCGGCAAACACGTCTCGTTCAGTTATCGAAGTGCTCATTCCAGGACTCCAGCATTCTGGCTCGATGGTCTTCAATTAGCTTTTGAATGCTTCGCAACTCGTGATCGGCGAATCCCGCGACCGCGACAGTCGAACGGGATCCAGCCAGAACTTCGCCGTTGCACGTTCTCGCCGGGTATGAACATGCGGCGGATCCGTTCCATCCGCGGAATAGAAAAAGAACCTGTACGGCCCAATGTCATCTATGGTTGGCATGGGACGCGTAGATTGGACATATTGTAGATCGCTGCCAGTCAGAGTCGGAACTGGATCGTCGCGTCTAATCCGCCGGCCCCTCGGCAATCGCGTACGCGATTGCATGGGTCCGGCAGTGCGAGATGCTGATGTGCATCTCGGAAATGCCGGAACGTTCGAACACCTCGCGCGCCCCGCCGCGCAACGTCACCGTCGGCGCCCCCCCGGGCTTGTGGCGAATCTCGACGTCCCGCCAACTTATGCCGCGGACCCAGCCGGTGCCGAGCGCTTTGAGCACTGCTTCCTTCGCTGCCCAGCGGCCAGCGTAATGCTGGGTGGCCGCCTTCTTTGTGGAACAGTAGGCGATCTCGTGGTCGGTGTAGACCCGCTGAATGAACAGCTCGCCATGCCGTTCGATCATTTGCGCGATCCGCAGGCACTCGATGACGTCGGCCCCAATGCCGAGAATCCGCGCCCCCATGTCAGTAGCCCTTTACGCCGCACGCGGCCTGGGCCCGGGCGAGCGTCGCCGCGGCCTTGGCGCGCGCCTTGTCAGCGCCGGCCTTGAGGACGTCGCGTACGTCGTCCGGCCGCTTCACCCAATCGGAGCGACGTTCGCGCGACAGGGCGAAAAACGCTTCCGCCGCATCGGCTAGCGCTTTCTTTACGTCGCCGTAGCCAAATCCGCCGCGGCGGTATAGCGCAGCCATCTCGGCTGCCTGGGACTCGCTCGCTACAAGCCTGTAAAGATCGAACAGGACGTCTCCATCGGGCTCTTTCGGCTGGTCCATCGGCCGGCTGTCGGTCGTGATCCGCATAATCTGTTTCCGCTGCGCCTTCACGTCGTCGAACACGGCCAGCGTATTGCCGTAGCTCTTCGACATCTTTTCCCCGTCGGTGCCGGGGACGCGGGCCGAGGCGTCCAGAATCTTCGCCTTCGGCAGGACGAACGTCTCGCCGTAATGGTGGTTGAAGCTGCCGGCAATGTCCCGGCAGACTTCAATGTGCTGAACCTGATCCTCGCCCACCGGCACCAGGTTGGCGTCGTAGGCCAGGATGTCGGCCGCTTGCAGCACAGGATAGGTGAACAGCCCGGCGTCGGCCTTCAGCCCCTTGGCGAGCTTGTCCTTATAGCTCACGCACCGCTCGAGCAGCCCCATCGGCGTGCCGGTGAGCAGCAGCCAGCATAGCTCGCTCACTTCGGGCACGTCCGACTGGACGAACAACACGGCCTTGTTGGGATCGAGGCCGAGGGCGAGCAGATCGATGGCCCCGTTAAGCGTGTACTGACGCAGCGCCTCAGGGTCGCGCACCGACGTCAGCGCATGCAGGTTCGCGATGAAGTAATACGCCTCGGCCGCTTGATCCTGCAGCTCGATATACTGCCGGATGGCGCCGAAGTAATTGCCCCAGTGAAAGGGCCCGGTCGGTTGAATGCCGCTGAGGACGCGCATGTAGGCTATTGGGGCAGTGTTCGGGATTAAGTTTAGTCGGGGCGCGCACAGGGTCGGAAGCGTTTTGCGACTGACGATTCTTTGTCGCCAAGACGCCCGGCAGTCGCACCAGCGGCCCGACGCTCTGGGGTTCAAGCCGCGGGCGCCTGCAGCGTGCCGACAACTTCGCCGACACTCGTGGCCCCCAGCGTCGCCAGGGCGTCGGGCAGGGCGTCGAGCACCGTCATCGACACCGTTGGATTGTAGAAGTTCACCGTCCCCAGTTGAACCGCCGACGCCCCGGCCACGAGGAACTCCATCACGTCGTCGATCGTCGCGATGCCGCCGATCCCCACCAACGGCGTCTTTACGGCCCGCGCCGCCTGGAATACGCACCGTAGCGCGATGGGCTTAATCGCCGGGCCGCTCAGGCCGCCGATGACGTTGCCCAAGATCGGCCGGCGCCGGCGCCAGTCAACCGCCATGGCCTGGCAGGTGTTGATCAGCGAAATGGCGTCGGCGCCGCCCGCTTCGGCCGCCTTGGCGACCTCGGCGATGCTGGTGACGTTGGGCGTTAACTTGGCGACAATCGGCAACTGGCAAGCTGCCCGACACTGGCCGACCAACCGCTCGCACATTGCCGGGTTGGCGCCGAAATCGACGCCGCCGCTAACGTTCGGGCAGGAAATGTTCAGCTCGATCGCCGCCGGGCCGCTCGTGCCGCCCAGCAACGCCGACATTTCGACGAATTCTTCGGCCGTGCGCCCGGCGATGCTGACGATGATCGGCGCCCCCACCGAGGCAAGATACGGCAGATGGCCGGCGACGAAGGCGTCGATCCCGTCGTTATCGAGACCGATGGAATTGAGCATGCCGGAGGGCGTTTCGACCGTTCGCCAGGGCGGATTTCCAGCCCGCGGCTCGCGGGTGACGGTTTTGGGCAGTATGCCGCCCAGGCGGGAGAGGTCGACCAGTTGCTGCATTTCTCGAGCGTAGCCGAACGTGCCCGAGGCCACGAGAATCGGATTGGGCAGCGTAAGCCGGCCGAGCTGCACGCGCAAGTCGATCGCCCCAGCAGCGCGCGAATCGGAAGGGCGTGGCAATTGCGGGTTTACAGGCATGCGCTAGACGGCGCGTCGTAGGCGTCACATAGCCGCGCCACAGTACGTTGTTCGAGGCTCGCGAGTTTGCACGCCTACGAGTGCCGGCGGACTTCGCAAAGTCCAGTCCGACCGGTCAGCAAGCGTCCTATAGCCATGCTGAACATGACAGGATTCTTTCTGCCTCGCAACCCGCGCAAGCAAGCGGCGTACGCAAGGCCACGAACTGCCCTGCGCACGCCGGAAGTGATATCGCACGGCCCCGCCGCGGCGGCGGACGGCCGCCCTGGCGTCGTACGTCGATCAAATAATGCCGCCGTGGACGCTATGCGGCGTCATGTGGCTGGGCTGATCGAGGAACCAGATCCGCTCCCATTCGTCCAGCAACAGCCGCAGGTTCTCGGACGTATAGAACAGCTCTTGCGCCCGCCGTGCCGGATCGCCCGAGTAGATGGGTATCAGGCAGCCGGCGCTGGGCGCCAGCATGCAGAGTAGCGCGGTAGTAATGAGCCAGTTGCGCATGTGCGTAGCTCCTCCTTGAGCTGCCAACGTCGCGCGCCGCGCTCGCCTGCGCGGGCATGAGCGTAACGCTTCACGATCCATGTATTTACGCTTACGGCAGGATGGCGTTCCGGCGCTGCCCGCGAGGGGCCGCGCAAGAATGACTCCCGATTGCTACACCAGATGAGTGCGTCGTGGGCATACTGCTGACTTGCTGGCGGCCGTCGTAGCGCGCCGGTGATTCGATAAGGGCTGCTAATCCTAGCGAGCACAGCTACTTGCGTCGAGGGCGAGCACGCTTGCATGGCGCTCCAGCCCGTCGCGGCAGATGTTAGTCGGAGGTCGCCTCGAAATCGGCCGAAGCGGTAAAAGCGCTCGGCGCCGGAGGCGGGGCGGCCGTCGGTTGGTGATTGGTCTGCAACTGGGCGTTTTCCTGCATGACCTGCTGGCGGGCGGCCTCATTGGCCCGCCGTTCCAGCTCCCGCACCCGCTCTTCCATTTCCTTGCCCGGCTTAAAGGTCACCACAAACTTTTCCGGGACAAAGACTTTCTCGCCGGTGCGGGGATTGCGGGCCTTGCGAGCAGCCCGGCGCTTCACTTCAAACACGCCGAAGTTCCGCAGCTCAATCCGGTGGTCTTCGACCAGCGTTTCCACAATCGCGTCGAAGGTCTTTTGGACGATCTCTTTGGTCTTCAATTGCGTGAGGCCAATCTCATCGGAGATCGTCTTCACGATTTCTTTCTTGGTCACGACGAGGTCCCCTATGACAAGGTCTTCGGCTGCCTTTCGGCGTGCAGCGACCGAGCAAACGAAGGGTGGTCACTCGCTCCAAGTGTAATTGGCATAAGCACTACAGTCAAGGAAGCTAGTCCAGTCGTGGGCCTCTAGATTTTTCGTAAGTCCTCGATGCTCGTCGCCGGGCAACAGGGCGCCGACAGCGGCGAACAGCGATAGCGACATGAGTTGTCAAAGATCGATTCCGCGACCTATAAACGCCGCGGACCCGCCTCGCCAGCGTGGCCATGGCCGCGCCGACTATAGCCGGGGATAAGTAACTGGATGAGGTATCGGAGGCCCGGGACCCGATTCTTTAGCCCATCGGAAAAATCGTTAGAAAACGCACCGTCGGTGCTGGCATGGCGGCGCGCGAGCCGCGGCCGCCGGGCCTAGATGCGAATGGCGGCAGCCTGCTCGCTGATCGCCTCCAGGGTGTAAAGCTGGCCCTGGCCGCTGCCCGGACAGGCGGCACAGGCAGCTTCCCAGGCGGCAGGGGTCTTCAGATTGGAGTCCCAAAAGGGCCACGTCCGGCACTGACGGGGGCGGTCCTCATAGACCGTGCAACGACGTTGGTCGTCGAGGAATACGCAGTCGTAGTTTTTCCGCTCAGCGAGCGAGCGCCGGACGCCAATCTGTCGTACGTATTTCTTCTCGAAGACCTCTACCGGCAACGCTAGACGCGCTGCTAGCGCCTCGATTTCCTGTGCGTTCACCCATACGTACCCCGGAGCGCCGGTGCAGCAATCACCGCAGCCGGTGCAGGTGAATTGCAGGCCGTCAGCATACCAGGGCGATTGCGCCGGGCGGGAAGCAGGCGGCTGACTGTTTGGCATGATGGCCTCCTACACGTTCAGGCGAAACCCGTACACCTAACCAACCCGCGCGCTGTACAAATTCGGACGGGATGCGCTTGCCGCCGACGGACTTCGATCTTGCGGGCCCATCCAGGGAACTGGCCCTTCGACTGCAATTCAGGCCCCTGCAATTGCGGCTACCGCCTCGAGCGTCCGATCGATGTCCGCAGGGCTCGTCGACCAGCCGGGGCTCATCCGCACGGCGCCGCCGAGTGCGGTTGTTCCCAGGGCCTCGTGCATGCGCGGCGCACAGTGCAAACCCGCACGGCATTGAATGCCGCACGACGAGTCGAGCGCCGCCGCGAACTCCTGCGGATCATATTCCGCGACGCTGAAGCTGACAACCGGCCCGCGCGGCTGGCCTGGCGCCGGACCGTATACCCGCACGCCGGCGATGGTGCGGAGGCCGTCGCACAGCCGATTGATGATCATCGCCTCGTGCGCGGCCACTTCGCCGACAGTGCGCTCGCGCAAGTACTTTACGCCGGCTGCAAGCCCAGCCAGAGCAGGTGCGTTCAAACTGCCAGCCTCGTACCGGGTGGGCAGCTCGTCGGGCATGCGGTCGAGCTGGCTTTCAATCCCAGTGCCACCCTGCCGGATCGGCCGCAATTGGTTCTCCACGCCCGGCGCCACGTACAAAAAGCCGGTGCCCGACGGACCGAGCGGCCCCTTGTGGCCAGCCGCCGCCAACAGGTCGACGCCCAGCTTCTCGACGGCCACCGCAACATGGCCGACCGACTGGGCGGCGTCGACCATCACCAGCACGCCTGCCGTTTTGGCCACGGCGGCGATCTCTGCCAGCGGCTGAATCGCCCCGGTGACGTTGGAACCGTGGGTCACGATGACCAGGAGCGTCTGGGGGCGGATAGCCCGCCGTACGTCATCGGGATCGACATAGCCACCGCCGTCGCAGCCAACGTAGGTGACCGCCACGTCGCGAGTGCGGGTTTGTTCTGCCAGCGGGCGCAGGACTGAGTTGTGGTCGCACACCGTCGCGACGACATGATCCCCGGGCCGCAACACGCCGTGGATCGACAGGTTAAGCGCGTCGGAGCAGTTCCCGCCAAAGACGATGCGATTGGGATCAGCGGCGCCGATCAGCCCGGCGACCTCGCGCCGGGCCGCGGCGACGACCCGCTGGGCTTCGATCGCATCGCGATATCCGCCGCGCCCCGCGGCGGCGCCGACCTCGCGCTGATACTTGTCTAAGGCGTTATATACAACTTCCGGCTTCGGCCAACTCGTGGCGGCGTTATCAAGATAAATGCGCATAACGCCATTGTAGGAGGGGCTGCTCGATATGGCGAGAAGGGCAAGCCGCACGGCATCGGCGCGACATCCTCGCACGGCAATCCATCGATCGGCGCCGCCTCCCACTCGGTTCAAGCGCCGATGACGGCATCGCTGATGAATCAAGCCTGACGAACGGCTGGCGACTATCCGCTGGCGGCGACCATAGAAGTAGCCTCCGCTTAGGCGGCGACGAAAGGGCTACAGAAGCGCCGGCGAATGGCTCTAGCGGCGACAGAATCAACTAGTCAGGTCAGGGCGCTGGCCGCCTGATAGGTCGCCATCGCCGCGAGGTAGGCCAGCGCCGTCATGTAAGCCAGTTGTACTAGCGGCCATTTCCAGGCGCCCGTCTCGCGACGCGTGATGGCCTGCGTCGGCAAACATTGCATCGCCAGCACGTAGAACACAAGCAAGCTGAGCCCGGTCGCCGTGGTGAAGACCGGCGTGCCGTCTGGCCTGCGCGCCGTGCGGAGCGAGTCGAGCAGCGAATCGACCCCCTGGTCCGCTCCCTCAGAGCCTAGCCCGTATAGTACGGCCGTGGATGAGACGATCACTTCTCGGGCGGCAAACGAGGTGAGCACGCCGACGCTCATCTTCCAGTCGAACCCCAGCGGGTCAAACAGCGGCTGAATTCGTCGTCCGAGCCGTCCGGCAAACGAGCGCTCCAGCGACGCCTGCTCCAGCAGATGCCGAGCCCCTGCTTCATCCCCCGCTGCGGTCAGTTCGGTTACCCGCGTCTGGACGTCGGCGGGCAAGCGGTGCGGCGGCGTGTTGGGGTAGTTCGCCAGCGCCCACAGTACCAGCGAAATGGCCAGGATCGTCGTGCCGGCCGTCTTCACGAACGCCATGGCGCGATCGAATGTCAACAGCAGCGCATTGCGCAGCGAAGGCATCCGGTAATTCGGCAGCTCGATCACCAGCGGACGAACGGGCCCTTTCAGCAGCGTACGTTTGAAGAGCCAGGCCATCGCTAGCGCCGCGGCAATCCCCAGCCCGTAAGCCCCACAGAACAGGGCCGCCGCCTTCAGCGGCGCAGCGGGGAAGAGCAGGGCGGTCACCATTGCATAGACCGGTATTCGGGCCGAACAGGTCAACAGTGGGATGACCATGATCGTCGCCAACCGGTCGCGGCGGTCTTCGATCACCCGGGTCGACATGATCGCTGGAATGGCGCAGGCATGGGCCGACAGCAGCGGCACGAAGGCCTTTCCGGGCAGCCCGACGCGGTGCATCAGGCGATCCATCACGAATGCCGCCCGGGCCATGTAGCCGGAGTCCTCCAGCAGCGCCAACATGAAAAACAATAGGCAAATTTGCGGCAGAAAGACGAGCATCCCGCCGACGCCGCCGATGACTCCGTGCGTAAGCAAACTATTGAGATCACCGGCCGGCAACCATCGGCCGACTACTTCGCCCGCCAGGCCGAACAGCCCATCGATCAGTTCCATGGGGAACGTGGCGGCCCAGAAGATCAACAGGAACGTCAGCGCCATCACCGCCGCGAAGCACGCCAGCCCCGCTACGCGGTGCGTAAGCACGCGGTCGACGGCCTCGGTAAGGCGTCCGTGCCGGCGGTCCTCGCCGCGGACGCTCGCGGTTCGTACCCGCTCCGCCCAGGCGAAGCGAGCTGAATGGGGGCAACCATGGCACGCGCCGCATGCCGCAAGTTCCGGATGGATCCGCGGACGTAGTTGCTCGTGAACGGTGCGATCGATCGTAGCTAGCAGGACGTCGATGCCGCGACCGGTCCTTGCCGAGACTTTGACGACCGGACAGCCCAGCCACCCGCTCAGCTCGGCGACGTCGACCTCGATGCCTTGCTTTTCGGCGACGTCGCAGAAATTCAGCGCTACAACCGTCGGACGGTGCAATTCAACGACCTGGCTGGCCAGGAACAGGTTTCGTTCCAGGTTCGTGGAATCTACGACCAGCAGAATCAGATCCGGCGGCGCAACGCCGGGAAGCCGACCTGCGAGGGCGTCGCAGGCGACCTGTTCGTCGGGCGTACTCGGCTGGAGGCTGTAGACGCCAGGTAGATCGATGAGCGTCGTCCACCGCTCGTCGATGGCGAGGGTGGCGCGGCGATGTTCAACCGTCGTCCCGGGGAAGTTCGCCGTCTTGGCCCGCAGGCCCGTGAGCCGGTTAAAGACCGATGTCTTACCGGCGTTGGGATTGCCCACCAGCGCGATGGTGACTTCACCGGCGCCACGAGCAGCTAAGCTGGGCGCTTCACGATCGAGGAGCGGCAGTTCGCGTTGATCTAGCGCTACACTCACGGTTAAACGGCGGCCCTGATGGGCGCGACTTCGTCCTGCGAAACCGCGGCCGTGCTTTCCACCCACACCGCTGCCGCCAATCGTGCAGATAAACCAACCCGCGCACCGACAACGCGCACAATCATCGGGTCGCCGGGCTTCACCACGGAAAGCCGGCGACCGACGCACACGCCCAGCGCGTTCAGCCGCGCGGCATCTGCGGCAGGGGCTTCGACGCGAACGATACGCAAATTCGCCCCAATAGCGTGCAAGTTTAGCGGCGCGGCTACCCCCAAGGGCAACAGGCGCGGCTCGGCCTCTATACCACTACGCATCGCTGGTTCATCGCCCTGTTGAGAATGAATCTCAGTTGCAGATATGTCTAGGCTACGACCTGGTGCCCGCGAGGGCAAGCGGGCGCCGCCCAGATTTGCTCCGAATCTCTGCGGAACTGCCAGCCGACCACCCGGCCGGTTCCGGGACATTGCCGTCGGCTATTTCCGCCTTCGCCGGCGCTTGGCTGATTCACGCACCCGGGCCAACGGCCCGCGTGCCGCCCCCTTGGCCGAGCCTGGAACCTGGATGGCGGCCCGCAATTGCTCCAAGACGCCCGCCGGCTGCTCGCGGCCCGCCTCTGCCTCGACTACGCCGGCAGTCCCCGGCGACGCGGGCAGGTGATATGCCGGATCGATGACTTCGCCGCTCAGCAGCCTGAGCTCCTTATTCACCATTACCAGCAGCGCGTGGATAAAGGCGACCAGCATCGGCCCCACCAGAATGCCGACCGGGCCCAGCGCCGTTACGCCGCCCAGCACGCTCATCAGCGCCAGCAGCGGGTGCAGGTTCGATTGACCGTGCAGGATCAACGGCTTGATGACGTTGTCAATGGTCGACACGACGCCCGCGCAATAGAGCGCTAGAATGAGCGCCTTGACCGGCTCGCCTGTGGCAGCGTGCCCGTCGACAATCCGCTGGCCCTGGTAAAAGAAGATCCACAAGCACGTCGGAATCCAGACGCCAGCGGCGCCAACGAACGGAACTACCGCCAGCAGCATCGTCGCCATCGTAAGCAGGAAAATTGGCGCCCCGGCGTCAAGGGCAAGATAAAAGCCCAATCCCGCCAGCAGGCCCTGGACTACTGCGGAAGCCAACACCGCGACTACCACAGCGCGGCTGACGTTCGAGAATTTATCGAGCAACTCGCGCTCGTACTCGCTCTCCAGCGGGGACAGCAGCATCACGGTGCGAATCATGGCCGGCCCGTCGGCCAGAAAGTAGTACACCGCCAGCACCATGATGACCAGGCCCAGCAGCATCCGCGCCAGCCCCTGGGCGGTATTAAGCAACAGTCCGCCGAACCAGCCAGCCGCGCTGCGAAAAATAGCGGTCAAGTTGACCGGCGAGCCGGGCTCGATGGCCGGCGGCTCGGCGTCTGGTTCCAGCGGCGGTTGGTCAACCCCCGTTGCGACGCGCGGCGCGTCGCTCTTGGGCGCGACAGGCTGGGGCTGACCAGCAGCCTTCTCGGCGGGCGGTCCAAGGAACTGATCAGAAAACGGCAACTTCTCAATAAGCGTCTCCGCCTTGTGAATCAAGTCCTGCCGATTCTGCTGATCGTTGAGGTAGACGAACACCCCCCGACCTTCCAGAAAGGCGTTCCATCCCAGCCACGTAAACGGCAACAGCACAATGAGCAGAATAAGGGCCGTCGTCGCCAGCGCCGCCAGCCGCAGCCGCCCCGGCAACTGGGCGACGACCCATTCATGGAGGGG
>JADLBW010000058.1 GCA_020847515.1 Pirellulales bacterium | reverse complement strand
GCACCAACCTCTTTCTCGACCAGGTGACGATGCCCTCGCGCATCCTCGGCGGCGGCGCCCGCGTCGCCTGGGACGACGCCGGCGAAACGCCCAACCTCCACTGCGCCCACTTCGATGCCGGCGACGTCCCCGTCGTCATCGCCCTCTGCAATCTCCCGGCCACGCCCGGCGGCGATCGGTCTCCCAAACGCCCCGGCCCCGGCAGCGGCTACATCGCCTACTGCGAAGGCGGCCGCCTGGAGGGACAGCGCGGCGGCGCCGCCGCCTTCGATCACGACGGCAAGCTCATCCGCCGGTTTCAGGGCGACGGCGGCATGGGTCGTCACCAACAAAACTTCATCGACGCCGTCCGCAAACAGGACCACGCAATCCTAAATGCCTCCGCCACAATAGGGCTCCATTCGACCCTCTGGTGCCACCTGGCCAACATCGCCGTCCGGGTAGGCCAGCGCCTCACCAGCGCCGCGGCCGCGCCGGCGGAGCACGACGAGGGCTTGCTGGGCGAGGTCTTCGCCGAGTTCAATCATCTGCTCGAGGCGTACCAGCTCACCGCTGAAGGCGCGCTCGCCGTCAGCCCGATGATCGCCTTCGACCCAGCGAACGAACGCTTCTCAGGGGAACTGGCCGACGACGCCAACGCCCTGCTCACGCGCGAGTTCCGCGCCCCCTTCACGATGCCGCAACTGGGCGCCGAGCAAACTGCGACTTCGCCTGCCGCCTCTTGATTTGCCGTCGGGCACGAAAATTGCACAACCGACGGCTGGCCCGTTTTGTGCTGCGCCCGTATTTCTCCTAGCGCCTTTTACGGCCCGTTTATTGAACCGGGACGACGCCGATGAGTCGCTCGCCCTATGGCTGCCGCCGAGCGCTGTTGGCTTGCGCCGTCGGCCTGACGCCTGCGTGGGCCCTCGCTCAGCAGCCCGACGCCCCGTCCGCCAATGCCGGCGTGCGCTATTACAGCACAAGCTGGGACTTCAACGACGTCGACGTCGCCACGCTCGTCCGCCGCCTCGCCCGCATCCGCCTCAAGCTGCCGGTGGAGCTTTCCGGCAAGATCAGCGGCTCGCTCCGCGTCGGCGTTCCCTGGAACGCCCTCGCCACGGGCCGCGCCTGGCGCTTCGGCGGCACGCTTACTTCTCCACAACTGGCCGTTAACGGCTTTGTGATTCAGGATGTACATGTCCGCTTAGAATTCCGTGACGGCGATCTGCGGCTCGAGCAGCTTAGCATCCACATCCCCGCGCTCGCCGCCGATCCTGCCCAACCGGTCGGCGCACTGACCGGCGCAGCCCAAATGCAACTACTGCCCCGCGGCCGGCTCACAGCCTCCGCTGAGCTAAAACAGTTCCCCTTGCAATCGCTCGGCCAGGCGTTTACGTCGCTTCGCGACGCTTCAGGTCGGCTATCCGGGGCGCTGACCGCCTCGGCGCCCGTCGACCAATTGCGCGACCCGGCTGCCTGGAAAATCGACGGGCCGGTTACCCTTCAAGACTTCGCCTTCCGAGGCGCCCCTCCCGCAGACGCCGCCGTCCAACTGGCGCTCAGCGGCGGCGTTCTCTCCGCGAAGCAGTTTACGCTCAACGTCGGCGCCGCACAGCTTACCAGTAGTGCGACTCTCGACCTGCGGGGCCGGCAACCGTGGCGCGTCGCCGCCGCCCTCAATGCCCCGAGCGTCAAGGAGGTCGTCGACCTGGTCGGCCGCTTTGTCCCGGGCGATCTATTGGCAACGGTCAGCCAGCAGCTTACCGCCGGCGCCGCGCAGGCCACCGTCGATCTCGCCGGCGACCTTAACCCATTCATCAGTCGGCGCCTTGCCGGCCACGCCGAACTGACCAGCCTGGTCTGGCAGCCTCCTGCAGAGCTGCGCGACCGCGTGCCCCTCCGGCCGATCGTCATCGACCACGCGGCGTTCGACTACAACCTGTCCGACCAGAATCTGCATCTGACGCGCATTGTCGCCGCCGTAGCCGCCGGCCAGGCGACCGGCGCCCTAACGATCCCGCTAGGCGACCGCCCCGCGCTGGCCAATCTCCAGTGGAACGGCGTCCAGCCCGCACGAATCCTTGCCGAGCCGTTTGGCGGCGAAGGGGCCTCCAGCGGCACGCTGGCGCTCACTATTCCGGCCGGGGCTACTACCGACCTGCTGCGGTGGGAAGCTCAAGTCAATGCGACCCTCTCCGAACTCTCCTTCCGCGACTGGACGGTCACAAACCTCCAGACCGGCGCGATCTCCCTCTCCGGCGGCCGCCTACAAATCCCGGGGTTCAATGCGCAGCTCGATGGCCAGCCGATGACGCTCTCGCTCGATCTGCTGCTGGGGGGCGCTAAGACCTTTACCAGCACCTTTAATCTGCCCCGCATCGATCTGGGCTGGCTGCGGAGCATCCCTCAGCTTGCCGAACATTTGGCCACGCTCGAAGGCGCCGCCGCTGTCTCCGGTCAAGCGAGCGGCGTTTGGCAGCCGCTGCGCATCAGCGGCGGCGGAAGCGTCGTCGCCAATCGCGTGCGCTATCAAGGGCGAATCGTCGACGCCCTCCGCTTCAACGTCGCCGCCGTCCCGGACCAAGTGACCCTCTCCGACATCCAGGCCAGCCTCTACGGCGGCCGACTCACCGGCAGCACGACGGTAAAAATAGGCGAGCAACTCGGCGTCGCCGCTCGGATCGCGGGGAACAACATTAGCGCACCGCCCCTGCTGGCGAACATCGACTTGGGCCCGCTCGCCATCGCCGGCCCGATCAGCGGCACGCTCAATCTTGACATCCCCGCCGGTGCGCTCGAACGACCCGAACTATGGTCCGCCCAGGCTCGGCTGGCGCCGCAAGCCGTCGACGCATACGCCTGGCAATTCCGGCAGATTCAGCCCATCGACCTAACGTTATCCCACGGGCGGCTTGCCGCTCCGGCCGTCCGCGCCGTCGTCGATGGCGGCCCGATCGAAGCCGCCGTCACGCTGCAGATTCACGACGCCTGGGCGCTCGACGTTCGCGGGCAGGCTTCGGGCGCGCGGCTCGATCGCATTGCCGCCCTGCCGCCGCTTGCCTCGCTGCAAGGACGCCTCGGCGGTCGCCTCGGCTTCACCGCCCGCCTTCAAGGCACGCTGAACCCCTTGCAGCTCTCCGCCGCCGGCCGAGCCGCCGCCCTGAACGTGCGTTTCGACTCCTACCAGGTTGATCGCGCTACATTTGATTACGACTATCGCCCCGATTCGCTCTCTCTCAGTCAGATCGAGGCGACCCTCTATGGCGGGCATTTCGCCGGCGACGTGACGGTTCCCCTTGCCGATGGCGCCGCCGGCGTCGCCGACCTTGCCTTCCGCGACATCGACTCCGCCGCCGTATCCCGCCTCCTCGGTCCGCAACCTGTTCAGGCCGCTGGCCCCGCCGCCGGCCGCATGAAGCTGCAGATCCCCGCCGGCGCGAGCCGCACGCCAGCCAAGTGGACGGGTGAGGCCACGCTCGATCTCGATCGGCTGAACGTCTATAGCTGGCGCCTGACCGACATTCGTCCGCTCGACGTCGTGCTTGCCGACGGGCGTGTGTCGTCGCCTGCCATCCAAGCCACGCTCGACGGTCAACCGTTCGATGCAGCACTACATGCCGGTCTCGAGGCCCCCTACGCAGTCGACGGCCGACTCGCTCTGCGACAGTTATCGCTCGCCCGGCTGGCCTCTGTCCCGCAGCTCGACTGGCTGGCAGGCCGACTCGGCGGCACAGCCGATCTGACCTCCGCCTTTCAAGGCACGCTCGAACCGCTGAAGCTGACCGCTCACGGCGCCGTCAGCGCACAATCGCTGCGCTGGGACCGGCATCTAATTGACCAGCTCCGCTTAAGCTTCGACCTGTCGCCGCAATCGCTCGCGCTCTCCGGCATCGAAGCGGTTGCATTCGACGGCCGCATCACCGGCGATGCGACGATCCCGCTAGGCGATGCTACCCCCGGCGCCGCCTCGCTCAACTGGCGCGACGTCGCCGTCGACCGGTTGCTCGCCGGCTTTGCCTCCTCGCCGAACGATCTGCAGGGGCTGACCCGCGGCCGCGTGAACCTGCAAATCCCCGCCGGCGCGCAAGGCCAGTTTGGCCGCTGGGACTTCACGCTCGACGCCGCCCTCCCGGAATTGCGCTCCAACGGCGTCATCGTCGCCGCGCTCCAAGCCAGTGCATCCCAACGCCAAGGCCAGCTCGCCTATCAGGCCGCGGGCCGCCTGTTCGATGGCGCCTTGCAGCTTAACGGCGAGCGTCCGGCCAATGCCGCCGCGCTCACGGGCCCGGCGGCCCTGGGCACGGCTCGACTAACGCTGCAAGACGCGAGCCTGGAGCGCATCGCCAGCGCCGCCGCCGGCGCCCTCAATCCCCCGGCCCCAATCAGCGGCCGCTTCGCCCTTCAACTGCAAACGCAAGCCGGTGATGCGCCGCAAGCCTGGTCCTGGACCGCTGACGCGCGGCTCGGCGCCGTTAACTTCGCCGGCTCGCGACTCACCAATGGCGTGACTCTGCTCCTTCAGGGCGATGCCCGCTCGGCCCGACTGGCGAACCTCTCCGGCCAACTGGTCGGCGGCGCCCTCAGCGGCAGCGGCGACTGGCAGATCGCCCCCCGCCGCGCCGGGGCCTTCCGCATCAGTCTGCGCCAAGCCGATCTGCAACAACTCGCCGGACTGGCCGCCCCGCGCGACGAACCGCCCTTCTCCGGACCAGTCGATATCGAGCTTCTCGTTCGCCCAGGCCTCGCTTGGCGCATCGTCGGAACGGCCGCCTCGCCGCGCGCCCGAGCCGCCGGACTCGTCTTTCGTAATGTCCGAGTGCCCATCGATCTCGCCTGGCATCCTGCCGCTGCCCGCGTCAGCCTCCAGCTTAGCGGCGTCAACCTCGCCGTGGCCGGCGGGCGCATCACCGGGCGCCTCTCCGCCGTCCACAGCTATGGGTGGACGATCGACGGAGACTTCCGCTTCTATCGCGTCGACTTCACTTCGCTGACCGGCTCTACGTACGGCCGCGGCACGCTAACCGGCACGCTTGACCTCGGCGGTCGCAATGTCCGCTCCGTGAACGACCTCAGCGCCACGCTCCTCGCCCGGCTCGACGACGCTCAGGCAACCAGCATCCCGGTAATCAGCCAGATCGCCGTCGTCGTCCCCGGCCTGGCGTCCAGCGCTAGCACCTTCAGCGACGGCAACCTCCAGGCTCGCCTCCACCGCGGCGTCATTCGAGTCGAAGAGCTGTCGCTGGCCAGCTCGCAACTACAACTCTATGTCAGCGGCCAGGCCACCCTGGCCGGGGCGTTGCAATTGCAGGCCGTCGTCTCGACCGGCGACCGCATCGAGTCGCTGCTCGCCCGCAATCTGCTTGCCCGGCTTGCCGTCCACGCCGTCGCGCCCGTGACGCTCTTGCTCGAGGCCAACGACTTCCTCTCCAACCGCGTCGTCCATCTGGCGATCGGCGGAACATTCAGCCGGCCAAGCATAAGGATTCTGCCGTTCCAAACCCTGCGCGAAGAAGTCGTGCGGTTCTTCCTCCGGCAGGCCGCTGGCGCCGTAATCCCCGGCGCCGCCGGCATCGGGACCGCCGCCGGCAGCAGCCGACGCTAGCAAGCCCCCGGCGCGGCTGCCGCAGCCGCCCGCGCCGCTGGGCGCTCCGCCTGCGCCGGCAAGGTCGTCCCATATTGAAGCAGCGTCGTCGCCTTGCTCTCCCCAGCCGATTAAAACGCATAAAGCCGCTCGCGGCGCTGTTCCGATCCTTCCCAATATTCGGCCCTGCGCTACTTACCCGCACGACGCGCAGCGCACGCCCCTAATCGATCGAGGGAAGGGATGCCCGCTCACCTCACGCCGCGCTCATGCCGCGCGCTGGCCCTCGCCCGCTCAGCGCGGCTTTGGATCGCCTGCACACTGCTCGCGCCAGCGGCGGGTTGCACCACTGGCGGCTCGCTGTTTCCCAACGACCACCGCTTGCTCCCCGCCGCCAAGGACGTCGCCGCCGTCACCCGCCCCAGCGATCCCCGCGAGCTGTGCAAGCACGCGCTCGAAGCCTTCTACGTCCAGCCCGGCGACGTGCTGCTGCTGGAGGTCATCGACCTGCAGGCCGACGTTCGCCTTCCCGCCGATCAAACGGTCATGCCCGACGGAACCATCGACCTGGGCCAGTATGGTCGCATCGTCGTCGCCGGCATGACAATCGAGCAAATCGAGGTCGCCGTCACCGCCGCCGTGCAAGCGCTCCACCCCGATCAATCCATTAAACCCATCAACGTGCGGCTCAACGTCGCCGAGAGCGCGGTGTACTACGTCCTCGGCGAAGTCAACGCCCCCGGCGCCTATCCGCTCATCGGTCGCGAGACCGTGCTCGACGGCATCTGCACCGCCGGCGGCCTGTCCGATCGCGCCTCCGAATGCCAAATCATCCTCTCCCGCCCCACGCCGCCCAACTGCTGCCGCATCGTGCTGCCAGTGTGCTACGATCGCATCGTGCAACTGGGCGACACGACGACCAACTATCAGCTTCGGCCCGGCGACCGCATCTACGTCGGCACCCGCACCTGTTGGGAAGCGCTGCGGTTCTGGAAACACGGCTGCGACAACTGTCCCGACGGCGCCCGCGCCTGCCGCTGCACGGCGCCCGCGGCGCTGTCTCCCTTCTGTGTGCAGCAGCCGCATGTCCAAGGCGTCGCCGAACCCTCGGAACTGCCGGCCCCCGCCATCGAGTCAGCGCCCGCGCCCGATGTCTCAGGTCCGTCAGTCTCGCACGAGCGTCCACAGATCAAGACGGCGTCGGCGGCGCCGCATAACCCCTTTGCATCGCTGCTCAAGTAACGCGATGCGCACCCAGTGCCCGGTCGCCGCCCGCTGACGGACGGGGGAGGGTCGGCGTCGCGCCGGTCCCCATTTCGCTTCGTGCTTCCGCTCCGTCGCCAGCTACGGTTTCGCATCGCCCGCCGCCGCCGGTAGAATGCCGGCATGGCCGCTAGCTACGCGATCATTCCCGCCGCCGGTCGCAGCGCCCGCATGGGCGCCGCCAAGCTGCTGCTGCCCGTGGGCGACGCCACGCTCATCGACCTCGTTCTGCGGGCCTGGATCCCCAGTCGCGTCTCGCGCATCGTCGTCGTCGTGCGGGGCGACGACCTGCCCCTGCGGCAGCGCTGTCAGGCCTATGACGTTGATCTGGTCGCCGCGCCCGCGTCGACGCCCGACATGAAGGCGTCCGTTCAATGCGGCCTTCAGCACATCGCCCGCCATTATGCCCCGGCCCTCGTCGACGCCTTCCTGGTGGCCCCCGCCGACCTGCCTGAACTTTCGCCCGCGCTCATCGATCAGGTGCTGCGGGCCTACGATCCGTTTCGCCCGGCGCCAGTCGTCCCCGTCGCGGCGGGCCGGCGGGGGCATCCCCTGCTGTTGCCCTGGTCGCTGGCGCCGCTGGTCTTCGCGCTAACGCCCGAACAAGGCGTCAACGCCCTCCTTGACCGCCTGCCGCACCAAGAAGTCCAGTGGCCGGCGGCCGCCAGCTTCGACGACCTCGACGCGCCAGCCGACCTCGATCGCCTGTCGCGTCCGACGCCGCGCGCCCCAACCCCCACGCGCCCCATCTAACTGGCTCCATGACCCAACAACTGAAGCTGAAAGTCAACGGTCGCGACGTCGCCGTCGACGCCCACGGCGAGCGACCCTTGCTCGACGTGCTCCGCGAGGACCTGGGCCTCACCGGGGCGAAGTACGGCTGCGGCGAAGGCCAGTGCGGCGCCTGTACCGTGCTGCTGGACGGCGCAGCCGTACGCTCATGCGTCACGACGGTCGCCGATGCCGTCGGCATGAGCATCGAAACCATTGAAGGCCTCGGCGAGGGCGACGCGCTTCATCCCCTGCAGCAAGCGTTCGTCGACCACGGCGCCGCCCAGTGCGGCTATTGCGTCCCCGGGCAGATTATGTCCGCCGTCGCACTGCTCCGCGAGAACGCCCGCCCGTCGCGAGCCGAGATCATCGCCGCGATGAACGGCAATCTCTGCCGTTGCTGCAATTACCCCAGCATCCTCGCTGCCATCGAGCACGCGGCGTCTCCCAAGTAGCTGCCGCCCGAGTTGCCGCGTATCGACTTCGCCGGAATATTCCCTGGAACCGACTACGGCGCCGCCGAGCGCCGAAATCGCCATGTCACGCCATACGTTGACCCTCACGACCCCCTATGTCCTCGAAGCCGAACGCTACGAGCTTCGCGCCGACGGCCTCTATCGATTCGACCCGGACCGCCGGGCCTTCGTGCAGGTCCTAGGCGCCAGCCTGGTCATCGCCGCCTCGGCAGCCACCGCCTCCGCTCAGCCGAATGGCGGTCGGCGTCGCCGCGGCGACGAGCAGTCGCGCACCGAATCGCTCGACCAGCGATTCCACATCGGCGCAGACGGCGTCGTCACGGTCTTCACCAGTAAAGTCGAGGTCGGCCAAGGCTCGCGGACCCAGCTCACCCAGGCCGCTGCCGAAGAACTGCGCCTGCCTGCCGATCGCATCCGCCTCGTCATGGCCGACACGGCCCTCTGCCCCGACGACGGCGGCACCGCCGGTAGCCGCACCACTCCCGCTAACGTCCCCCAAATCCGTCGCGCGGCGGCTGCGGCCCGCGAGATCCTGCTCGCGCTGGCCGCACAACGATTGCAGGTCGACCCGTCTCAGCTCGACTGCCGGGAAGGCCTGTTCGCGGATCGATCTTCCGGTAAGCAGCTCACCCTTGCCGAATTGGCCCAGAACGACGCGCTGAAGTCCCTCCTTCAAGACGCAGCCTCCGGCGAAGCGTCCCTCGCCGACGCCGACCAGTGGAAGGTGCTCGGCACGTCGGTTCCACAAGTCAACGCCCGCGACCTGGTCACCGGCGCTGCGAGGTTCCCATCGGACGTATCTCGTCCCGGAATGCTATACGGCAAAGTGCTGCGAGCGCCGACCTACAACGCCACCCTGCAATCGCTCGAAATCCCCGCCGATCCGGCGCTTAGCGGCGTAACGATCGTGCGGGACAACAGCTTCGTCGGCGTCGCCGCCGGCAATTCATGGCTGGCCGCCGCAGCAATCGACGCCCTCGCCGCCGCCGCGAAATGGGACAACCCGCCGCATCCCTCCAGCGACGAGCTGTTCACCCACCTCAAGAAAACCGCCTCGCACGACGGCGACGCCTGGCCGCGACCGCGCGTCGACGCCTGGGGCGACGGCGCTCAGGCGCTCGATTCCGTCCCCCCCGAAAGGCGGCTGGCCGCCGACTACACGGTCGCCTACATCCAACACGCCCCCCTGGAACCGAGGGCCGCGGTCGCCCAGTGGAACGACGGCCAGCTTACCGTGTGGACCGGCTCGCAGCAGCCTTCGCGCGTGCATAGCGAGCTGAGCGCCGCCTTCCAGCTGCCGGCCGATCGCGTGCGCGTCATCGTGCCCGATACGGGCGGCAGCTTCGGCGGCAAACACACGGGCGAGGTCGCGGTCGAGGCCGCCCGCCTCGCCAAGGCCGCCGGCAAACCCGTATCGCTCCGCTGGTCCCGCGAGGAGGAATTCACCTGGGCATACTGCCGACCGGCCGGCCTCATCGAAGTCCGCGCCGCGCTGGACGACGCCGGGCGTATCGCGGCGTGGGACTTCACCAACTACAACTCGGGCGAATCAGGTATCCGTCTGCCGTACGACGCGCCGCATGGCCGCACGCAGTTTCTTGCCGCTGATTCGCCGCTGCGGCAGGGCTCGTACCGCGCCCTGGCCTCGACGGCCAACAACTTCGCCCGCGAGTCCGCCATCGACGAGCTGGCCGCGATGGCCGCCGCCGACCCGCTGGCATTCCGCCTCGCCCATCTGGCGGACGGCCGCCTGAAGGACGTGCTTACGGCCGTCGCCGAAAAATTCACGTGGACCGAGCGTTACGCACGCCGCGCCGCCGACCGCGGCGTTGGACTCGCCTGCGGAACCGAGAAAGGATCGTTCGTCGCGGCCTGCGTCGAAGTGGAAGTGCAGCCCGGCGGCGCACCCCGTGTCACAACCGTCTGCCAGGCCTTCGAATGCGGCGCTATCCAGAATCCGGCCAACCTTCGCCGCCAGGTCGAAGGAGCGATCATCATGGGCCTCGGCGGGGCCCTTACCGAGCAGATGGTCTTCAAGGACGGCAGGCTCGCCACCGCCAGTTTCAGTAAATACGCCGTCCCGCGGATGGCCGACGTGCCGCAGCTCGATATCGTGCTGTTGAATCGGCCCGATCTGCCGTCGGTCGGCGCGGGAGAAACGCCCATCATCGCCGTCGCGCCGGCCATCGCCAACGCCCTTGCCAACGCAACCGGCCGGCGCATCCGCAGCATGCCCCTCATCCCTGGCGGCAGCTAGTGTGTAGCCATCTCGCTCCGCGAGCGGCAGCTAATGTGTAGTCATCTCGCTCCCGAGATGACGTCCCGCTCGCCGGGCGGACAGCCCTACGCTTGCTTGAACGCCCCGAACTACTACCCTAACGGCACGACAGCATAAGCATCCCCTGCCATGGCGTACGTATTGCCCGGGCGATCCGTTTAATGAGGCGCACATGTCCCGAAACTCCCTTGCATGGCGTCTGGGCCTGATCGTAATCAGCCTCGCGCCGACCTTATGCCGCGGCGACGAGGCCCGCTTCCGAATGCCCGAGTATCCCGACGCACCGCCCCCTCCGCCGCGGTCTCGCGCCGAGGTCGACGCCCTGCTGGCCGGCGACGCAGCCTCCAATCCCGCTCCGCAAAACGATGATCGGCCGCTCCGCATCGTGCTGGTCGCCGGGCCGAAGGACCACGGCCAGGGCGAGCACGATTATCCCCGTTGGCAACAGGTGTGGGCCAGGCACCTCCCGCGTGTCGCCAACACGCACGTTGAAACCGCCTGGGAATTCCCTGCCGCACAGCAGATCGACGCGGCCGATGTGCTCGTCTTCTACCAGCGCGGCAGTTGGGACGACCAGCGGGCCGCCGCCATCGACCCCTTCCTGGCCCGCGGCGGAGGATTGGTCTATATCCACTGGGCCGTCGACGGCCGCGGCCAGCAAGATGAAATGGCAAAACGAATGGGACTGTCCGCCCTGGGCGGCAGCATTAAATTCCGCCACGGCGAACTGAACATCGACTTCTCCCCCGCCGCCAGCCATCCCGTCGCGCGGAACTTCCAGCGCGTCCATTGGGTCGACGAGACGTACTGGCAGCTCGCCGGCGATGAGAGCCAGATCGACCTCATCGCCACGTCCGCCGAAGACGGCCGGCCCTGGCCCCAATTCTGGACCGTCCAGCGCGGTCGCGGCCGCGTCTTCGTCTCCATTCCCGGCCACTACATGTGGACGTTCGACGACCCGGCGTTCCGCACGCTGCTGTTCCGCGGCATCGCCTGGGCCGGTCGGCGCCCGGTCGACCGCTTCAACGAGCTGGTCCGCCTCGACGCACGCCTGGAATAAGTCGCTCGCTGCATGCTGGTCCAGCCATCGAGCGTGCCCAAACGCACACAGCCGCCCGCAGCGCACGGGCGATGTGCTCTACGGCGCGCTCGCTCCCCCACTTTTCAACTTGGCCGCGTTTCCGCATTGGCGTTAAGCGTCGAGCGCTATAGAACGACAAGTGCCGCCCCGGCTGACCATCCACCTCGTCCCCGCACTGCTACTACCATGGCTCGTTCCGTCTGCGACCCGGTCCATCCGTTGGGTTCGCGCGCCAAGGTGCTTCTCACCAGCGTCTTTGGTCCCTACGCGCAAGACGATCCCTACGGCAGTCGCGCCATCAATCCGATGGAGCTCTACCAGAATCAGGTCACGCGCGTACAAGGCCCCTTTTCGCTCCGCACGTTTCATCGCTCCTGGGGCATCATGCTCTTGCAGGCGAACGTCAACGCCCCCTGCACCGTGCTCGACTTCCCTTCCCAGGAGCGATTTCTGGAAGAGATCACCGCCCGCCAGTACGACGTCATCGGCATCACCGCCATCATGACGAACCTGCTGAAAGTGCGCCGCATGTGCAAGCTCATTCGCAAGCACCAGCCGCACGCCGCGATCCTCATCGGCGGCCACCTCGCCAACATGCCCGATCTCCGCCGCTGGGCCGACGCCGATCACGTCGTCCTGGGCGAAGGGGTCCGCTGGCTCCGCCGTTACCTGGGCGAAGACGAGGCCGCCACGCTGCGCCACCCGGTCGTCCGCGGCAACCTCGGCACCCGCATCATGGGCGTCACGCTCCGCGAGCACCCCGGTGACGTCTGCGCTACGCTCATTCCCTCGGTCGGCTGCCCGATGGGCTGCAACTTCTGCTCGACCAGCGCCCTGTTTGGGGGCAAGGGAAGCTTCGTCGAGTTCTACCGCACCGGCGATGAACTGTTCGACCTCATGTGCCAGCTCGAACAGCAGCTTTACACCCCCTCGTTCTTCGTCATGGACGAAAACTTCCTCATCGATAAACCACGGGCGCTCGAACTACTGGCCTTGATGCAGAAGCATCATAAGCCCTGGTCGATCTACGTGTTCAGCTCCGCCAATGTGCTGCGCAAATACAGCGTCGACCAATTGGTCGCGCTCGGCGTCTCGTGGGTGTGGCTTGGCCTGGAAGGCAAACGATCCAGCTACGTCAAGCTCGCCGGCGCCGACACCCTCGAGCTCGTCCGCACGCTCCAGTCGCACGGCATCCGCGTTCTCGGCTCCAGCATCATCGGCCTCGAAGAACATTCGCCCGACAACATCGACGAGGCGATCGATCATGCCGTCGCGCACGCCACCGAGTTCCACCAGTTCATGCTCTACACGCCGATACCCGGCACCCCGCTGTTCGCCCAGATGTTGGCCGAAGGTCGCGTCTTCAGCGAAGCCGAAAGCTCAGTCCCCGATATCCACGGCCAATACCAGTTCAACTTCCGCCATCCCCACATCCCGCCGGGGGCGGAAACCGAGTTCCTCTTGCGGGCCTTTCGTCGCGATTTCGAGGTCAACGGCCCCAGCGTCGTACGCATCGTTCGTACTGTGCTCCGCGGCTGGCGGCAGTACAAAAACCACCCCGATCCGCGGATCCGCGCCCGCTTCGCCCACGAGGCCGCCAATCTCCCCGTCCGCTACGCTGGCGTCTTGTGGGCGACGCACTACTACTATCGCGACAACCCCCGGCTGAGCGCGATGATCTCGCAGTTGCTCGACGAGCTGTACGCCGAGTGCGGCCCGCGCAGCCGCGCCGCCGCGCCAATCGCCGGCCGATCCCTCTACCGCCAGTTGATGCGCGAACAGGAGCGATTGGCCGCCGGATGGACCTACGAGCCGCCCACCTATTACGAGGCCAACGAGGCGGCCGCCGCCGATAACCCCGCCGCTACGCCCATCACGCCCGCAACGGTCGCCGCCGTCGAAACGACGAGCGCCGGCGGATCGCCGCGCCGCCGCGCCGCCTTTGCCCGCGTCGCGGCAGGCGCGCCGGCCACGACGGCGACCGGCGGTTAACCCGCCCCGCAACCGCGCCGCGCCCGCTGCCTCGCCAAGATCGGACTGAGCAACGGCTCCTTCGCCCGAACGCTACTGCCCGCCGCTCAACCGGCAATAGCACGAGCGATCGATCTTCACGTCGGCCCGCGCGGCGGCCACGTCGAATTTCGCCCGGCACTCCGCCGCCGCTTCAGCCTTGCCCTGTCTAGCCAGGCATTCCGCCAACCCGTGCAGCGACCAGGGATTGTTCGGCCGTTTCTTCAAATCCGCCCGGTACGCCTCTTCAGCTTCCGCGAACTCGCCCTGCTCCATGAGCAGCGCGCCCAGCGCATGCCGCGTCGGCTGCATCCAGCCCCAAGGCTCGTCGTAATTGAGCGCGTCGTCCCGGCGGACCGCCTCGCGCAGGTGATCGAACGCCGCCGCAAAGTCCCCCTGCCGATAGGCGATTTCGCCGGAAACCATCGCTTCAGCTACGCCAAGGACGTCTTGCGAGCTGTTTTGAAACAGCCGGCTCGTCTCGGGCACGCCAGTGCGCGCCTCCAAAAACCTCTCCCGCTCTCCCTCCGCCTCCCTCACGCGGCCGGTCGCCGCATACGCCAGCGCCCGCGCGTAGTGCCAAATGGCCCTAGTCATCGGCAGGTGATCGGCCGGCTGCGGCTCGGCGAGGATTTCCTCCCAGCGGCCAAACCGCACCAGCACGTGAAGCGGAGTCGCGAGAAAGCCTTCCAGCATATCGACCTGCTGGCGGATCATCTCCTCTGGCGCTTGCCGCACCAGTTCGCGGGCCGCCTGCATCGCCAGTTCGCTTCGCCCGTCGAACATCGCCCCGTACGCCACGAAATGGTAGTTGTGGATGCGGTAGAGCGTATAGAAATTGTCCGGCCCCTCGCGGCGCAAAAACGCCTTGTCCGCCTCGATGCCCTCCAGGTTCGCCTCGATCACCTTCGCATAATCGCCGAGCACCACGTAAATGTGCGACGGCATATGCACCAAATGACCCGCCCCCGGCATCAGCCGTCGCAAGCGATCGGCCGCCGGCAACGCCTTCTCAGGCGTCGGCGACGCCTCCATGGCGTGGATGTAGAGGTGACACAACAGCGGGTGGTCGGGCCACTTTTCAAGACTTCGCTCCAACAGTTCGACCATCTCGGGGGTGTGCTCGTTCGGCTTCCCCTCCGGCGACCAGTTCTTCCACGGCTGGAGGTTCATCAGCGCTTCGGCCAACAGGGCCGCGACCGTGGGATCGTCCGCATGCCGCCGCTGCGCTGCCCGCATCGCCTCGGCGTACGCCTCGTTGAGCGGCGTGCGGTCTTCCGGCGCCGGCGCCGCATAGCGCAATGCGAGCGCGTCGATAAGCGCCCGTTCGACCTCGCTCGCGCCCGCTCCATGCAGCTTCGCCAGGTGAACCGCCAACACCGCCTGCGCCATCGCGTGCGGCGGCGTCTCCATGTTGTTGATATTCGGCCCCCAGGCGTACGCCATCCCCCACAGCGCCATCGCCAGCCGCGGATCGGCCTGGTGCGCCCGCTCGAAACAGCGCACCGCCTCTTCATGATTGAAGGCAAAGCACATCGCCAGCCCCCGGTCGAACCACCGCTGCGCCGCGTCGCAGTCGGTAGTGACCTTATAGTGAAAATCGCCGACGTCGTAATAGGACTGCCCGTCGTCCCCTGGGTCGGCTCCATAAGACGCTCCGGGCCCAAACGCTAGCAGCGCCGCCGCCACGACGCCGCCGGAGCAACTGGTACGGTTCAACATCGATTCTCCCTTCAGACATGTTTTGCCGCATCACATGCGGCCGTTGATTCGCCCTGCTGGCGGGCCGAAAAACCCGCACCCCCAAGACGACCCCCACGCGCCGTGGGCGGCCTCCTGCACGACGGCGCCGTGTACAAGGAACTTCTCTGCCCGCGCGCCGCTGAGAACGAGGCCCTTAAGGCGAAAACGGCAACGGCAAGTCGCGGCATGGCAAATATGCCCGAAGAGGGTCGAGCTGACAAGCCGCGGCAATTGGCATGCCCGGCGGTTCTGTTCTTGCGAAGTCGTTTTTACCGCAGACCCGATTGAGATCGGTCGCGTCGAGCACTGCCAAGCCCATGACGGCGAGCCGCTTCAGCAGAGCGGAAGCTTCAAGCGTCGCGTTTTCAGTTGCCGGCGATAAGCATTCCATGCCCTGCGACCGTAGCGGCGGCCCAGTCGGGCCAGCCGGCATTTGCGAACATCCAGCGTCCGCATCTCGCCCGACGGCGCCTTCACCAGCACCAGCGGCAGGCACGACTCGCACACCCGCAACGGCTGGGGCTCCTCGTGCGGAAGATGGAGAATCCGCACCGGTTCCTCGCGGCCGTGCAGCCCATCGTCGCACCAGAACCAGGAGGGCCACTCGCTCACCTCGTACAATAGGGCGACGAAGTCGCCCCGGCGGATCTCCTCCGGCGCAAGCGACCGCGCCAACGACGGCGCGCGACGCTTCGTTTTGGCGACCTCGCAGTTACGGAAAGAACGGCCCATGGGTGACGAGACATCGGGCCGCGTGAAAAGGTTCGCACCGCGCGCCGCCCAGCAGTGGGTCAGTCTGATCTAGTCATCTTCCCGCGAGGTGAATTCACACATCCGGAGCGAGCGGTCTAAGCTTTTCTCGGGCAAACTGCCCCACCTATCCGCCGCCCGCCGCGGCCAAGTCCCACCCGACCGCCCCCCGCCGCCCCCCGCTCTCCGCCCCCCCGCTTTCCGCCCCCCGCTCTCCGCTTTCCGCTTTCCGCTTTCCGCTTCAGCCTTTTCTCCTAGTTCTCATCCCCTTGCCGGCCGAATATAATAGAAAGCTCGTATGCGGCTTCGGCCGCCCTTTGGGGGCGAACTGGTTTCGACCGGATAGGCGAAGCGGCAAGCGGCGTGTCGTGGTTGATCAGTGGGCCACGTAAAAAGCTGATCACACCTTCAATTGCCGAAGGTTCCTACGCTTTGGCTGCCTAATTAAGGCAACCCGGGCTGAGGGCTGACGTCGGGTCGGCCCAAAAGCCCGTCAACAATCCCGACTAGTCGCCAGTCACCGTCGGGCACGCTGGCGGCGAAATTAAGTTCCTGACTAGCGCTGGCAGAGCCCTGTCGACGAGGCGCCGCTAGAGCGAAACCAAACTCGCCGACTACACACGTAGAAGCTTCCGTAGAGATATCCCGGGACGCGGGTTCGATTCCCGCCGCCTCCACTTTGTAACTCGTTTGATGACAACCAGATAGAAGAAGGGTCGTCCGGCGTGGCAGCGCGTGGGCAGCGCGAGCGGGGCGGTGAAAGTCTTTCGGCGTCATCAAATGGCAGCTTGGCCCGGATCGTGGAAGCGTGGCCAGAGCTTCAGCCTCACGTGCGGGAGGCTATCCTGCTGCTCGTTGATGCTGGCCGGGCCTCCGGCGTGTGAAAGGCAATCTCGTTCCGACGGATCACCTCGTCATGGCTGTTGCCGTTGTTCCAGCAGTCAAGCGCGAGGTTCAAGGGGAGGTCGTCGGGATGCGTCGGGCGCTTCCTGACGTTGTGATACGTTCCGGTGACGGATCGGAAATATACGTCCCCGTCCTGCGGGGCAAAGAGCCGATGGCTGTCGGGGTGTACGCGAAGCTTGCGGTTTGGCTCGGCAAGGACTAGGCGGCAAAGCTTCTCCCGCGTGACCAGGTGTCCATTGTCATCGCAGACTTGGACGCCAAAGCGCACATTCATCCAGAGCGCGGATATCGGCAGGTAAAAATATTGGAATTGCATGGCTTCACGCGCATTCCGTCTTGCGCTCCGGCAATAGCCCTTCCCTCTGGAACCGTTCGAGTTCTTCGTGGCTTATCACCCATGTCGTATGGGCGCCCGTCCGTGTGTTGGTCTTTACGGCCTTGATGCGGCCCAGATTAGCCCATTGCCTGACGGTAAACTCTGACCGCCCCACGATGGCGGCAAAGTCGTTTACCGTATAGAAATTCTTCGCTCGATGCCGGGCGCATAGCTCCTCCAGCATGCGCTCGATGCGGGTTAGTCTTTCTTCAATGTTCATGGCCGCGATCCCGTGTGCCTTGGGTTCCTGCCGTGGCAACGTGGGCCATGCTCGGCAGGGATGCCCGCGAGGGGCATCGGCGGATTGGCTGCAACGGATCGGGCTTCAAGTCCTCCTTTCGGTCGCTGTTCAGGATAGCAAAACGGATGCCGAATCAGCGCGTGCGCTCAACCTTGTCGAGCTGCTGCGGTAATCGCAATTATCGCGCTGCTGACTCGAAGCCTCCAAATTGCCGTATAGGCCAACAAATCGAGCTGGTCAAAATCCGGGCGCGGCCGAGGTGTGCCTCCCGGGCAGGTGGCGGCGCTGCTAGCTCCGGGATTGGATATAGTAAGTCGGCGGTGCGGTCCGAACGCCGGGCCAGGCTGGTATAGTGAACATCCAGCCACTACAATCCGGCGAGGGGCGGATCGTGGCACGGGGGCCTGTCCATGTCCGAAAGTTTCTTTGTTGAGCAATCCGAACAGTCGCAAATCAAGGCGGCGATCGTCGCCGATTACTTCTGGGCCTGGGCCAGCGTG
>JADLBW010000057.1 GCA_020847515.1 Pirellulales bacterium | reverse complement strand
GACTGTCGATCCGGTGGTTGCGGGTTCGAGCCCCGTCGGCGTCGCTTTCTTTTTCTTGGGGCTACTGGCCCCTCGGTCCTTGGCGGTGGGTCTTCACCAACGGCGCATTAGCGGCGGGGCCGCCGCTTCCGCGGCCGGGTTGCCGGCGCTCGACGCCGAGCGGGAATCTCGCCGATGCGACTCCAAATCCCGCTTGCTATGGCGCCGGCATGCAGCCAGGGATGTCGCTGGGTTTGGTTGGCGGTCGGTGTTGCCGGGCTACTCGCCGTCGTCAGGCCGCTCTATGCCGCCCCGGACGGCTGGCAAGCGGGGCTGGCCCGCGTCAACATCACTCCTACCGAACCAATGTGGCTCTCCGGCTATGCCTCGCGAAACCGCCCGGCCGAGGGCAAGATTCACGACCTGTGGACCAAAGCGCTCGTGCTCCAGGATGCCGAAGGTCGCCGCGTGGCGTTGATCACGCTCGACCTGGTCGGCATTGATCGGCAGTTGTCCCAAGCGGTTTGTCGCCGCCTGGAAGAGCAATACGGGTTGTCGCGCGACGCCGTTGCGTTATGCACGTCGCACACGCATTCCGGGCCGGTGGTAAGGGGCAATCTGGCGCCGATTTACGACTTGGATCCCCGCGGCCAAGCGCTCGTCGAGAGCTATACCGACCGGCTCGCGGATGACATCGTGCAGGTCGTCGGCGTTGCGCTTAAGCGGCTGCAGCCGGCCGCGCTGGCCGCCGGCGAAGGGCGTGCGACGTTCGCCGTCAATCGCCGAAACAACCCGGAGGCCGAGGTTCCGCAGCGCCGGCGAGAAGACCGCCTCGCCGGGCCGTTCGATCACGCCGTGCCGGTGCTGGCGGTTCGCGATCTGGAGAATCGCCTGCTGGCGGTGGTCGCCGGATATGCCTGCCATGCGACGGTGCTGGACGGCTATCAGTGGTGCGGCGACTGGCCGGGCGCCGCACAGCTTGAACTGGAACAACGCCATCCGGGAAGCACGGCGCTGTATTGGGCCGGCTGCGGCGGCGACCAGAACCCGCTCCCTCGCCGCACGGTGGCGTTGATGGAGGAGTACGGCCGGCAGTTCGCCGACGCGGTCGACGAGGTCTTGGCTCGGCCGATGCAATCGATCGGGGCGGGCCTGGTCATGCGCTACAGCGAGATCGATCTTCCGCTGGCCGAGCCGCCGTCGCGAGACGAACTCGCGCGGCACGCATCGGGCGCCGGCTACCAGGCCAACTACGCGCGCCTGATGCTAGCACAATGGGATCGGGACGGCGCGTTGCCGCGCAGCTATCCGTACCCTATACAGCGCTGGCGGCTGGGCGGCGCCGTGGACTGGATATTTCTAGGCGGCGAAGTCGTCGTGGATTATGCGTTGCGCCTTAAGAGCCAAGCAAGTGCAGGTCGCGAGTCTCCGCCGCCTGAAGCGACCGGCGATCGGCCGGTCGCCAACGACTCCCCAGCGAGTGCTCCGCTGGCCGCCCCTGGCGCAGCGTCTAGCGTCTGGGTCGCCAGCTATTCCAATGACGTGATGGGTTACATCCCTTCCCGTCGGGTGCTTGCCGAGGGGGGCTACGAAGGCGGCGAGTCGCGCTTCGCCTACGGCTTACCCGCCGTGTGGGGCGAGGAAACCGAGCGCCTCATTATCGATCAGGTTGAGCAGTTGCGGCGATAACCGCGACGGGGCTCGTCGTGCCGGGGCTTGGCGACGTTTCGCTTCGCTCGTCAGCTCGCCTTTCGGCAGCGACGGGCTCTCGCTTCGCTGCAAGCATGCGCAACTCCCGCGGATTCGCCCTTTGGCTCTCCCCGCTGCATGGGACTGCACGGGAGGCGGCAAGGGCGGCCGTTCATAACGGCGTGATCCGGGCTCGCGAGCCTTGGAAGGACCCTCGCCGACGCCAGCTCCGGTCTGGCGATACGCCGCCATGATCCTAATAACCGTCGCGTCCGTTAGCCCCCGCAATCCTGCTCCGCCCCGCGTGCGGCCCTGCATTTGGCCGCAATCCTGCGGGCTGTTCTGGCGCAAGGCGCCGTCGGACCTACACTTTAGCGGCCGCCGACAGGCTTCGCGCGGCCGTCTTCGCCCGGACAGGAAACTACCGCCATGTGGGTGCTCGACTCGATCGGACATTGGCTCCAAAGCGGCGTGCACGACGCCTGGCATTGGGTCGCGACGTTGAACTTGCAGCAGTGGTTTCTCCTGTTGGGCATCGCCGCCGTGGCGGGATTTTTATGCATGCGCGGGCTCGGTTCGCGCATCGAGTACTGAAACGCGGCGCCGTAGCGTTGCGCTCTCCGCCCATCGATTGACGCCCGATACGATTCTCTCCCGCCATGCTCGCCGGAATTCTTGCCGCCCCGGGACTGCTGACCGACACTGCCGCGCTGGGTGCTGTGGCGCTCGTGGCATATATACTGGGTCGCCGTCGGCGGTCGACGCCGCCGGACGACGCGCCGTTGCGGATGGAACTGGCTCGGGCGCAGGACGTCGCCCAATCCCTCGAGCGCATCGCTCGCCGACTGCATCTGGAAACCGCCGGGCAGCTCCGCAGCACCGCGGCCTTTCAGCGGCGCGTGCGGCAGATGCAGCAGGGCGCCGCGGCCGCAAGCTGGCAAACGCTGCGCGACCAGGCCGACGCCTTGCTGGGCCCGACGATGAAGCTCACGACGACGCTGTCGCTGGCCTGCGACGAGCTGCGCGTTCAGCAAGCGCAACTCACCTCGTACGCCGGCGCCCGCACCGACGCCGCAACCGGGCTTCGCAATCGCCGCGCGATGAGCGAACAACTCGCAGCGCTATTGACGGCCCATGCCGCGGGCCGGAGGCGGCTGGCGCTGGCCATGTTCAGCCCCCCCTTGCCGGACGACCAGGCCGACGGCGCCTGTGACGACTACCTGAAGGCCGTCGGACGGCTGATGGAGCAAACCGTGCGCGGGCTCGACGTCGTGGCCCGCTACAGCGGCGACGAATTCGTCGTGCTGATGCCCAAGACGCCGCTAGCTGGGGCGCTTGTGTTCGCCGAACGGCTGGTCCGCCAGTTTGACGAGCAATTCCGTCGCCCGCTGTGGGGGGGCGTCGTCGAGGCCTTGCCCGACGAGACTCCCGACAAGCTGCTCCGCCGGGCCTACTCGGCCTTGTACAGCGCCCGCACGCATGACGAGGCCTGTATCTTTCAGCACAACGGGGCCGTCGTGCGGCGACACCAGTTTCAGCTCCATCCGGCCGCCGACGCCGATCTGGACCTGTACTGCACGGCCCTTGCGTAAGCTGGAACGGCAAAGCGGCCTTTGCCGAGCGTACCGCCGCGGCGAGGCAAATCCGCCCCGTCAATCCCCGCCTATTGCCGCAGCAAGCCGCGTATCTCCGCCCGTCGTTGACGGTCCGAAGGTCGATGATCTAGATTAGAAATTGCCGGCCGTTAACCTCCCCCGCCGCCTGGCGGGGCAGTGCGGCCTACGGTCGCGTCAAGCAGTCCCGTCGACGCTAGCGCTAGTCTTGAAAGGAGATCGTCATGCCGCTGTTCGAAGTCGAAACGGACAGTCATATCATTATTACCTGGGCGTCTGACAGCGATGAGGCGTCAAGCGTCGTCTCCCAGGCCTACCCGCACGACACGGTACTGCGGCTCACCAAACGTCCCCGCGACACGTGGGTCATTTCCAAGAGCGCCTTGGGAATTACCGGCAAGCTCGATCCCTGCAATACCGCACGAGACTGCCTCTCGAAGTCGGGGGGCGACAAGATCCACGCGATTCGGCTCTACATGCATGAAACGGGCGCCGATCTGGAGCAGGCCCAGAAGGCGATCGAATCGAACATGGTTATGGGCTGGTAGTAGCAGCCCGACGGAGTCGCGGCGCCCCGGCCGCTCTCATGCCGAACAGGCCACGCCCTTTCGATGCCGGGCATCGAAAGGGCGTGGCTTTTGTATTGCTCCAAGGCTCGATTCCGTGGGCGCCGCATGAGCCTTACCGGTAACGCCCGGCGCCGCTGGCGGCGGCAGGCGTCGGCGAGTAAGGCGTCGTAGCGGCGGCCGGCGCGGCGCCCTCGGGGCTAGCTGTACTCGCGGGGCGGGCGGCGATCTCGAACGCCGCCTGGCCGGTGGACGGATAGCTGCTGGTGCCGCCCGGTCGATATGGCTGCACCGCCGCGGTCATGGCCGATGCTGGTGCGACCGCCTCGCTGGCTGCCGAGGCCGCAGATGAAGCATTTGACGCGGTTTGCCCATATGAGCCGGCATAGGGCGTGATCGCATCTGCCAGCCCCGGCGACGGCGCGGCCCCGGCGGGCATGCCCGGATATGCCGCCGCCGAAGCAACCGTTTGGGCGGTGTTTTGGGCGGCGTTCCCCGCTGCAGCCAGGGCGCTATTCGCGTTAGCCGCTGCCAGATCGGCCGGCGAGGGAGAGTAGTGACCGTAGATGGCCGACGAGGGCGTTGTCGCACCGGCGACGCTCGACGGGCTTGCCGTGCTACTGGAGGGCGTTGATCCGTAGGCGGGCGCCGTGCCGCCGGCGGGATAGTAACGATCTGCCGCACCGGTCGATGCGAGCGTAGCGCCGCCGACCGCCGTCTTGGGCGCCGGCGCCCCCGACGGGTCGTACGGTAGAGCGATGCTGCCGAGATTCGCCGAGCTCGCCGCTGGCGCCGCTGGCGTCTCGGCGGCGGCGACCTGGCCTGCCGACGCATCGAACGTCGGCGCCGTGGTGCTGGGATACTTGCCGGCGGTCGAGGCATTCGACGCGGTCTGCGACGGACTGTAGGCTGGCGCCGTGCCGCCGGCGACCTGGGCGGCGGACGCCTTGGTCGCTTCAGCCTGCTTGGCGGCGTCCGAAGGCAATTGCGGCGCCGAGTGGGCCAGCGCCGCGGCTTCTGCATCCTGGTCGGACTTCCACCACGCCAGTTTGGGCGTCGACTTGCAGCCTGCGGCGCCGGCGGCGACCAGCGCTAGAAGGCCCGCAGCAAGTGCCGAATATTTCATGGCTTCCATGCCTTTAACTCAGGGGATGCGTCGGCCGTCCATGGCCAACGTCGCCCGGGGTGACTAGTCTGGCAGCGCGCGGCCATGGCGGCGTACCCGCGACTGGCCGTGCGTCGAGTCGCGCTACTGGCCATTTCGGCGCGCGACGGCCGTTCCGTTGAGAAAATCTCTACGGCTTTTAGCGGTTCTGCGGCGCCAGCAACGAGCGGTCGCGCGGGCGAGATTATAGAACTGGCCGACGACCGGTCAACGGCAGTCGGCCAGGGTGTTCGAGCGGGACTGGGCGCGCAAGGGGGGTCGGGATTCTCTTGCGACTGGCGGCCGTCTGGCGAGGGCAGAGTCACCAGTCGCAAAAGAGTCCCGCCCCCGGGCGCCGCCGGCACATTGGCCGGACGGCCCTATTCGCATCGACGTTTGCTAACGCTTGGCCTGGGCGTAGCGCTGGGCCACGGCGTTCCAATCGATCACGTTGTAGAACGCCGCCACGTAATCGGGCCGTTTGTTCTGGTACTTCAGATAGTACGCATGCTCCCACACGTCGACCCCCAGGATCGGCGTGCGGCCCTCCATGTAGGGGTTATCCTGGTTCGGCGTGCTCTCGACCCGCAGCTTGCCGTTGTCGACCGACAGCCAAGCCCAGCCGCTGCCGAAGCGCGTCAGCGCCGCATTCGTAAAGGCCTCCTTGAACTTGTCGAAGCCGCCTAGCTCCGCCTCGATCGCGGCAGCCAACTCGCCGCTGGGCTTCCCGCCGCCCTGCGGGCTCATGATCTTCCAAAACATCGAGTGATTGGCGTGCCCGCCGCCGTTGTTCCGCACGGCGCCGCGAATCTTCTCAGGCACGCTGCCGATATTGCGGCACAGATCCTCGATCGATTGCTCGGCCACTCCTGAGCCCTGCAAGGCCTCGTTGAGCTTGGCGACGTAAGTCGCGTGGTGCTTGCCATGGTGGATCTCCATCGTCATGGCGTCGATGTGCGGTTCCAGCGCATTTTTAGGATAGGGCAACTCGGGCAACGTATACGGCATGATGATCTCCTTCCTTATTGCTCGCGGCAACAATCCCCATACGCGCGCAAGTCCCTGCGCCAAACAGGCTGCCGACGGACGGGTCTGGGCCAGAACCCGCAGCGGCCAGCGAGTTCAAGATAACGGACCGAGCGCAGCAAGACAATTGGCCCAGCGCTCTGTGGCTGATCCGTAATGGAGACGCGCGGCGCGCGGCGAGCGGCCCATCGCGAGCCAGAATGACTCGCCTATAAAGATGAAGCGTCGATGCGCCGCTTGCCCGCGCTATCCAAGAGCCGGCGGATCTCACGCTGCTGCTGGTACAACTCGTCGAGCTGTTGCGCCAGCGACTCCAGCAGCGCGTCGTCCGCATCGGCTGCGCTGGCCGCGTGCCGCGGGGCCGCGACCCCGCGGCGGGCAGCGCCGCCGACGCCGTCGGCGGCCATGCCGGCCTCGGCCCCGTCGCGGCGCAAGATCCGCTCCGTCCACTGGCGCGTGGTTTCTTCGGCGAATACCGCGTCGATGGCATGCGGCTCCAAGGGGCGCTGCGTCGTCGGCGCCGCCGCCGATCGCCGTCCTAGCAGTCGCAGCGTCTGCCGGACGATGCCCGCGGCGCGGGGTTCATGAATCTCGCTTCTCATCGCACCGGTCCTCGTTGGATTGACTAACGGCCGTTTGCCGGGCCGGTCTTCTCAACACGCGCAACTGACTGGCTCGCCCGCCGGATCCGTCTCCCGCGCCATTAGATAGGACTTGAGGCTCTGCAGGATCAGCCGCGCGCGTTCCGCCTGGTCGCCGCGACGGCGATCGCGCCGCCGTTTGGCGCGGATGGTCACGTCGGCCACGGTATGGACGTAGTTGCCCGCCGCCAGGCCGAAGCTATTAGCCTTTTCATGGCGCTGCTCGCTCAGCTCCAGCTCGATGCGGAAGGCGGACGCCCGGTCGCCGCGCCGGCGGTAGTTGCCCATGTTGCCGCTGGTGAGTTCCATCTCGACGCGAGTGTCGCGGATCGAAATGATCTTCGCCTGCTGATCGGTGACGAAGCCCCGCAACTTCTCGATGGCGATGTCGATGGGCACCTCGGTCGTCAGCGTCGTCTGCACCAACGGCTCGCTCCGGAACATGCCGAAGTTCCACCACCGCTTCTTCTGAATCGAAGGCTGTGTCATAGCGCCGCCCAATTGCACGACCTGGTTGCGACCTTGTTCCTTGGCCATGAGAAGCGCCTGGTCCGATCGGCGGAGGAGAGTCTCGGAATTGTCGCCCGCCTGCAGGTGGGCGACGCCAAAGCTGGACGTCAGTTTTCGATTGCCCAGATAGGCGTGCTGCGTCTCGGAGAGCTTGCGTCGGATCTCCTCGGCCCGCGCGGCGGCGTCGACCATGGTGCAATCCGCGCAGAGCACGGCGAATTCCTCGCCGCCGTACCGCGCCACCAAGTCGCCGGAGCGGCACATGGTCTTCAGCAGGTTCGCCACGGTGATGATGGCTTCGTCGCCCGCCTGGTGCCCGAACGTGTCGTTAATGCTCTTGAAGTGATCGATGTCGGTCATGATCAGGCTGCAGGGGAGCGCCGCCTGCTGGTGCGCTTCGATGAACAGCGCTAGCATGCGGTCGAACTCCGCCCGGTTGGCGACCTTGGTCATCGGATCCTTGGTGACCTCGGCGTGCAGCGCTTCGCATTTTTCTTCGAGCGAAACCTCCGGCTGGGCGTCCTGCATCAGCAGCGTGGCGCCGCGAAGCTGGCCGTCCTGGCAAAAGACCGGAATCGCATGCAGATCGATCGCGACGTGTTCGCCCTGACGACCGAGAATTTCCAGTCGCTGCCGCAACTGCGCCGTGCTCGCCAGGGCCCGCGCGGCCGGGCAGGCCTCGTCGCGCACCCGCCGGCCCGCCGTATTGCACATATCGAGCAGTCCCGGCGTAAACTGCCGTCCCATGGCCGCGGCGCTGCTGATGCCCGTCAGCCGCTCGGCGCCCTTGCTCCACATGAAGATGTTCTTGTGTTCGTCGACGAAGATCACGCCGTCGTGCATCGAATCGATCAGTTGCTGCTCGAACAGCACCCGGGCGTCGAACCGCGGCGCCGCCGGCGCTGGAGCCGGCGACTCCTCCTGCGCCGTTCGATGCCAGGGGAGTTCCGTTTGCTTCTTGCCCAAGTTGTTCAGCCATCGCGCGGCGACCTGGCGAGTCAGCGCCTGCTGGTCGTGCGTGATCAGCTCGATGAACTGCTTGACCAGAATCGGATCGAAGCGCGTCCCCCCGCCGGCCGACAATTCCGCCATCGCCCGCTCGCGACTCAGACGCCCGGGCTCGCCCGGTTCGCCCGTCATGCGATCGTACGCGTCGACGATGGCAATCATGCGCGATTCCAGCGGCAAATCGTCGCCTGCACCCCGCGAGCGGTCGGCGGAGCCGTCGAACTGCCGGCCCGCATACCGAACGGCGTCGAGCACCCGAGCTTCGCAGCAGCAGCACGCCAGCACGTGAACGCCGGCCTCCCAGTGCGCCTCGAAGACGCGGGCTTCTTCGGCGGATAGATGATCGGCCTTGTCCAGCAAGCTGCCGGGCAGGGCAATCTTGCCGACGTCATGCAGCAAGGCGGCGATCTCGACGGCGTCCCGCGTCTGGTCGTCCAGCCGCTTATGCAGCGCCCATGCGCTGCAGCCCAGCGCCACCCGCAGGCTGTGCGAGGCCGTCGCCGGATGTTTGTATTGCAGCGCGGTGAACAGGCTGCTGGCGATGCCCAGCCGCACCTGCACCAACCGATTCTCGTGTTCGTCAATCGCCGGCGCCGCCGGTGCGGAAAAGGCGGTGGACTTGGGAGTCGCAACCGGCGCCGCGCTGCGCGGCGCACCGCTCCTGGGAGCGGGCGCCTTCCCTTTGGGAGCTGTCGCGGCGGCGGCCTCGTCCAGGGCGCACAGCAGCGAATTGATCTCGGCCACGCGCGACTCGGTTTCCTGACGGCGATGGTCGGCCGCCGCACGGCGATCGGTCGACGTGACGACTCCGTCGACAGCGGGACCAATAAATGAATTGGCGGCGTCAGGCATGGAAAGCTCGCGACGACCGCGTCGCGGATGATTTGGCGCAGATTCTCGCCCGTGGGCCAAAGCGCTAGACCCGCTCAAGGCTAGGTCACTGCAGCGGCGGCGGCAAACGCGCCGGCGGGAATCGTTCCGTTTTCGATCAGCCGCACGGGCGGCGCGCCAGTTCGTGCCGTCGCGCGGCGGCGGTATTCGCGTTTTGAGTCCGAGGCCTCCGGGCGCGGCCGCGTCAATCGTTACGGCAGGCATGATCGGACTCAAGCCGCCGATGGTCGCGTTGGCCGGCGCCGAAGCAGGCAGTCTTCCCGCCGAGCGGATTACCGAGCGGGTCCGTCCCTCCAAGCGGCTTCGGCTTGCTGGGCGACGCGAGCGCCGATAGGTTAGGCGTCGGTGCGATTGTAAGCAGCACAACGATCGACGAGGTTATGCCATGCGACTGGCGACGTTCCAGACCACGGGCGCCCCGCGCCTCGGCGCGATCCGCGCCGCAGCGGTCGGCGGCTGGGAGGTCGTCGATCTTTGCGCCGCCGACCCGGCGCTGCCGCCGACGGTGAAACAACTCCTGGAGAGGGGCGCGCATGGCTGGGCGGCCGCCCGTCGCGCCGCCGAAGCGCCCGACGCCCTTCCGCTCGACCAGGTGCGGCTGCTGGCGCCGGTGTTCGACGCCCAGAAGATCATCTGCGTCGGACTGAATTACGCTGATCATGCGTCGGAGACCGGCGCAAAATACGGCGACGAGCCGGTCATTTTCTGCAAGTTTCCCACCGCCCTGCGCGGCCCGGAGGCGCCCGTCGAGTTGCCGCCGGAGTCCAATCAAGTCGATTACGAGGCCGAGCTTGTAGTCGTGATGGGACGCCCGGCGCGCCGAATCACGCGCGCTGAAGCGCGGGATCATATCGCCGGCTACGCCTGCGGCAACGACGTCTCGGCCCGCGACTGGCAAAAGCACAAACCCGGCAAGCAGTGGCTGCTGGGGAAGTCGTTCGACAGCTTCGCCCCGCTGGGCCCCTGGCTGACGACCGCCGACGAGATTGCCGACCCCGGACGGTTGTCGATCGAATTGCGGCTTAACGGCGAAGTCATGCAAAGCTCGAACACCAGCCAGCTTATCTTCCCGATCGACTACCTGGTCAGCTACCTCTCCCATGTATGTACGCTGCTGCCGGGCGACCTGATCTACACCGGCACGCCGTCGGGCGTCGGCATGGCGCGCAACCCGCCCGTGTTCCTGAAGCCGGGCGACGTCACGGAAGTCACGATCGAAGGTCTCGGCGCGCTTCGCAATCCGATCGTCCAGACGAGCGGCGCGACGGCGACGACGCCGTAGGATCTTCCGCGGCTGCGAGAGTCTGCCGGAGGAATCCTCGGGGCAGCTTTGGAGCCGCCGCCGAAAGCAGCCGCCCCGACCCGCGGCTTCAATCCGCGACCGGCTGCAGCGTTGCTTGAAAGTGCTTTACCGCCTCATGCGGCTCGAGGTTGAACAGGACCCGTCCTTCGGTCGACCACTGATCGTCGCGGTACAGGAACACCGCTGTCGCCGAGCGGAGATTGCCGACCGCGGCCACTTCCTCCATTCCCCCGCCGGCGATCGCTTCAAAACTGACGGTCGCCGCCACAAATCCGAAGAGCACCCCGGCCCCGGCGTCGCGGGCCAACAGCGGCGGCCCGGCCAGGTCGCACGCCTTCCAACGCAGGCCGCGCGGCTTGCCGCTGGTGGCGGCAGCGTGGAAGAACTCGGCGGCAAGCAGACTGCGGTCCTCTTCGAACTGGCGCCGGGCCGCTTGCAGCCGCCCGGTAGATCGTCGCCGGCGAAACCGCCGCTCAAGCGCGAATGCCGCTGCCGCTGCCGCTACTAGCGCTGTCGCCAGGCCTGCCAGCCACCAGTATCCCATGTCGATTCGCCTATGCGGTCCGCGAATCGCGCTGTTGGAGCGGCTGCTGGCCGCGGAAGACGCTCGTCCTCAGCCGACGGAGCGACCGGGGCCGAGACGCCGCTCGCCGCGGCGGCCTCCCAGGGGCCGCTGGTGCACGTTTCGCACTGGCATCCTAGCGGCGCCAAGGGCGCCGGGTAAAGCGGCCCGCGATAGATCGCCCAGCGCGGCGTCCGCGGCGGGTGCGCCGCGGGGGTTTTGACGATCGGGGCATGCCGCCCCGGCCCGTACCCCCACCCCAGGTACTGTGAAAACCGGCTCGGCAAGTGCGAGGGTCCAAGCGATTGGCCGCGGGCCGGCGAGGTCGTTGCCAGCACCGTCGCGCATGCAACGACGGCGGCGGCCGACCAGGCGCTGGCCCGGGACGCTAGCGGAAAACTCCATGCGCAAAAGAACATCGCTCAGATCCTCAATCGGGCGGCGCGCGCAGCAATCATGCGGCGGGCGACAGCGTGCTTGATCAGCGTTAGCATCGTCTGCTGGCGGCTCCTGCCGTCGGCAAATTCGGCGGCGCCTGCTGTCGCCGGCGGGATTGCCCGATCCTGAACCGCCGGCAAGGTTTGCCCAGGCTGCAGGGGCGCCCCGGCGGCGAGCGTTTTGTCGGTTCTGGCGGTTAGTCCGGTTGTGCGTGTCAGCGCGCTGGCGCCGATATAAGCGGTTGAAACGATCCCCGCGCCAGCCGCCCGACATCTGGCCAGCGGGGACAGAACGTTTGCAGTCGCACGACCAGCCGTTCGCGCCACCGCCGCGGCGCGGAATTGACCCATGAAGACGCATCGCGAGTTGATCTGCGCCGGAGCTTGCTGGCTGCTGAGCATCTCCGCCGCCGCGGCCATGCCCGGCGACGCCCTATCCGGCCAGCCCGCCATCGAGTGGTACGAGGACGCCGGCATGCTCCCCGAACACGCGCCTCCCGCGGCGGCCGCCGTGGCGCCCGAGGGCGCCTCCGCCGGTTCGCTCCCCTACCTGGGGCCGGTCGACGGTCAAAGCGGCGCTGAGATCGACAATGACGGTCTGCGCGGCCGCATTATTTCGCTGGACGAAGCCAGCGCCTTAGCGACCACGAGCTGGACCGGCGGCCCCTATGAATGGCATCTCATGCCGCAAGGGCTCATCTATCGCACCTATCTGGCTGGCGAGAAGGAGTCCCGCTTCCGGTCCGAATGGAACCACGAGACGAACCAGGGCAGCATCTGGGATATCACCCTGGGCGGCAACGTGGGTCTGTTGCGGTACGGCACCCGCGGCGACGTGCGGCCCGAAGGTTGGCAGCTAGGCATCGAGGGCGCCGGCCTGGTACGGCTCGACATCGACGAAGACCGGGACGTCGATTCGGCCGACTTCCGCTTCGGCATACCGGTCACCTGGGGCGACGCCATCTATCAGGAAAAATTCGCTTACTACCACCTCAGCTCGCACCTGGGCGACGAGTTCCTCCTGAAGCATCCCAATTTCGACCGGCTGAACTACAGTCGCGACGTGCTGGTGTGGGGACATTCGATCTACCCCAGCGACGACGTGCGGGTCTACGGCGAAGTCGGCTACGCGTTTTCCCGCGACGTGAGCCGGCCGTGGGAGTTCCAGTTCGGAGTGGACCGCGCCCCCTACGGGCGCACCGGCGGACGCGGAGCCCCGTTTTGGGCCCTCAACGGTCACTTACGGCAAGAAGTGAACTACGGCGGCAACTTCGTCGCACAGGCCGGCTGGTCGTGGCGACGCGCCGCGGCGACCGGCCTCTACCGCATCGGCGTCGAATACTACAACGGCAAAGACGATCAGTTCTCGTTCTATAACAACAGCATCGAGAAGATCGGCTTCGGCATGTGGTACGACTACTGAACGCAGAATAAGGCGGCCCAAGCAGCGCAGGCGCTGCGATCTCACTGGTCGTCGGGCGACGTATCGCCGCCGGGCGGTTGTCGGGGGCGCTGCGGCGCCGGCGGGGCGGAAAGGGCGTCGCGATCGATGATCTCGCCGTCGTGGCGGTTGACCAGCCGCCGCAGGGTCTCCTCGCCGATGGCCAGGCTCAGCCGGCGGACGCTCCCGTCACAAAACGCCGTCAGAAAGAAACCCTCGGGCGTCTCCAGCCCCGCAAACGGCTGCTGCGGGTCGAACCGCAGATCGGCCGGCTTAGTCCATTCGACGGCGGCTCCCGGCGCCACGCGCACGACGGCGAGCGTCTGAGAAGTCCCGTCCTCAATTTGCCGAATCTGAATCGGCTCCTGGCCGCGGAAGAGCGCATCGGGACCTGAAAACGCCAGGTAACGCGTCTTATCACTCTCCTTACGATCGGCGCCCGAGCGATACACGTCCGGCATGTTTGCCATCAGCTTCCGATTGGCCGGACTGTCCCATGGCTCATCGAGCTTGAACTGCCTATACAGCTCCGGCTGTTCCAGGTAAGGCAAGATGGCGACTCGCCAGCTCAACAGCGGCTTGCCGTCCTCGCTATAGAGGTCCGTCGGTAGATGCTTGGTTGCTGACTCGTAGTTAAGAATGCCGAGCATGATTTGTTTCAGGTCATTAATGTCCTGCGCCGTCCCCGCCGCGGTGCGGGCAGCCTGCACCGCCGGTAGCAGCAGGGCTGCGCCCACCGGCGCCGCGGCCGCCACGTTGCCGCCGCCAGGCAGCGAACCATGAGACGTAACGTGCAAGCCATCCTCGCGATATGACATCGCCGAAATACTCGGTCGCAGATGCCGCACAATCGTCTCCCGCGTCGGAATCGCCGTCAGGTCGAATTCGATTCCCTCCTTGCGCAACTGGCCGGCGACCATTTGCAGGCCCATGGTAAGCCACGGATAGAGCGAGCTCACCAGCCGCGGAGTATCCTGGTAGGCGAGCGCCGCGGCGCCTCCTTCGGCGCCAAGCGCCTCGTGCACGCCCTCAACTGCCGCCAGCGAATCTGCCGCGGCCACTTCGGCGTCCGACGAATCGCTATGCCGCGCGAGCGCCGCCCGCACCGCTTGCGGCGAAAGACTCGCCACCAGCCAGCCGTCTCCCACGCACCAGGCCGGCGCCACGGGGGCCGGTCTGCTGAACTGCAGCCAATACAACGTGCGCCCCTCGACTTCCGCTTCCATGAGGGTCACGTCTTGCGGCCGCCGCGCCAGCTCGGCCTTCGCCTTCTCGACCAGTTTGGCGACTGCCTGCTGAAGCCTATCGGCGTCCTTGACGCGCACCGCTGCCGCTGAGTTGAGCCACGAAACCACAGGATCGCCGCTGGGCATGTAGACGACCCACGCGTCGTCAAGCGCTGCTAGAACGTCTTCCCGCAGGTTAACGCCTAACTTCGTCTCGACCTCCCACAGACCCCGCTCCAGGCGCTCCTCGGCATGCGGATCCAGGGCGCCGACAAGCTTCGCGACGCGGTCGAAGACCTCGCCCGCGTCGAGGCTCGCCGCCAGCGCCGCCAGGGCGTCCTTGGGAACCAGCGCCAGGTCGGCGGCCTCCAGCGGCCGGTGCGGCAGGAGCCCCAGCAGCCCCGGGCGCTGGTCACCGTCGACCGCCACGTGGACCTGGCTGGTGCAGCCTGCTTCATCGAACCCGGACACGGCATGTAGGGCGCGGATGCTGGTCAGCCCCAGCTTTTCGATCGTGGGCCAAACCTTAGGGTCCTTCGCCTCGAACTGCGGGCGAATCACGTTGAGGATCGCCTCGATGTTCACATAGGCGATCGACGCCTCCCGCGCTACCGGATGCTCCTGGCGCAGCTCGGCGAGCCACTGCGGCGCTTCCCCCGCCATTCGCTGGACGACCTGCTGCGGCGCTTGGTCGCCCAAGGCAATGATGAAGTAATCGTCCTTCCAGCCGAAGCGCACCGCCGGCGCCTCGGGCGGCGTCGGCAGACGACGCCACTCCAGGCCCGCGAGCTTCTCGGCGGCGACCGGAGGGTTGCCGGGCGGGATTAGTTTCAAGTAATCGTCAACGGCCGCTTCAAGCACGTTGCGCTGGTCCCCGGCGCCCAGTACGATCGCAGCGGAGAGGTTCACGCGGCGATCATCCCCCTTGCCAAGCTCCACCTTTTCGAGATAGGCGGCCAACGGCCGCGTCAACAGCAGCTTCGCCAGCTTGGGCAAATGCTCGGCATGAACGCGACCCTCGCGGCTGGGCCCGGCCGCGCGGCGAACCGCCTTGACGATCTGCGTCTCCAGCTCTTCAGCAAAGCGCCGCACCTGCGGCTCCGCAAAGAGCTGTTCGGTCTGGTTGTCGCTCGCGGCGTCCGCAGGGCCTTGGCCGGAATAGGCGGCGTACCACAGGCACTCCGGCGGCGCGATGTTCGACAGGACCGGGTCGAGCGGCAGCGGCGCTCCGCCCAGGGGCAGCGCCCCGGCGCCGCTGAGCAGCAGCAGCCAAACCCAAGTTACAGCGAAGCCTGACGTAGCGGCCATGCAATTGCCTCCGGTTGCTGAACCAGTAACTTGCGAATGCGTCGCAGGCAGCCCTAGCGGTTTGCTCCACGGCGGCGCAAAGCGGCAAGCGGCGACCATGCACCGCTGCCGGCTCGGCGCCATTATTAGGCGCCGCCGGCGCCTGACGCCACCTTTTTCTGGAAGCCGCGCAAATGTCCTTTATGAACGCGGCGCCAACCGACCGCCGTCGAGCTCATACCGCCGCTGCAACCGCGCCGCCAGCGTCTGGCTATGCGTCACCACGATCAGCATCGCGTTGCGTTCGCGCTGCAGCTCGAGCATCAGCGCGGCGATCGAGTCGGCCGTCGAGCGATCGAGGTTGCCCGTCGGTTCGTCGGCCAGCAGCAGCGTCGGATTGCGGATCAGCGCCCGGGCGACGGCGGCCCGCTGCCGCTCGCCGCCGGAGAGCTGCGCCGGGCGATGATCGCGTCGATCGGTCAGCCCGACGCGATCCAGCAGCCCCTGGGCGCGCTGCACGTCGTCGGCCGTTGCTCGGCCATCGGCCAGTAGCGGCGCCAGCACGTTCTCCAGCGCCGAACACTGGGGCAACAGGTGGTGCTCCTGGAACACGAATCCAATCTGGCGGCTGCGAAACGCAGCCAGCTCCGGCTCGCGTAGTGAAAAGGGCCGGACGCCGCCGAGCTCGTAACTGCCGGAAGTCGGCGATTCCAGCGTCCCGAGTATCGACAGCAGCGTGCTCTTGCCGGAGCCGCTGGGTCCGATGATCGCCACGTTTTCGCCGAGTTCGAGCGTCAGCGATGCGTCCTGCAGTACGCACAAGTCGCCGCCGGCAACGGGGTATGACTTGGCGAGCGATTGCGCAGATAGCGTAGCCATCGCGCCAGTGTAGGCGATGCCCTGGCAGATCGGGAGGCGCTGGCATGCCCTTTTGGCGCCCTCCGCATACCGGCGCCTATTTGCAGCGGCCGATCGCTCCCCTCGGCCGCTCAGGTCGCGGCGCTCAGTTCGGTGCGCTCAGGTCACGAGATAGGCCCGCAGCTTTTCCTTGATCTCCGCCGGGATTGGCCGCGACTCCGGCGGCTGGCCCGGACGCACGCGGCAGCAGACGGCGGTTATTTGGCCTTGGGCCACGTCGCGCCCCGCGTGCGCGAAGCGGAACTCGTAACTGACGCTCTTATTGCCGATGCGGGTAACGCCGACCGCGATGTCCAGCACGTCTTCGCAGCGGGCCGGCGAAAAGAACTCGCAGCTCGCGCTGACCCGTGGAAAGCTGATGTGCTCGTCTTCGACAATCGAGTGAATGCTCATGCCGAGGGAGCGGTAAAGCTCGTGCTCGGCCGACTCCATGTAGACCAGAAACGACGCGAAGTGCATGATGCCCGCCATGTCGGTGTCGTGGAACTCGACAAGGCGCGTCGTTCGGAACGGTTCAGGCATGGTCCGCCGCTAAGGGTCGCCGCCGATAAGGGGTCGGGAATCTTTTGCGACCGGCGATCGTTGGCGATGGACCGAGTCCCCAGTCGCCAAAGACTCCCGATGGGCTTCGGCGCGGCGGGCTTTCGCCTCAGCCGCCAATATACGGCATCAGCGCCATGAAGCGGGCCCGCTTGATCGCCTTGGCAACCGCATGCTGGCTGGCCGCGTGGCAGCCCGTCTTGCGACGGCTCACGATCCGGCCGTGGCGATTCACCAGCTTGCTGAGCAGATCCAGGTCCTTGTAGTCGATGAACATCGGCCGCGGGCGGATGCCATCAACCATGATGGGATCCTTCTTCACGACGCGGCGGGTGCTGGCGGGCTTGCGTTCCTGCGGAGTGAACGGCGGCATGGGCTTAAAGTGCAGCTAACTGTGCAAGTGAGAAAAAGCGCGGCCTGGGCGGCGCAAGTCGCCGCCGCGAGCCTTGTATTGTAGCGGCGGCGGGCTTAGCCGCAAGCGGCGTTACAGCCAGTTGCGCTAGGCGAAACAGTAGGGCCCCGCGGTCCTTACGGGACCCCAAAAAAGCGACTTTCCCGGCCGCCCAATCGGCCGGGCCCCGGGAGGCGCCGTCGGCGCGGCGCGGGGAGAACAGATGGATCCGACCGAATTGTTCCGGTTTATGGCATCATGCCACCCGCTCGAAAGGGAGCGTCAACCACGCCTCGCCGGTAGGCGCCGTGGGGGGCAGCCGGTGTTCAAACTCCACCACCATCCGCGTCAGTTCGGCGACCGAGTCGGCCTGCATCATGTCGAACACCCGGCGGCGGCGGTTTTCGATCGTCCGCAGGCTCACATCCAGCCGTTTGGCCATCGTCCGGTTCTTGCAGCCTTCCAGGATCAGTTGCAGCACCTGGCGATCTTGCGGCGACAGCCGCGTGAACCGCTCGAGCAGCTCCCGCTGGCGCTGGTTGCGGGCCACTTCCTGCTCGCTGCGCCCGAGCGCCTCCTGCACGAAGCTCCACAGCTCATCGTCCCGGAACGGCTTGTCGAGCACCGCCACGGCGCCGCGCCGCAGGGCGCGGACCGTCACGGCCGTCTCGGCGTAGGCGGTGACGATGATGACCGGCAGCGCCACTTCGCGATCGAGTATACGCTGCAGGACTTCCATCCCGTCGACGCCGCTCATCCGCAGATCGGTAATGACGCACCCGACTTGCTGCTGGTCGATGCCGTCGAGCTGCTCGACGAATTCACGTGGGTTCTGGAACGTCCGGACCTGATGGCCGAACGTGCGCACCAATTCGGCCACGGCGCGGCCAGACTGGGCATCGTCATCGATGACGTAAACGATCGGTTCTGAAAATGCCGCCATGGGAGTTATACGCTTGCGCGTTAAAGGCAAAAATAAGCGTTCGGCCCGGCGTCTTGGATCAGCCGCCGGGCGCTGCGGGGCTGCCGGCGATAACGACCGCCGCCCCCTTCAGTTTCCGGCTACGGCCTGAGCGTGCCTGCTCGAGGGAGATCCGCAGCCGATATGGGAATGCGGAATACTATGTTCATCGGCGATGGGCAAGAACTGGCAGTAACCGCTGGCCGGCTACGGATAGCCGTACGGCTACCAGCGACAGCCGCATGTTCCCCCCCATTGCTATCTATCCGTCCCGCGCCAGACGGCGCCCCGACATAACGTCCCTCTGGCGGCGCCGCCGGACAAATCCGCCGCGCATCATTGTTGGCCGATCATGAGCGGTCTTTCTTAAGCCTTCTCTCCGCCTTCCAGTGCGACCACCATTCGCACCAACTCAGCCAGCGAGTCGGCGCCCATTTTCTGGAACACGCTCTGACGGTGCAGTTCGACTGTCCGCAAGCTGACGCCCATACGGCGGGCGACGATCTTGTTGGCGTCGCCGGCGGAGATGTGCCGTAGCACCTCCCGCTCCTTGGCGGTCAGCGTGGCGAACCGCCTCCGCAATTCTTCGATCGTCTGCCCGGCGGCCAGGGCCTCTCGATCGGCGGCGATGCCGTTACGAATGGCGTCCCACAGCTCGTCGTCGCGGCAAGGCTTCTCCAGCAACGTCAGGGCGCCGTTCTTCATCGCCCGAACCGTGCCCGGCGTATTGGCAAAGCCGGTCATCACGATGACCGACATCGGCTTGCCCTGCCGGATCAGCTCCTCCTGAAGCTCCAGGCCGCTCATGCCCATCATGCGGACGTCGGTAATCAGGCACGCCGGCCGGCGACCGTCGTAATCTGCGAGAAAATCCTCGGCCGAGCCGTAACTGAGCACCGTCAGCCCCATCGCCTCGATAAGGGCCACGACGGCCTTGCGGGCCTGAACGTCGTCGTCGACTACGAAAATGGCGGCTTGATCGCTCACGCGAAGGGCGCTCCGCTGGTCGGCAGGGTCAGGATAAAGGTCAGGCCCGGGCCATCCGGATTAGACTCAAATCGTAAATCGGCGCCGTGGGCCTCCGCAATACTCTTGCACAGTGAAAGTCCCATGCCCATTCCTTCCTTTTTGGTGGTATAGAAGGCGTCGAACAGCCGGTGGGCGTCCGCCTCGCGCAGCCCGCAGCCCGAGTCTTGAATTTGCGCCGTAACTAACCCGTCGGCCGCCGCAGTGCGAATTGTCAGCAGCCGCTCGGCCGGCTGGGCGCCAGCCATCGCCTCGCAAGCGTTCACCAGCAGATTGACGAAGAGCTGCTCCAACTGGACGCGGTCGCCGTAGACCGCGGGCAGACGCTCGGTCAAGCGTTTGCGCACCGCGACTCCGGAGCGGCGAATTTCGTAGGCGGCCAGCTCCAAGGCCTCCCTCAAGATGGCGTTTACGTCGAGCGACTCCAATTCGACCGGCTTGGCCTTGGTAAATTCACGCAAGCGGCGGATGATCTGGACGGTTCGCGAAATTGCCTCAGAAATCTCGGTCGTGCAGTCGATGGCCGTGCTGATGCGCTCGGCCCCGCCCGCTTGCAGGTGGCGGCGGGCGGCCTCGGCGAACGTTTTGGCGGCGTGGAGCGGCTGGTTGATCTCGTGGGCGATTCCCGCGACCATTTCGCCGGCGGTCGCCAGGCGGGACAAATGCGTCAGGTGGCTCTCCTTCTGCCGCAGGAGGTCGGCCGCTTCGCGCAGCTCGGTGACGTCCCGCCCGACCGCCTGGTCTTCCACCGCCTGGCCGTCGGCGTCGAAGAAGCCGCGGGTCGTCCACTGCATCCAGGCCATCACCCCGTCGGGCCGCGGCCCCCGGACCTCGTAGGTGGCCGACGGATGCGCCGGCGTGATCGAGGCTATCACGTCGTCGAACCTGGCGCGATCTTCGCTGTGGACGCGCGGAAAGAAGCTCTCGCCGATGAGCTCGTGCGCCGGGCGACCGAGATACCGCGCATAGGCCTCGTTGACGAACGTGCGGGAACCGTCGGGCCGCCAGCGAATGATGAACTCAGTCTGCGTTTCCACCACGTCGCGGTACCGCGTTTCGCTCGCCCGGAGCTCTTCGTTCATCCGCTGCAATTGCTCGGTGCGATGCGCGACGCGGCGTTCCAGCTCGTCTTTCAGTTCGCGAATTTCGCGCGCCGCGGCCGCCGCTTCGGTGACGTCGCGGGCGATCCCCTCCATGCCGGCGTAGCGCCCGTCGGGCGCGAAGATCGGCCGCTCCTGGACCTCGAGGAAGCGCACGCCGCCGTTGCGATGCCGGAATTCGCCGGCGTAGTTGTGGACGACCTTGCCGGCCTGCGAATCGCGTCGAAAGTGATCGAGGATGGTCTGTCCGGCCTGCTCCAGTCCGTAGAACCCGGCGGCGTGGCGCCCTACCGCTTCGTCGGGCGAATAGCCCAGGACCTTTTGAATGGAAGGGCTCGCGTAGGTGATGAAGTCGTTGGCGTCGCGGGCATAGATGATGTATTCGCTCCGCAGCCCTTCAACCAACCGCCGATACTTGCGCTCGCTCTGGCGAAGCGACAACACCGCTTCGATTCGCACGGTGATGTCCTGCCCCATCATCTCGCGGTCCACGACGCCGAAAGGTCCGCGGACCTCCCGCGCCCGCAGTAAGAAGTACGCTCGATCGCCGTTGCGGCGCCGCGCCACGCAGCGGTGCACGTCGGGCGGCTCCGCCCCCATCATCCGCTCGGACAGCTCGTGGAGCTGCGCCTGCATCGGGTCCTCGACGTCGAAGTACTCGTGGTAGTCGCGGCCCAGCATCGTCTCGGGATCGTATCCCAAGATATCCCGCACCGACGGCGCCATGTAATTAATGCGGTTGCGGGCGTCGACGCGAAAGAACACGAACTCGCGCTGCCACGTCGTCAGCCACGCGTGAAAGTCGAACGGTCGCGTCGCGGCGAACGACAATTCCAGATCCTGGGGATCTTGGGTAGTTTCCAAAGGCATAGCTCGACCGTGATACGAGCCCCGCAAAGCGTCACCTGTTCCGGAGAAAAGCGAGTACCCCAATTGTACGGAAAAGGCCCTGCTGATGACGAGACGCCCTTTCCCGGCCGATGGAGCGGCCCCGCGACTGGTTCGAATCAGCTTCGATCGAGTCTGGAAAACCTCCCGCGAAGGGAGGAGCCAAAGACCGGGTTAAATACGACGCATGTCGCCCGTCGCCCGCCGCCGCAGGACAATTCGGCCGATTTGGTTCGCTCGGCGCCGCCGGCGGCGCGAATTGTGACGCGGCCATTTCGACCGCAGGCGACGTCGCAATCTGCAAGCGCGGGATCGTACTATTCAGCCGCGCGCCGGGCGCTCAATGCACTCAACGGCTCACTTGATGCTGGCAGGGCCGCTCGCACCCCCTCCCGGCCCGCGATCACCTGGGCGTACAGCCGGCGGGTCTGCTCGGCCATGGTCGCGGCCTGGTACCGCCGCCCCACGGCGCGCTGCCCGGCGCGGCCCAGCTCTAGAGCCCGCGCTGGATCGGCCAGCAGCAGGACTAGCTTTTCCGCCAGGTCGGCTGCGTTGTGCGGCTCGTGCAGCACAGCGCCGCCGGTGGCCGCCGCCAACTCGGGGAAGGCCCCGTGCGCCGGCAGCACCGCCGGAACTCCGTTCGCCCAGGCCTCCAAGGCCGGCAGCCCCTTGCTCTCGCGATACACCGTCGGTAGGGCCAGTACGTCGAGTGATTGCAGCAGCGCAATCTTGCCGGCTCGGTCCAGCTCGCCATGGTAGGTGAAGCGCCCGGCCAACCGCCCCGCCGCGACGCGGCGCTCGATGGCCGCCAAGTAGGGCCGATCGCCGTCGCCCAGGTAACCGGCGGCGTGCATCTCGAAGCGCGGCGTCCGCGGATCGTCCACGATCCGTTCGGCCGCGTCGACCAACAGGTGCAATCCCTTGTCATGGCAAATTCGGGCCACAAACCCGACGCGGCGCGGGCTACCTGCGGCTCGCGACGCCGGGCCGCCGTGACCTTCCAGATTCAGCCCGTGCGGAATCACCTCAATCCGCGCTCGCGCGACGCCCAGATACTCGGCCATGTAGTCGGCGTAGTAGCTGTTCAGCGCGACGAAGGCGGCTACATCGGCCGACCGTTCGCGAATGAGCTGCCGCGCTTGCTCATAGTAAGGCGGCTTAAGCCTTTCCAGAAAAATGTCTTCGCCCGATAAGGTGCACACGACCGGTCGCCCGCACCGCTGCCCAATGGTTCGCGCCAGTCCGAGCATCAACGCATTTGAGAGGTGGACGACGTCAGGCCGCGCTTCGTCCGCCAGCCAGTCGACCAGTTCGGCGAGCTCCTTGCGCTGGCGGCCCTGTTCGCCCTGGAGCATCGACACCGTCAGGGCGCCTAGCTTCGCGGGCGCCACGCTCGCCGCCCGCCGCGTCGCCAGCCGCAACAGGCCCGGATGGTTCAGCCACCGATCGACCCACCGCGGAAGACGGCTCAATAGCGGCAACTTCTGCTGCAAATAGGCGTTGATCCCGCCGACAAAGACCCGCGGGCGGCTGACATCCTCCTCATCGGTCCGCAACGGCGTGTAGATCGGCGCGAGGATCACCTCCTCGCCCAACTTCAATAGGGCCGCCGCCAGCGTATTGTCGTGCAGGCAACTGCCGCAGTACATCCCCGCGGCCCCGGCAGCCAGATATACGATGCGCATACGTTATATATAGCCAAGGCGTCCGGTCGTGGCGCGCTGCCAGATAAGCGGCGCGAGACAATACCCGCGGCGGCCGTAGCGGCGGCGCCTATTGCGTTTCGGCCTTCACGATCTCCAACAGCGTCATGGCGGGCCGATCTTCCACCACGATCCGCGCCGTCCGTCCATAGATGTACGCATTCGCCGAGGATGGAGTTTCGCCGGTCTTTGCGGCAGCGATCTTTGCGGCGGCGCCCTTGGCGGCAGACTCCACCGCCGCCCATGCGCCCCTCTCGGGAGTCGGCGTCTCTGACGCCGATGCGCCTCCCACGCCCATTTGGCCTCCCGCCTGCATTTGGCCGCCCGGCGGCAGTCCCAGATGCTCGCACAGGACCGGCCCCGGCAATATTCGCCATAGCCGCCGCAATTCTACCCGCCGCAGCACATTATGCCGCAGCAGAATCCGCCCCAGGGGCGTGCGGCGGCTTTCGATCTCGCGGCGCACCACATCCGACAGCCCCCGCAGATCGACGCAAATCGCCCCGAACTGTACCGCCTCGCCGATCGACTGGCAGATTAACAGGCTCGTGCGGCGATAGAAGTGCCCCTCGTGCCGCTCCTGGAGCACCCGCACGTCGACATGGCAATTGAAGAACGCCTCGACCGTGACGGTCATATGGTCGTCGTGCGCGAGCAACGCCTGATAATCCTCCGGCAACTCGCTCGCGCCGGCGACCTCGAACTCGCCAAGCTCGGCCAGCGGAAAAAAGGGCGCGGTAATTGACTGTAGCTCGTGCACGAAGCGGCGGCAGGGACAGGGCGGGGCGAGTCGCCGCCTGGCGCTTAGCCAGGCGACTATCTGCCCGGGCAAGGGAGGGAAGGGCAAAGCGGCGTTCGGGCTATCTATCGGCTTCCCAATTGTCCTTCAGCCCTGGCGCGCACGCAACTCCATGCGCGCGTCCGCAAACGGCCGCGTCCACTCCACCCTTAACGAATAGGCGCCGGCGCCGCCGACCGTGCGGCAGGCTTTCTGAATCGTAAGGTCGCCCGCTAAAGGCGGGCCGTCGGGCGCTACCCTTACGCTTGATCGGAGCTCTTCAGCCCCTGCCGTTCACGCAGGTTCATTGCATCTGCCAACGCCTTCGACGCAGGACCGTCACTTCCCCACGGCGTTTTCGGCGCCGAGAGCCGGCTCGTTTGCCGGCGGCGTCCTGTTTGGCCTCGTCGATCATCGCCTGTAATTCGTCGAGTTCGCGCGGCGAGAGCTTGCGCGACTCGAGGGCATGAACGACATACTCGCCGACCGCCCCGTCGAACACCCGATCGAGAAATTCGCCGGCCATCTGCCGGAAGGTCTTCGCCAGCTCGATCTCGGCCGAATAGACGTAGGCCTTGCCGTCGCGGCGGTGGCTCGCCAGCCCCTTTTGCTCCATGACCTGCAGCAGGCTGAGCACCGTGGTATAGGCGAGGTCGGCGTTGTGCTGGTTCGTGGCTTCGCAGATCTCCCGCACGGTCGCCTCGCCGCGGTCCCACAACACCTTCAAAGCTTCGAGTTCGCGCTCGGTCGGCTGCCTGTCGCCCATCGCTCTGATCCGGCGCCTATTACTGGTCAACCAGTAGAACAGGGTTGATTCCACTGCCCGTCGCGGTCGCACGCCCCTCGGGCGCACTTCGCCTGCCGCCGCGAGCCGCGACTGCGAGCACAGGGCGCCGAGGCGTACGCCCGTGCCGACAGCTTCCCCAACTTACCTAGGCCCTACCACCGCTGCTGCCGCCGGCGCATGCGGATTATCGCGGTCAAAATGCCGATGCCGATTATGACGGACCGCCCGCGCCGCGGCGCCGGCTAGTCAAGCGCGGGCCGGTCGAGTGATTGGGACGCAGCTTTCTCGACTCGTTAACTTGAAGCATGGGTTTTATGGCATCGACTATGGCTCGCGGCGGACGGCGGCGGCGAATCCTCAACGAAGAGCTCCTCAGCGGCGCGAACCTCGCCGTCGCACGCCCTGTCGGGCCCAGCGCCGACGAACCGGCCCCGCGCTACGGGGAACAGGCCGGCATCGAGCACCACCCCCAAGTCAGCGACTTCGTACCCCGCCGCACCCGCACAGTGCTTCTGATGCTAGCGGCGGGCATCGCCGCCGCCGCGGCCTGCCAGTCGCTCGTCCGCTACGCCGAGCCGATCGCCGCCGCCGTGCCAGGGCTGTCCGCGGAAGCGCTCGTCCAGCTCGCCGATAGCGTCGTCGCCTGGCTGTCAGCCATCGGACTGCTAGCGGCTGCACTGCTAGCGCGGCTCGTCTATTCGCTCCGCAAGCATCGCGTCGACGACCTCCAAGGCCGGTATCGCGTCTGGAAGTGGGTTGCCTGGGCCGCGGCGCTGGGCAGTCTGAACGCCGTGGCGGACCTGCAACGGCTTTTCGCCGCGGCGCTTGCTGGAGCGACCGGTTGGTCGCTCACCTCCAGCGGCGCCGAGTGGTGGCTGGCGCCGCTGGGCGTCGCCGGGGCTTGGCTGTTGGCTCGCACCTCGGTCGAACTACGCGAATGCCGCACCGCCTGGGCCCTGACGATCGCCGCCGGCGCCTGGTACGCGGCCGCCGCCGTCGGGGCCCTGGGCGGGGCGGCGGCGACCCTGGGCGCCTGGAACGACGCGCTAAGCCGGACGGCGCCGCTCGTCGGCCACGCGTTTACCTTGGCAGCGCTAATGAAATTCGCGCGCTACGTGGTGCTCGACGTGCAGGGGCTCATCGACCACTCGCCCCGGCGCCTCCGTCGGGCCAAGCATCAGCGGCCCACCGGCGCCCCCGCCGCGGAGGAGCCTGCGGCGGCAGCCACCGTGCCGATGCCGACGCCCAAGGAGCTCCGTTCCGCCCCGACCCTTCCGACGCCGATCCCCATGGAGGCCGCCGCATCTACCGGGGCCTCCTGGGACGCCGACGACGATGAGGAACAATCGCAGCTCGACTCCTACCCTCGCAAGCCAAGCAAGGCGGAACGCAAACGCTTGCGCAAACAAAACCGCGCCGCCTAACCGCCCCGCGGCCGCGACTCAACGCGCAGGTAGCCGCGACTCAACGCGCCGCCGGAGCGGCCTCATACCGACTGCGCGCCCCAAAAGCGAGTTCCCCGACGGCGCCCCGGGGCGCTCGTTGAGCGGCGGCTGCTGGGCGCTCGTCAGGCGGCGCGCCTACCCCCTGTTCGTCCTCGCGCCGGGGCGGCGATAATAGCGGCGCCTCCGTTCTCTCCCGTTCTCGACGCGCCCGAACCCGCCATGACCGTTCGCACCCGTTTCGCCCCCAGCCCCACCGGTTACCTGCACATCGGCGGCGTGCGGACGGCGCTGTTCAATTGGCTCTTCGCCCGAAAGCACGGCGGCCAGTTCCTCTTGCGCGTCGACGATACCGATCAGCAGCGCAACGTCGCGGCGGCGCTGGAGCCGATTCTCGAGGGCTTCCGCTGGCTCGGCCTCGACTGGGACGAAGGTCCTGAAGTTGGCGGCCCCTACGGCCCCTATTACCAGTCGCAGCGCGGCGAGCTGTACCAGGCGGCCATCGACGAGCTGCTCGCCCGCGGCGCCGCCTACCGCGACTACGCCCGCCCCGAGGAGCTGCAGGCGGAGCGCGAGGCGGCGCAGGCCGCCGGCGGGCAGTTCACCTATAGCCGCCGCTGGAGGGCCGAAACGCCCGCCGACGCCGCACGCTTCGAGGCCGAAGGCCGCCAGGCGGTCGTGCGGCTGAAGATGCCCCGCGACGGGGAGCTGGCGCTGGGCGACCTGGTCCGCGGCGAGGTTCGCTTCGCCTGGGCGAGCGAGCAGGACCACGTCATCCAGCGGGCCGACGGCTCGTGCCTCTACCATCTGGCGTCGGTGGTGGACGACGAGGCGATGAAGATCACCCACGTGATCCGCGCCGAGGAGCACCTCTCCAATACGCCGCGGCAGGCCTTCATCGCCCGGTCGCTGGGCTACGAGCTGCCGCAATACGCCCACTTGCCGTACGTCGCCGAGCCGGGGAGCAAGACGAAGCTGAGCACGCGCAAACTGGACAAATATCTCAAGAATAAGGACTTCGCCGCGCTGGTGGAGCGCGGCGACGGCATTGCCCGGCGACTTGGGCTGGCGACGGCGGCCGATACGTTCAACCCCGTAATCGTGGACTTCTACGCCCAGATCGGCTTCCTGCCCGACGCGCTGCTGAATTACCTGCTGCTGTTGGGCTGGTCGCTCGACGCCCAGCGGGAGGAATTCTCGCGGCCCCAGATGATCGAGCACTTCTCGCTGGAGCGGGTCAACAAGGCGCCGGCCAGCTTCGACCCGCAGAAGCTCCTGGCGTTTCAGGACCGGGCGATGCAACAGCTCCCGCTGAAGCAGAAGGTGGCGCGGTGCGTCCCGTTTCTGCAGCGCGCGGCGCTGGTGAGCCAGCCCCCTACCTGCGACACGGGGCCCTATCTCTCAAAAATCCTCGCCGCCGCCGGCGACCGCGTGAAGATGGCCGGCGACGTGCTCGACTACGCCGAGTTCTTCCTGCCCGACGACGACCTGCCGTACGACGCGGCCGCCTTCGAGAAGCGCATCGCCCGCCCCGCGGGCGCCAGGGAGCTGCTGGCCGCCTACGCCGAGGAACTGGCCGGCGTCGAGCCGTTCGAGGCGCCGGCCCTGGAAGCGCATTTGAAGGAGTTCGTCGAGCGCCGCGGCATCAAGCTCGCCGACGTCGTCCACGCCGTTCGCGTCGCGGTTACCGGCAAGGCGGTGGGCTTCGGCCTGTTCGACGCCCTGGCGATCCTCGGCCGCCAGCGCTGCCAGCGCCGCATCGCGCGGGCCCTGGCAAGCTTAAATGCGGGCTGAGATTCCGCCCCTTTCACGCCTACTGTCTGCCGCGGCGCATGGGCTTGGACAGCGATTCCAGCAGCATCGTCTTGAGCTGCTTGGCGTCGATCGCGCCGTCGATCTTATGGACCCGCACCACGGTGTCCGGCTTCGCCTTCTCGTCAAGCGAGATCGCCAGGTCGCGGACGTTCTCCCAGATCTGTTCGTCGGCGGAGATGATCAGGCTGTTGGAGATCGGGTCGATGCCAATCGACAGCGCGCCTTCGAACGACATCTTCACCGGCGCCGTCTTCTGGTTGCTGCCGCCGCCCCAGAAGCTGTAGCGAATCTCCCGCGCGCCGCGGTCGCGTTCCCCCTGACCGCCCTGGAATTCCTTGTCCTTGGAGCTCAGTAGATCGCGGTAGACCTCCTTGATCGCCGCCGCCACGTCCTGCGCCTGCGAATACTTCAGCGCCACGACGTCAGTACGGCGGCGCGCGACGGCGTCTTCATCGACCGGTTGGTCGTAGATTTCGATCAGCTTGCGGATCGTTTCCAATTGCGCAGCGCTGGCGTTCTGGACGACGATCGTATTGGTGTCGCTGTCCCAGATGAAACGCAGCTTGCGGCGGCGGCCCAGGGTAGCCGGGTCCTCCGACTGGCGCTGGTCGTCCCACCACCAGCCCAAGTAGTCCTGGCTGTCCTCGGCCAGCTCGTCCTTGAAGTAATCCTCCAGGTTCAGCGACACCATGCTCGCCCGCGAGTTGCGCACATGAAAGATCTCAAAGGCCTGCCGCTGCGGCGCGAGCTGCTCGACCAGCTCTTCCAATTGGTCCAGCGCCGCCGGATCGTCCGAACTGAGGATGATCCGGCCGTCGGGGGCGATCGTCACGTTTATCGGCGGAGCGGCGTTCTGCGCGTCGGCCTCGCTGGTCTCGGCCGCTTCCGCCGGCGCCGCCTCTGCGGCCCCTGGCGGATTAGCAGCGGCGGCGGGCGCCTCGGCGGGCCCGGCGGACCCTGGCTCAGACGGCGGGTCAGCCTCCTGGGCCGCCAGCGAAATTCGATACGCGCGACCCGCGGCAAGCGTGGCGAACCGCACGCCCGCTGACGGCCGAACCGAGGCGATCTGCTGGGCCGCGACCGCCGCGGCGGAAGGATTCACTGCCGCCGCCAGCCCAGCGTCGGCCCGCCTCGGGGTTGCATTCTGCGTCAGCTTGTCCTGGGGAGGTTCCTTCGCAGGCTTGGTCTGGGCAGGTTCTTGGCTCTGGCCGGCGTCGCCACTGGGCGGGGGCGCATTGATGTTCAGCCGGTTGCTCCCCGACCATGTCCGCTGCAGCCGCTTGAGCAGCTCGGCCGTCTCCTGGGGGCTGCGGGCCTCGAGCACCCGCACGCGATTGGGATTGCCCCCATCGCCCGCCAGCGCCCCGAGGTCCTTGAGCATCGTCGTCACCTGCTCCAACTCTTCCTTGTTCGCCCACAGGAGCAGCCGGTTGTTTTCGATGTCGGCCTGCACGCGGAACGTATTCTTCGGCTCCTCGTTGTTGCCGCCGTAGCCATAGTAGTAGTACCGTCGCGAGTTGTTTTCGCCCGGCTGCTCGCCCACCATCAGCGCCTTGACCGTGCCGGCGATCTGGTCGGCCGGCGTGCGACGGTTGAGATACATCACGTGCAGCGTACGGGCCGTGCCGTCGTCCAGCTTCTGGATCATTTGCTCGATGGTCGCATGATCCGCCGCCGTGGCGTAGGCGAAGATGGTCTTGCTGGTGCTGTCGCTCTGCAGTTGCGTCAGCGGATCGAGACTGCCCATTTCCTTCAGGGCGGTGACCACGGCGTCGGGACTGACGTTCGGCGTCGGATGACGCTTCATGGTGAGCATGTGCCCTTCGACGCCCGAGGCATCGTCACCAGGTTCGTCGCTCGCGGCCGCCGCCAGCCCGTTCTCCGGCACGTCGAATTCCTTGACCGTCCGCTCGATGATCGCCATTTCCTTCGGCGGGGCGTTGACCAGCACTACATTGCGGCGCTTGTCGACGGCCAAAAACACTGGCGGACCGTCCTTCTTCAGCATCGAGGTCACATCCTTGCCCTGCTGCTGCATCTGCATGAACAGTTGCATCCGCTGCTGCTCAAGCTGCAATTCCATCGGGTTCTTGCGGCTCCCCGGGTCCAGCCCCAGGACGATCATCACCTGGTCGGCGATGTAGTCGGCCCGCCGGTAGCGAATGTCAAACGCCCGCGGCCGCACGTCCTGGGACAACGCGAGCTGCTCGGCGTACAACAGATCTCGCACGTCGCGAAGGTTCGCCACCGCGTCGATGACCTGGATCTGCTTCGAGGCCAGCAGCGGCGTCACCTTGGCCGCCGGGCTGAGCAGCACCTTGACGTCTTCGACCGCCTTGGCGGGATCCAGCGTTTCGGGCAGCGGAAAACGCGCCCGGGCAAAATCATGCGGCGCTTGATCATCCAGTTCGTCGGGGTCGACCCGCGGCACGAGGCTCGGATCGAGCTTGTCGACCTTCACCACGGTCAGGGCCTCGCCCTGCAGCAGCATCGTGAAGCCGCGGGCCAGTAGATGCCGATTCAGCAGATCGCGGGTCTCGGCCAGCGTGTGCCGCCGCTGGGTGGAGAGATTGAGATAGTCGGCCGGCAGTTCCTGCCAGTCGAGGCTGTAGCCGGCCACGCCGGCAAACCATTGCAGCACGTCGGGCCACGGCTGGCCGCGAAAGTTGAACTGCACCATCCCGTCCTCATCGGGGGCGACCTTCAGCTCCTCCGCATCCGCCGTGGGCTTGTCCGTCGGACGCTTGATGGTCTTGACTTCCTCTTCCTTCTTCTTGTCCCCTTCGCCCTCTGGCTTTTTCTCTTCGCCCGGCTTGGGCTGCTCGCCCGCGGGCTTAGCCTGTTCGGCGGCCGGCTGGGCGCCCGGCGCCGGCTGGGCCTGAGCGGCCAGCATGGCCTGAACTTGCCCAGGCGACGAGCGGCGTCCACGTCGACCGCCGCTGCGGCCTGCCGAAGGCGCGGCTTGGTACGCCGCATCCTGTCCATGGGTATCCAACGCTGGCCAGCCGCCCAGAGCTACGGCCAAAATCGCCGACGCAATGCCGAACCAGCCGGTGCGACCAAGGGCCGCGGACATGCTACGCGATGCCATAGGGCTTCCTCGAGCAGGACCATGTAATACAGGCAACAGAAGCCGAGCGCTGTCAAAGCCAAGCTTCGGCCTGGCGTACATTACCCGCGGGGGGCGCTAGCCCCCGGTTTCTTTGGACCAATACCCGCGGGAGGCGCTGGCCTCCGGTTTCTGCCGCGCCAACGGCCGGCAGACCCCCGGCGGCCAACCCGACAATCCCGTTATGACCGACCGCTAGACTCCATTGTAACCCGCTGCCGGCCCCATGCCTAAGCGCAGCCCGCCCCGGCCGGGGGTTCGTGAGGACCAATTCCCAGCCGCGGCGGCTTCTAGGGCCGCGCCTCGGGCGGCACGATCAGCACCGACGCCCCGCCCGCCGTCACGCTGAGTGCCAAAAAACCTTGCGCCGGCGGTCGCAGCGCTGCCGCCAAATAGGGGAACACCCCGGGAATCTCCTGTTGGCATTCCGCCAGCGAATGTGCGATCGCAAACACCGTCGTCTGATCGAGCGCGGCCTGCTCGGCCGACTGGGCTAGAATGGCGTCCTCCACGGCTTCGTCACCCAGCCAACCGCGGGCGATTTCGCCGCCGATTTCGTCCTCGCAATCGACCAGCAGCACGACCGGTTCGAGAACCTGGCGTCCAATCGCATCGTCGTACGCCTCGAAGACCAGCGGCAAGCTGCTTTCCAACAGCCACTGCTGCGCTTCGAGCGCTTCTTCGAGTTGTTCGTCGCCAGCATCCATCGCCGTTCGTCCCTTAACCTGACGCGGAGGCGTCCGGGGCGTTATTGAACCCGCAGCGAAGCCGCCAATCCGGCCGCCGCTAGGCCGTTAACCCGACCTTCCGCCATCGCTGATAGCTCATAGCTAAACAGCTAACCGCCAAAAAAACAGCCCGGCCGCAACGGGGCGGCCGGGCTGCTACTTGTCGTTGCTTCGAGAACGCCGCCAGGGCACTGGGGCCGCCAGCCATTCAAGGCTGGGCGAACCAGGCGGGCAGGCGTTGCCATCCGAAGCAGGTGGTGGTGTCTCCTATTGGACACCCGCCGGTGGTCAACGGATTTCACCACCTAACTGGCGTATGTGACTTGGATTCAACGGACCACCTCCTTCGCTACAGGGTTCTGGCGGCTCGGGCCCCTGCCAGAGGGACCTCCGCGGCCGGGATTGCCCGTCGTGCTGCGTTCGGCACGACCCACAATTGCATTATATTTACTCTCGCGCGAAAGAAGGCAAGCTCAATCTGGATAAGTTTGCCAAATTCCGCGACTGCCGACGCCTATATCGACCCCCTGCCGCCGCCAAAGGTTCGTGCCTTTCCCGTTGAAGTTTTCCAAGTTTGGAAGAGATCACTCTCGGCACTCGAGCCGCGGAGCCCGCGCGCTGCATTCCGAACCGACTTGTACAGCCTGGAGGGATTTTCATTGCTTTTGCGCCAGCCGTTCCGGTAGCCTCCAGCCGAACCTCGATTGAGCGTTGCGCCGTCAACGAGCCGTGGACTCATCGAATGCAGCCCCGGCCTCCCTTAGCGGCGCCAACGCCCAATAAAGAGCGGCTGCGCGGTGTACCAGCAGGCCGTGGCATTTTGTCGCCCCGGCGACACAATTAACCGCCCAATTCGCGCGCAAACTCAAGCACTGCAAGGATTAAGAATTCTGTCGCCAAAAAACGGCTCTCACACTTTCCGCGAAGTCTGCGGCTTTGTACCCGCCAACGAGGCGAATGAACGCCAGTATGTCGCCCTAAAGACAACCCTTGAACTACCTCCCGAAAAGCTGATGGTCCGACGTTCACAAGCACCAGAGGTGAGGCCGTCACAGCACCCTATTCGCGCCGATTCGCGTAATTCGCGGGCGTTTTCAAATGGACACAAAACAGACCTCGACCTGCAGATCTCGGCGGCCTCCGCTTCGCATCTATAAGTCGCAGCAGTAGTGGGCCGCCCTCAGCCCCCCCGCGCCTACAATGGCTTATGAACCGCCGCCAACTCCAAAAACTGGGAGTACCGCCCAGGTTAGCCGCCGCGGCCATCGACGCCCTGCGAACCGCCGCCACGCAAGACCTCGGCTTCGGCCTCAAGGGGAAGCGGGCCCAACAACTGGTAAAGCAGGTCGTTTCGTCGCCCCAAGAGTTCCTCCACGATCCCATCTGGGGAAAGCTTGCCGCGGAGCTGGCCGGTTATGAGCCGATCGCACTTCGCGAACCCTGCGGCTATCGCACCTGGGGGGACGACATCGACCCGGCCGCCCACGCCCAGATGCGCCAGGCCTGCCGCGTACCCTCGGTCGCAGCGGCGGCGCTGTTGCCCGACGCGCATGTCGGCTACGGCCTGCCGATCGGCGGCGTGCTGGCCTGCGACAACGCCGTCATCCCGTACGCCGTCGGCGTCGACATCGCCTGTCGGATGAAGCTGTCGGTGCTCGACGTTCCGGTCGCTTCGCTCACGGAGCGCCGCGACCAGTTCCGTACCGCCCTGGAGCGAGGCGCCCGCTTCGGCGTCGGCTGCGAGTATCGCCCGCCGCAGTCGCACGAGGTGATGGACGCCGACTGGAACGTCACCCGCATCACCCGCGAAAGGAAGGACACCGCGTGGCGGCAGCTTGGCACCAGCGGTTCGGGCAACCACTTTGTCGAGTTCGGCGTCCTGTCGCTCGGCCATCGCGACGACGAGCTGCGGCTCGACGCCGGCCAGTACGTCGCGCTGCTGAGCCATAGCGGCAGCCGCGGCCCCGGCGCGGCAGTCTGCAGCGTCTATAGCGCCATCGCCCAGGCCCGGCTACTTTCCGAGCTGAAAGAGCTCGGCCGGCTGGCGTGGCTCGATCTCGACTCGCAGGCTGGCGCCGAATACTGGGCCGCCATGAACCTCATGGGCGACTACGCGGCCGCCAACCACGCGGTGATCCACCGCAACGTCTCGAAGCTGCTCGGCGCGGGCATCATCGCCGGCGTCGAGAATCACCACAACTTCGCCTGGAAGGAAGTGCACGGCGGCCGCGAGGTCGTCGTCCATCGCAAGGGCGCCACGCCGGCAGCGGAGGGGGAGTTGGGAGTCATCCCCGGCTCGATGGCCGACCCGGCCTTCGTCGTCCGCGGCCGCGGCAACCCCGACAGTCTCAACTCCGCCTCCCACGGCGCCGGCCGCCGCATGTCCCGCCGCCAGGCTAACGACACGTTCCGCTTCTCGCACGTCCGCAGGGAGCTGGCCGAACGCGGCATCGACGTCCTCTCAGCCGGCTCCGACGAAGTGCCTGGCGTCTACAAAGACATCCGCCGAGTGATGGCCGCCCAACAAGACCTGGTTGAAATCGTCGCCCAGTTCGACCCCCGAATAGTAAAGATGTGCGGCGACGGCAGCCGCGCGGAGGACTGATTCAAATGGTATAGCTGACTTGAATGCGAACCCAGATGCGCCGCTAGGCGCGGCCCGCCAAAGTTGCCGCAGCGCTAGTCGCGCGCCGGTACTGCGTACTAAGTACGAAGTACGCAGTACGTCGTCATCAATCTATGACCTGGATAACGTATGGCAAGCTTCCCGCTCACTGCCGCGCGGCAATCTCCCCGTTTGCCCGCGTCACCAGTTCCGCCAGCACCCGCAAGTTCGTGTCCTCGGCCAGCAGCCGCACCGAGGCGTCGGCGAAGGTGAAGTTAGCGCCGTTGTGGAAGCTGTAAAACGCGTGGCCCCATTCGTTGGAGTTGTTGATCCGCATTTCTCCAGGGATCGGCTCGGGCCGATTCCAGGCGATCCGCTGGCCGATGTCGTACGGATTGTCGGTCGTGGCCCACGCGCCGCCGCGGGCGCGAATTTTCGGAGAGCCGGTATAATCGACTTCATAGAATTCGCGTCCGCGCCATACGTCCTCGCGCCCCGCGCATTCGCCGACGGCAATCGTATTGGAGGTTCCGTCGGTCACCGCCTTGAGCTTGTTGCTGGTGTTCGTTTCGCTCAGTTCGGCGATCAGCCCCTGCAGGTCGGCCCCGGCCGGGAATTGATCGGCTGCCGGCAGCGAGGCGTTGATATCCAGGTGCACGCCGGTCGGCACGAAGTAGTCGCCGCAAGCCCCTGTCTTGTTCGGCCCGGACTTCTCCGGCTTGTCCTCGAAGCGCTGCTGGTCGGGCGTCGACGGGCACAGCAGAATGCTCAGGTGAGTCCGGGCGATCGCGCGGTTGGGGTCGCGCCACCAGTCCTGCTTTGTATCGTAACCGGCAATGACGTTCCCTTGCTCGAGGAACGGCAGGATGTGCGGGGCCCAGTTATTCACCCCGTCGGCGTAACTGGGGAACGGAAGCTCCCCCCGACCCGATTCGTAGTTCAACAGCGCCAGCCCAAGCTGCTTCAAGTTGTTGGTGCACTGAGCCCTGCGGGCCGCCTCGCGCGCGGCCTGCACCGCCGGCAACAGCAGGGCCGCAAGTGCCCCGATAATGGCGATGACGACCAGCAGTTCAACCAGGGTGAAACCATGTAGGGGCCGAGCGAAGCGACTTGAACAGCGACTTTCCATGCGGCGCATACTCCTCTCTAATGGAACTCAAACGATCGGGTTGTCACAGCGCGTGGAGCGAGCCGCGAAGCAAAGCCTGAGCCGAAGGAACGAAATAAGCGTCACCCGCAGAAACGCGACATGTTTGCCATGTGCAGCGCGACATGCCCCAGGAGAGCGCTACGCTGGTGTCGCATAACTGGGCAAGCGTGTCGCACCAGCCGACGTCGCACATCTCCCCAGTCCCCGTCCCGGCTCCCGGCGGCTGGCCGCCCGCTCGCCAATCGCAGCATCGCCTAAAAAATCACAAAACGCCCGTGCTTGCGCCCCGCATCACCCTTCCGTTAGGTAGCATCCCATGCGCTGGCCGCTGCATCGCCAAATCATGCTGCCGCTGATAGCGGTGGCGCTGGGCAGCCTTACGGCGCTGGGCGCCATCAACGCCCGCCTGGCGGCGCGCCACGCCCGGCTGCGCATTGAGCGGCAATTGCAGGGCGTCGTCAGCGTGCTGGCCGACTCGAATTTTCCCCTCACCAACCGAGTCCTGCGGCAGATGCGGCAGTTGTCCCAGGCCGAGTTTGTCCTCGCCGACGCCGACGGGCGCCCCCTGGCCAGCAGCGACGCCGCGGTCGAGCAGGCGTTCGCCATCGCCGCTCCTGGCGCCTCGCGCGCCGCCATGCCCGGCCAGCCGCTTGCGCTGGGCGGCAGGGCTTATTTGCACACCGCCGCCAAGCTGCCCGCCCGCCCGGGCGAGTCGCACTCCGCGACTCTCCACGTGCTGTTTCCTGAGTCCGAGTACCGGCGCTCCTGGCGGGAAGCCTTCCTGCCGCCGCTGGTCATCGGCCTGGCTTGCGTCACTGCCGTCACTCTGGTCGCCCGCCTGCTGGCGGGGCGAATCGGCCGCGCCAGCGTCAGGCTCTCGGGCGAGGTGCTGCGCCTGGCCGGCGGCGACTTTACGGCCATCGACGTGCCCGCCACCGACGATGAGTTCCGCGACCTGTCGCTGGCCGTCAATCAGACGGCCAGCAGGCTCGCCGACTATGAACGACAAGTCCGGCAAACCGAGCAGATGCGCACTGCCGCGCTGCTTGGCGCGGGGCTTGCCCACGACCTGCGTAACGCCGCCACTGGCTGCCGTATGGCGCTCGACCTGCATGCGGAGAGCTGCCCTTCCGCGGGCGGCGAAACGGTCGCCGTAGCAAAGCGGCAGCTCCAGCTTATGGAGAACCACTTGCAGCGCCTGCTCCACGCCGTGCGGCCCGGCGCCGTGGAATCGCGCACGCAGTTCGATCTTGCGCAGCTCGTCGATGAGCTGCTTCCGCTGGTCGAGCCGATGGCCAAACATGCGGGCGTCGAACTAGCGTGGCAATCGGCCCCCACGGCGATGATCCTCGCCGACCAGGAGGCCATCGGCCAGGTGGTGTTGAACCTGCTGATCAACGCCATTGAAGCGGCTCGCACGCCGCCGCGCAGCCCGGTCGCTCGCGTGGCCGTCGAACTCAACTGCCCGGGCGCCACGCGGGCGGCGCTCACGGTGAGCGATTCAGGCCCCGGTCTAAGCAACGCGGCGGCCCGCGCCCTGTTTGATCCCTTTTTCACGACCAAGCCCGAGGGGGTCGGCCTCGGCCTCGCCGCGGCCAGGCAGGTCGTCCAATCGCACCGCGGCAGCATCCAGTGGACCCGCCACGACGGCCAGACTCGGTTCTGCATCGAGATTCCCTTGGCGACGAAAGGCAACGAGCGTGTCTAGAATCCTGGCGGTGGACGACGAACCGGCTATCTGTTGGGGCCTGAGCCGACTCGGCGAAAGCCTGGGGCATGATGTGCAAGTCGCCTCCTCGGCCGAGCAGGGACTGGCGGTCGCCGAATCATGGCGGCCGGACTTGCTGGTCATCGACGTTCGCTTGCCGGGCGTCGACGGCCTGAGCGCGATGGCGCAGTTCCGCGAGCTCATCGGCGCCGCCCCGATCATCGTCATTACCGCGTTCGGCGATTTGCGGACCGCCGTACGCGCTGTGGAACTGGGCGCATTCGAATACGTGCTCAAGCCGTTCGATCTCCAGGAGATTCGGGCCGCGATTCGCCGAGCCCTGGACATAGCGCATCCGCAGGCCACGGCCGCCGAAGTCGGGCCCGCCGACGGCATGCTGGGCCGCAGCCCGGCCATGCAGGCCGTGTTCAAACGCATCGCCCTGGCCGCCGCCTCGGACGCCGCGGTTATGCTCTCCGGCGAGAGCGGAGTAGGGAAAGAACTGGCTGCGCGGGCGATTCACCGCCACAGCCCTCGCCGGGAGGGGCCTTTCGTGGCGGTCAACATCGCCGCCCTGAATCCGACTCTGGCCGAAGCCGAGCTGTTCGGCCACGTCGCCGGGGCCTTTACCGGCGCCGTGCAGGCCCGCAACGGCCTGCTCGTCGAAGCGGACGGCGGCGCGTTGTTCATCGACGAAGTGGCCGACATCCCCCCGCCGATGCAGGTGAAGCTGCTCCGCGCACTCGATTCGGGCGAAGTGCTGCCCGTCGGCGCCGATCGGCCCGTAGCTTCGAGCTTCCGCGTCATCTCGGCTACCCATCGAAAGCTGAGACGATTGGTCGAACGCGGCGAGTTCCGCCATGACCTGTTTTACCGGCTGTGCACGTTCGATATTGCGCTGCCGCCGCTGCGCGAGCGACCCGACGATAGACCCCTGCTGGCCAATGCATTCGCGGCCCAGTTGGCCGAGCAGCCAGTCGTACTGGCCGAGGAGACCCTGGCCGAGCTCGTCGCGCGTCCTTGGTACGGCAATGTTCGCGAGCTTCGCAAAGCGGTGGAACATGCGCTGGTGCTGGCCCGCAGCGGCTTGGTGCTGCCGGCGCACCTGCCGCCGCCGCTGCCCAATTTCGCCGCGGCCCATCGCGCCGAAGACGACTGCGGCGGGGCCGTGACGGACGCGGTCGCCGTCCTGGCCGAAAGCCTGCTGCAGGATCCGGCCTCGCGCGGCGCCGTTTACGACAGGTTTTTGGAGACCGTCGAGCGGCCCCTCTTGGTTTCGGCATTGAGCCAGTCCAATCAGCAGTGTGCACCGGCCGCGCGAGTTCTGGGCCTGCATCGCACGACGCTCAAGCGGAAGCTCGATCAATACGGAATCTCCAGCCGCAATGACGACCAATAGCGGCCGCCGCGCCTCGCTCGACCGCAAACCCGTCGGTCCTCAGCAAAGCCGTCGCGCCCTGCGGACCATTCACAGAAGAGTTGCATCGCGCCACAGCCTGCCAGTGACGCTCGTCAGAGCGTAGGGATCCGCCAAGGCCTGGCCGAGAGCCGATCGCCGACAGCCGAGGGCCCTCAGCGAGAGGCGCCCATTCTGTCCCGCCATGCTCACTGGGGCCGCAGGCCGTGGTCGCCATGCGGCGCGACGGCCCATAACTCACGACTAGCCACGCCGCAGCGCCCTCGGTAAAATGCCGGCGACTCGCATCGACGCGGGCGGCTAGCTCAGTTGGTTAGAGCGCTACGTTCACACCGTAGAGGTCACAAGTTCGAGTCTTGTGCCGCCCACTGGTTAGAAGTCTAAGCCGGTCAACAACTTGTGACACCTGCCGACGTTCGGCAGTGCGGCGTTTCCCGAGGAGCCAAAACCGTAAATACGGTTTTGCGTTCCACAAGATATGGGGAGCTGCACTATGCCGCGTCTTTCTCAAGCGGTCCCGAAGTATCAGAAGCATCGGGCCAGCGGACAGGCCGTCGTCACCATCAACGGCCGCGATTACTACCTGGGGCCGCACGGCGCCACGGCCAGCAAGGTCGAGTACGACCGACTCATAACGGAATGGCTTGCGTCGGGTCGATCCGCGTCCTATGGGACGCCTGCCCAGTCGCTCACTGTCGTGGAGATGCTGGCCGATTACGTCACTTGGGCGGCGTCCCGCTACGGCAAGGACACGCGCGGCGAGTACGGTCACATCATCCGGTGTGTGAAACCGCTCAAAGAACTGTACGGCCGCACCAGCGCCGCCGACTTCGGCGTCTTGGAGTTCAAGACAGTTCGCCATTCCATCGCGCAGGGCAAGCGTAGCAGTGGCTACGTCAACGAGATCATGCGCCGGATCGTCGCGGCCTTTAAGTGGGCGGCAGGAGAAGGGAAGCTCCCCGCGAGCGTACCGCAGAATCTCGCCATCATCCCCGGTCTGCGGAAGGGGGAGGCTAATCTACCGGAGCCGGAACCTATCGGCCCGGTTGATGATGCTGTAATTGACGCTACCCTGCCGCACCTGCCCGACGTAGTAGCCGATATGGTCCGGCTGCAGCGGCTCACCGGCATGAGGCCGGCGGAGGTCTGCATCCTCAGGCCTTGCGACCTGGACCGCTCCGGCGACGTGTGGGTCTACAAGCCGGCGAAGCACAAGACGGAGCACCATGGACGCGAGCGGCTTATTCTGATCGGGCCTAAGGCGCAGGCCATCTTGCTACGTTACCTTGCTCGTGGTTCTGAGGATTATTGCTTCCGGCCGTGCGACAGCGAAGCGAAGCGGCGAGCGGCAAGACACGCGGCACGACGGACGCCCTTATCCTGCGGAAACAAGCCCGGAAGCAATCGACGGATCAGGCCGCGAACGTCGCCCGGCAATCGTTACACACCTTCAACCTACCGCCGCGCCATCAATCGCGCCTGCGATAAAGCGTTCCCCCATCCGACGCTAGGCTACGCTCTGCGATCCGCCTTCACCGCCGAGCAAGAGGCCGAGCTAGTCAAGTGGCAGAGCGACCTTCGATGGTCGCCTAATCAGTTGCGCCATACAGCGGCAACCGAAGTGCGGCGCCAGTTCGGCCTAGAGGCTGCTCAAATTGTGCTGGGCCACTCCAAGGCCGACGTGACGCAGGTGTACGCCGAGCGCGACCTAGAGAAGGGCGTGCTAGTGGCGCGGGCGATCGGGTAGAATCTCAACTTGCCGAGTTTGCGGGAGTAGCTACCCGCGAGATTGGCCGGCGTCGTGGCTCGCCTTACCGCCACGGCGCCGGCTGATCGGCTCGGCTGAAAGGTAAGGCGTTCATGGAACGAGTCGAAGCAGTTGGCCGGTATCAATCATCATTAAGCTTCGCTTCCGAAGTCGCCTGGAATCTCCGAGAGAGAATCAGGGAGGCTACGCAGGACCGGACCTTGAGAACCGTTTTGGACGAGGGGCTGCCGAGTATTCGTGCAAAGCTCGAAATCTCGCTCATAGACGACGGATTAGCCAACCTAGCGTCAACATTGCCTAGTAACGAAGCGCTAAGCGCTGCTTCGCTGATTGCATGGGTTCAGCAGGCAAGCTGGCCGGGGGGGCTGCACTTGCTCCCTCCCGCCGGAGAACCCCCGCGTGGTTTCCAATGGCATACATTGGCACGCCTGCGCGCCCTAAGGATTGCGTCACAGCTATGCGATGAGCGCGGCGAGCTAATGTTCGATTCGCAAGCCGAGGGTGAGCTGCGGCGGATTGAACAGTTAGACGCACACTTCTTGGCGGAATTGTTCCATGCTTGTAGTCAACTAAGCCCGCTAGACCCCGCCTTTGATCAACCTAAAGACGGCCACGCCAAAACTCAGTTCGTGCCGAATACCTTCCAAGCGGCAATCCTTGCAGCGCTTGAAGGGCGGGCGCTTACAAAAGAGCAACTGGCCGGGGAAGTCTGCGGCGGGGAGGGTAGCCGGCTGTACCGGAGCGGCGGCATTAAGGAATTGATGGAATGCAACCCGCCGCGAGTCTTGAACAAACGCCGCCTGGGATATTACCGCCCGGATGCTCCGCCCGAAGGCGTGGGACTCAGTTGAACTAACTATCTACTAAAGCGCCCCCGCTTTCTTCCGCTTGCCGCTGCACACTTAGGCCATGCGATTTATCGCGTGGCCTTTTTTCTTGGAGTGTGCTATGGGCGAGCTACTTACCGAAACCCGGATGACCCTGACCGAGTTGGCTCGGCAGGAACACGTCAACGTTTGCACCGTATGGCGCTGGGCGAACCGCGGCGCCCGCGGCGTGCGGCTCGAAACCTTCCACATCGGCGGCCGGCGCTATACGACTCGACAGGCGTTCGCGCGGTTCGTCGCGAGCACGACCGCTGCTTCTCAGGGCGAGCAGCCCGCGCCACCCTCCCGGAGCAATCGTCAGCGCGAGGCCGCGATAGCGCGCGCCGAGGCCGACCTGGCAAAGGCCGGCATTTAAGTCCGATCCGCGCGCGACGCGCGCAAAAAAAGGCCCGGCGGCTGACTACAGCCTGCCGGGCGTCGCGGCATCTACCCCGCGCGGTATCGAGTATCACGGCCGGCGACGTCCTGGAGCGACCGGCCCGACACGGAGGACACGATGAGTATAGCACATGCGGCGGCGCAGGCCAACGGATACGCCGCAACCAACGGCGAGGCAATCGCAGAGTTCCTGGGCAACGACCCGCTGAAGCTTGAACTGTACGAAGCGGCCGGCGCCCTGCACCAGCGCGGCTTGCCGATCGTGCTGACCGATGCCAAGCGCCCCATGGGCGGCGCTGAGTGGCATCGCAGGCCATTCGCTCCCGCCGCCGCGTCAAGCCTGCTGCGACAGGCGAAGGAGCCGGGCATCGGTCTGCTGCTCGGCCCGTCGTCCGGCATCGTGGATATCGAGGCGGACGGCCCGGAGGAGGAGGCCCTAGTCGCCGTGCTGTTCGGGGCGGCGCAGCCGCCCCCCACGCCGACGTACCAGAGCACGCGCGGCCTGCACCGGCTCTATGCATGGGACGACCGGCTGGCCGCGACCGGGCAGGCCGTCGTGTCATTCGCCGCCGGCGGCGCCAAGCTCGGCTGCCGGCTGGGCGCGGGCGACAAGGGGGCTCAGTCCGTCATCCCGCCGTCGCCTGGTCGCGAGTGGCTGCCGGGGCTGTCGTTGGACGATGTGGACCCGGCGCCGCTGCCCGATGCTGTGGTCCAGCGGCTGCTACAGGCTGCCGCCGGCCAAAGGAGACCTACACATCCCCTATCGCCATCGGCGGCAGCGCCCGCAGCAGCGGCGACGGCCCCGAACCCCGCGATGCTCGCCGCGATGGACCGCGCAACCGCCCACATGCAGGACGGCGGCGACGGCAGCCGGCGGCTGTACGCGTGCTGCTGCCGGGGCGTAGAGTACGGCGGCTCAGACGGCGAGATCATCGCTACGATCCGGCGCTACGCCGAAACTCACCCTTTTCCGTCGGCGTGGACCGACGCCGAGATCGTGCAGCGCATCCGCGACGCTGAGAAGCAAGTCGAACGCGGCAGCGCCGTCGTGATTCGCAACTATGAGGAGGTGGAGATCGAAGTTGACGGCGTTATGGAGGGCGACGAGAAGCAAACCGAAACGGTCAAGGTTCCGCTAAGCCTGGGGCAGATTGACGACGATATCAAGGCGCTCACCGGCGGGCAACCGTACCGCGTCGACGCTACGCTGTTCGTCGATGACGACGCCTACGGCTTGGCATTCTTCGACAAGTCGCCCATCGCCAGCCTGTTCGGCTACCTGCGGCGGCGGGCCAACGTCGATTGGCTCAAGGGCGGCAAGTTCGTCGCCCAATCGGAACTGACGGCCGAGCTGCAGCGCACGGCGAAGCGGTTCGACGCGATAGAAAACACGCCGCACGAGCCGCCGATTGAAAACATCTACTACCGGTGCAAGGCGCCCAAGCCCGGCAACGGCGACCATCTACGCTGGCTGTTGGACCGTTTCAGACCAGAAACAACTGTCGACCGCGACCTACTGCAAGCGGCTGCAATGACGCTTATCTGGGGCGGCCCGCCTGGCTGCCGCCCGGCGTTCGTGTTCACCTCGGAGCATGGGCGGGGCGTCGGCAAGACGGCGGCGGCTACCATGCTGGCCCGGATCGTCGGCGGGCACATCGACGTGTCACAAAACGAAGACGGCGACAAGCTCATGACGCGGCTGCTGACGCCCGCGGCACGGCTGAAGCGCGTAGGGCTATGGGACAACATCAAGTCGATGCGGCTTTCGTCGGAGCGCGTCGAGGCCCTAATCACCACCCCTCAATTGAGCGGCCGGCAACTCTACGTCGGCGAAGGAACGCGGCCGAACCTGCTGACGTGGTTCCTCACGCTAAACGGCGTCAGCATGGCGACGGACCTGGCGCAGCGATCCGTAATCATCCGCCTCGTGAGGGGGGACAACAGCGGGCCCTGGCTCGAGGATACCGCCGCGTTCATCGACCAGCACCGCGAGCAGATCATCGGCGACCTGATTGCCGCCTTACGTGCCGAGCCGTTCCCGCTGGCGAAGTTCAGTCGGTGGGCGACTTGGGAGAAGGACGTTCTATCGCGACTCCCGGAACCCGGCGAGGCGCAGCGCGTCATTCTAGAGCGGCAAGGCGCCGCCAATTGCGACCTGGACGAAGGCGAGATTGTCGACCAGCACTTCGCCGAGCAGTTGGTGCGGCTGCAGTACGATCCGCGTTCCGCGCAGGTCCGAATCCCCGTAGCCGTCGCGGCCCGTTGGTTCAGTTGGGCGACCGGCGAGCCAGTGAAGACGGCCACCGCAAGCCGGCGGCTCAATCAGATGGCCGGGGAGGGGACCCTTAAGAGATTAGCGCCGGACCCGTCGCGACACTACGGCCGCTGTTTCGTGTGGACCGGCGAGTATGCCGACGTCTTCAAGGACGCCATCGCTAACGATTTGACGACCCGCATTGCCCAGTTTAGCCAGAGTGGGTGACGTTTGGGACGTTTGGGACGCATGTTCTGCATTGTACCCTTTCGCACGCGCGAGACTTCAGCCAGAGCATTTACGTGTAGGTAGACACAATGCAAATCAACCGTCCCAAACGTCCCAACTGTCAGCTCCCGCTGCCGCTGGCTGACGCCAAGGAAACCCAAGTCGAGCGCCTACGCCGCATCCTGGCTGGCGTGCCGAAGGTGACGACCGCGGCCGTTTACTTCACTGAGCAAGCCTACCGCGAGGCGACGGCGCGGGCCGAGGCCGAGGCGTGCGCGAGGCGGCAGGCCCCCGGGGTGGTCGCGATCTAGGCAATGACGAGCGCAAAACCATAGCGGCACGCGCGCACTTTTTTTTCAGACATGAAACGTTTTCGGTAAAAGAGTTTTGGAGGTTATATGCCCGGACCCCGTAAACCAAAATCAGAACACCTTAAAGACGGAACATGGAACCGCGCCGCAGCGAACACCGCCAGCGCCGCGATGGCGACCGCGACCGGCGCCCCGCCGATGCCCGCCGACCTGGACGACGTGGCCACGGGGGTGTGGGAGTTGGTCTGCCGCACACGCGCGAACTGGCTGGCGATATCGGACGGCCTGGCTCTGCGGCACCTGTGCGAGCTGTGGAGCCTTCGCGCAGCAACCTATAAGCGGCTCAAGCGCAACCCCGCCGACAAGGCGGCCCGTGTGGCGTTTCAGCAGTATGGCGCCGAGTTCGGCAAACTGGCCGGCAAGTTCGGCCTGACGCCTGCCGACCGCGCCCGATTGGGCGAGGCCGACGCCGATGCCTTCGACCCCGCGGCGGAGTTCGTTCGTTAACCAGGAGCAACCTATGTACGGCATGTTACCCCCTGAAGTGTTCGCCTCGTGTCCCGCCGATATCCAGGCCGAAGAGATGGCGGCTTACCTCGCGGCGTTAGACCGGCGTGGCGCCGAGCTGCTCGACGTCCTCGCCGAGAAGCATCGCGACTGGTTCGCTGAGCCGCGCAATGCCGTGTTCGCCCGCCGCGTGCTGCGGATGGTGGCGGCCCATCTGCGGGAGTCGCGGCGATGACCGGCACTCATTGCCCGCGCTGCGGCGCCCCGATGGTGACGCGAACCAGCCGCCCGCTAGACCGCTGGATTGAGCGGCGGCGAGTCTGTCGGGCGAAGTGCGGGCATGCCGACGTCGTGTTGGTGGAGCCGGAAAAAATCATCCGCGTGATGTTGTGTACACAAACGCCGCCCTTGGACGCGACTGCGGGTCACGGCGTAGAAAGCAAGTGATGGCTGAGACGCTTTCCCCAAAAGGAGCGAGGGCAATGAGCGAGACGAAAATCATCACCATTGCCGAACTGCTCGCCTGGCTGCACGTGGACTTCGAGTTCATCAAGCAAATGCGCCGCGGTCGCGATGGCACGCACTTCCCGCCGCCGCTGCTCGGTTCGCACGGGCTCGCATGGTACGAACAGGACGTTTGCGACTGGCTCGCCTACTGGGCCGACCGCCGCGACTGGGCGGCCGATGGACTCGACCCTGCGGAACTGACGCCGCCGGTCTACCTGGCGGCTGAACCTCAAGCACAGGTGACAAAAAAGTGAGACACCCATTTTCCATTGCCGGGCCCCGCAAAACGTCGGCCGACATCAAGGCCGAAATCGCCGATGCCGGCGACGCGGCGAAAGCTATTCTGGACGCCGCGGCGGCGGAAGGCCGCGACTTAACCGAGGCCGAGATGGCTAGCTTCGATAGCCATCTAG
>JADLBW010000056.1 GCA_020847515.1 Pirellulales bacterium | reverse complement strand
TCCCGACCAGGCTGGCCAGCGAGAGGTCTTCCAGGGCGCCTAAGTAACCGCCGCGGCAACCGTCGCCGCAGGCGACGTCGCAGGGGTCGCTGCAGGAGGTTTCGCAGCAGTCGCTGGCAAAGGCGACGGCGCTGACGTTATCGTCGTAGGACCATTCATTGGCGGCGGCGAGCGCGGGACTCGCGCCGAGCGCCAGTGCGGCGATGCCGACCTTCCATGTCCGAATCTTCACCTGTTAGCTCCTTCTCGTTTCGCTGCGCTGCCGACTCAGCTCCCAACCGAGCAGCGGCGAAGCCATGTCCGTTGTAGCGCCTGCGGCGCCTGCCTAGGTCTGCAGGCCGCAGTCGCGAGAGAATCCATCCGCCTCGCAGTCTTCTATCGACGACTACGTTGGCGGCGGTGGAGCCGGCAACTAGGTAAACGGCGTGGTTTCCCCCCGGAAACGCCGCGCCGGCGCCAAACCTTGACGGTTAAACCGAAGCGTCGGGGGAAGCCGGGCGCGGGGCGCCAGCATGGCGGGGGGCGGCAGCGCAGCGCGGGGCCCTCAAGGGGCGGAGAGAAACCCCCAGGCGATGCAAGAGAATGCGCGGGCCGGGACATAGAGAGGTGCGTCGGGGGTGTTGGCGCGGGCTGGGCGCTGGCGCCGCGGCGACCCGGCGGGATTCGACAGACGCAACACGAGGAGGCGCATTCGATGAAGACGACTATCGCAAGCTTAACGGCGGCGCTGCTGCTGGGGTCCGCTGGGGCGCGGGCGGCGTTTCCGCCCGTGGCGCTAGCGCCGGTGAGTCAAGGAGAGCTGGTGGGGCCGGTAGGCCTAGCCAACGCCGATGACGGTACGAACCGGCTGTTCGTGCTCGATCAGCGGGGGAAAATCAACATTATTCAGAACGGCGCGGTGCTGCCGACGCCGCTGCTGGATCTGAGTTCGAAGCTGGTGGCCGAGCGGGCCGGCTTCGACGAGCGGGGATTGTTGGGGCTCGCGTTTCACCCCAACTTTGGCCAGGCGGGGGCGCCAGGCGCTGACAAATTCTATGTGTTCTACAGTGCGCCCTCGCCGCTGGCCAATCCGGACGACCCGGTCAACCCGATCAACGCCCGCAGCACGGTCGCCGAGTACTCGGTGACGTCCGTGGGGGCGAACACCGCCGATCTGGGTTCGGAGCGGATCCTGCTGGAGTTCGACAAGCCGCAGTTCAATCACAACGGCGGCAATCTGGCGTTCGGCTCGGACGGGCTGTTGTACATCAGCACCGGGGACGGCGGCGGCGCAGGGGACGACGACCCGGGCCACACGGGCGGCGATGGCTCGAGCCCGCCGGGCGCCCTGGGCAATGCGCAGGATCGCACCAAGCTGCTGGGCAAGATCCTGCGAATCGACGTGGACGGCAGCAACGGCCCCGGCGGGCAGTACGGCATTCCGGGGGACAATCCGTTTGTCGGGGCGGGGGGCGGGGTCCGCGAGGAGATCTACGCCTACGGCTTTCGCAACCCGTGGCGGGTGACGTTCGACGACGGGCCGGGCGGGACGGGGCGACTGATCGTGGCCGACGTGGGGCAGAACCTGGTGGAAGAGATCGACTTTGTGGAAAAGGGCGGCAACTACGGCTGGCGGGTGAAGGAGGGGACGTTCACCTTCGACGGGGCGGCCGCCCCCGACCCGGTCGTGCCGCTCATCGACCCGGTGGCCCAATACGCTCACCCGGGCGCCAACAACGGCTTGCAGGAGTTCGGCATCTCGATCACCGGCGGCGAGATGTACCGGGGGACGCAGTTTCCCGAGCTGCAGGGCAAGTACATTTTCGGGGACTTCAGTACGGCGTTTAGTCCGCCGAACGGCCTGCTGCTGGGGATGGAAGAGACGTCGCCGGGGACGTTCAGTCTCTCGCAATTGAACGTGGTCGGCGGCAACCCGATCGGGCAGTACATCACGGCCTTCGGACGGGATGAGAACGGCGAGATCTACGTGGCGACGCGGACGGCCCTGGCCGCCAGCGGGCTGGGGCCCAGCGGCGAGCCGACCGGGGCGATCTACCACCTGGTCGCCGTGCCGGAGCCCGCCGGGGCGGCGCTGCTGGCGGCGGCGATCGCCGCAGCGGCGGCGCGTCGACGAATCGCTCGAGCGGCTCAATGAGAACTGCGCGACTAATGTACCGTGCCGGCTGTCGGCTAGCGTCTCGCGGCCGACGGCCAGAGGGAACAGGCCTGATTCTGGCCGCTAGCCGCCAGCCGCTAGCCAAATTCACAACCGGTCCATTAGCCGCGCAGGAATCAATACAGGACGCCTGGCAGCGTTGCTGTCGCTGCGGAGCGGCAGCGGCGTCGCCATTGTTGCAGCTCGCCGGCAGCGGCGGCATTCAGCATCGAACTCCAGACGGGTTGCACCTTGAAGTTATTCATACTTGGGGCGGCGTTATGGGGCGCGTGCGGTTCGTGGGCGCTCGCCGCGACGTTGCACGTCGATGATTTTCAAACCGGCTTGGCGACGCTCGGCTGGGCGGGCGGAGCGGCGCCGACGCGGATCGCCGACGGCGGCCCGGGGGGCGCCGGGGACGCCTACTTGCGGATCTCGGCCGGGGCGGGCGGGCATCTGGCGACGTACAACGAAGCCGCGGCGTGGGTGGGCGACTGGGGCGCAAGCGGGGCGACGGCGGTCACGGTCGACCTGATGAGCCCGGCGACCTCGGCGCCGCTGGCGATACGGCTGGTGCTGTTCGGGCCGACCTCGACGTTCGATCGCTGGACGTCGGTCAGCGCCCAGTCCGTGCCGAGCGACGGGGTGTGGCGGAGCTACAGCTTTGCGATCGGCCCCGGTGACATCACGCGGGTCATCGGCGGCGGGACGTATGAGCAGCTTCGAGCGAGCACCCTGCGGGTGATGTTGCGGCACAATCCAGGATCGCCCAGTGCTACGGGACCGCCGGTAGCCAGCCCCGGCGGGATGCTGAACATCGACAACATAACGCTGGCGGGGTCGGCCGAGCCGCTGGTCGGCGACTTCAACCACGACGGCCTGGTGGATGCGGCGGACCTGAATGATCCGACGGCGGGCTGGCAGGCGCGGTTCGGCACGGACGTGGACGGCGGGGATTTTCTTGAGTGGCAGCGGAATTTCGGCCCCGCCGGCGCTGCCGCCGCCGCGGCGAGCGTGCCGGAGCCGGCGGCGATTCTGCTAGGGGCGGGGCTGTGCCTGGGCTGCTGGCGGTTGTTGAGGTGCGGTAGCGGGTAGCGGAGCTGACGTGGTTTACGACGGACAACGGACAACGGACACCCCGTTCCCCCTCTGCGCCTCCGCGGCGACGGACAAAGGACAAAAACTTTCAGCATATCCCTCTGGCAGGCGAGTTGTCGGGGCTCCGACGGTGCGGGGCGGGTTGGCATCGGGCGGGGCCTTGCGATTAGAATGCTCGCGTTGCCGCCGTGGGTCGCCCGGGGGGGTTTGCCATGAAGTGCTTCGTAACTGCCGCGATCGCGATCGTCCTAGGTTCGAGCTCGTCGCCGGCGGCGACGCTGCATGTGGACGATTTCCAGGCGGGGACCTCGACGCTGGGATGGCAGGGGGGCGCGTCCCCGACCTACGTTGCCAACGGGGGACCCAGCGGCGCCGGCGACGGCAGCTTGCAGATCTCAACGCCGGCGGGCGGGCATCTGGCGGCGTATAATCTGGGGGCCAACTGGACGGGGAGTTTGACCGCGGCCGGCGCGACGGCGATCACGGTCGACATGATGAGCCCGCAGGCGTCGGCGCCGCTGTCGATGCGGGCGGTGCTGTTCGGCCCGGGCTCGACGACCAACCGCTGGACGACAGGGAGCGCCCAAGCGGTTCCCAACGACGGCGTGTGGCGAAGCTATACGTTTTCGTTGAGCGCGGCGGAGCTGGTGCGGGCGTCGGGCAGCGGGACGCACGCGCAGCTTATGACCGATACGGTCCGCGTGATGCTCCGCTATGACACCGGGACGCCCAGCGCTACTGGCCCAGCGGTGCCCAGTCCCGGCGGGACGCTGTATCTCGACAACATCGCGCTGGTCGGGGTGCCGGAGCCGGGGGGGGCGCGGCTGGCGCTGGTCCTGGGGTTGCCCGCGGTTTGGTTCGGGCGGCGGAGGCGGGCAAATGCTCCACGCCAGCGGTTCTCCATACCCCATTAGGCTAGCCTGATGGGACGATAGCGCGTGACCGCTTCGTGCCCCATCCCCAGCCATCCCCCGGGAGGGGAGCGAGCCGACGTATTCGTGGGTTGGCAAGTACGATGGACCGGCGTTAGGCGTTGTCGTCGCCGCGAGCGATTGGCTAGAGGCGTCGGCGGCCGGTGGTCGCCAGGCGGGCGTAGAGCGTCTACAGTAATAGGAGTTGCCAGCAGCGGTGGGCGGCGGGACGCCCCGCGCGGCGATTCTTATCTGCGAGAGGCCGTATGGGTTCGCCGCAATCGTTGTTGAACTTGCTGTGCGGCGTCTTGGCGGCCTTACTGCTGGCGGCCGGGGGCGCCGCGGCTGTGCGGGCCGACGACTTGCCGGAGCGGGTGGAGTTCAACGCCCACATTCGGCCGATCTTTTCGCAGCACTGCGTGGCCTGCCATGGCGGGGTGAAGCAGGCGGGCGCCTTGTCGTTCATCTTTGAGAAGAAGGCGATTGCCGAGGGGGATTCAGGGCTGCCGGCGATAGCGCCGGGCGATCCGGACGGATCGTTCTTGATCGATCGAGTGAGCTCGGAGGACGCCGATTACCGGATGCCGCCGGCCGACCACGGCCCCGCGCTGTCGGCGCGTGAGATTGCCCTCCTGCGGAAATGGATCGACCAGGGAGCGGCATGGCAGCCGCCGTGGGCGTTTGTGCCGCCGCACGCGTCGCCCGCGCCGGCGGTGAAGGACAACCAGTGGCCGCGGACGGCGATCGACCCGTTCATTCTGGCGCGGCTCGAGGGGGCGGGACTGCACCCCTCGCCCGAGGCGCCGCGGGCGGAGTGGCTGCGGCGGGCGTCGTTTGCCGTGACGGGGCTGCCGCCGCCGCCGGACGAGCTGGTGACGTTCGAAGCGGATCGGGCCGCGGGCGCGTACGAGCGGGCGGCCGACCGGCTGCTGGCGTCGCTCCACTACGGCGAGCGCTGGGCCTCGGTGTGGCTGGACCTCGCGCGGTACGCCGACACGGTGGGCTATGAGAAGGATCCCCACCGCGACGCGTGGCCGTACCGCGATTGGCTGATCCGCGCGCTCAATGCAGACATGCCGTACGACGAGTTCACGGTGAAGCAGCTTGCGGGCGACTTGTTGCCGGAGGCGACGATCGACGACCGGTTGGCGACGGCGTTCCATCGCAACACGCAGACGAACACCGAAGGGGGCACCGACGACGAGGAGTTCCGCATCTCGGCGGTGCTCGATCGCGTGAACACGACCTGGCAGGCCTGGATGGCGACGACGTTTGGCTGCACGCAGTGCCATGCGCATCCGTACGACCCGATCGAGCACGAGGAATACTACCGGTTCGCGGCCATGTTCAATACGAGCCGGGACGTCGACGTCGACGAAGACACTCCGCTATTGGCCGTGCCGCTGGATGTGCGGGACTGGGCGCCGGCCGGGGCGCTGGATCGCCGGATCGACGAGCTGCGGCGGCAGGTGCATGCAGCGGCGATGGAGATCGACGGGGACCGATCGCAGTGGCGGAACCTGGCGGTCGACGATGCCGCGTCGACCGGGCAGACGCAGCTTCGCATCGCGCGGGACGAGTCGGAGGAGGCCGTCGAGGTGATTGCCGAAGGGACGATCACGTCGGGTTCCAAGTTCACATTGGAAGGGCCGCTGCCAGGGGGCCTGGAGCCGTTGACGGCGATCCGCATCGAGGCGCTGCCGAAGGATGAGGCGGCCGCGCTGCGGACGCCGGAGCTGGGGTTCGTGCTGTCGCACCTGAAGGCGCAGCTTGTGGCGCCGGGGGCGGAGCCGGAGGAGATCGAACTGGCGGCGGCGTTTTGCGACGAGCCGGCGCCCCAGTACGACCCGGAAGCGAGCCTGCGCGACGACAAGGAGGGGTGGAGCGACTACACGCGGATCAACTACCGGCGGTTTTGCGTGTTCGTACTGAAGACCCCGCTGGCGGCGCCGGAGGGCAGCCGGCTGCGGCTGGAACTGCGGCAGGACCGCTACGCGACGGGCGATTTCGCGCTGGTGATGCGGCGAGGCCGGTACTACGTCAGCGATAGCGCGGAGTGGCCGCGGCTGTTGGCGTCGGAGTCGTACCAGTCGGCGCGGCGGGAGCTGGGGGAGGCGATCGCGGCGCGGGGGGCGATCGCGAGCGTGTCAGTTCCGGTGATGGAGGAACTGGCGCCGCACGTGGCGCGGAAGACGTACGTCTTCGAGCGGGGCAACTGGCTCAATAAAGGGGCGGAGGCGGAGGGTGGTACGCCGGGGGCGCTGCCGCCGCTGGAGGCGGAGGGGCCGGCGAATCGACTGGCGGCGGCCCGCTGGATCGCATCGCGGGAGAATCCGCTGACGGCGCGGGTGCTGGTCAATCGGGCGTGGGAGCAGGCGTTCGGGCGGGGGCTGGTCGAGACGGTGGAGGACTTTGGCTCGTCGGGCTCGCCGCCCAGCCATCCGCAGCTATTAGACGACCTGGCTGTCCGATTTATGGACGAGCACCAGTGGAGCCTCAAGCGCTTGGTGCGGGAGCTGGTGTTGTCGGCGGCGTTTCGGCAGAGCGCGAAAACAACGCCGGAATTGCTGGAGCGCGACCCGCAGAACCGGCTGCTGGCGCGCGGGCCGCGGCAGCGGCTGCGGGCCGAGATGGTGCGGGACCAGGCGCTGGTGCTGTCGGGGCGGTTCAGCGAGAAGATGTACGGGCCGCCGGTGATGCCGCCGCAGCCCGAGGGGATCTGGCGGAGCGCGTACTCCGACGCCAAGTGGCAGACGGCCGAGGGAGAGGATCGGTATCGCCGGGCGATTTACACCTATTGGAAGCGGACCAGCCCCTATCCGAGCCTGATGGCGTTCGACGCCCCCAGCCGCGATCTGTGCACGGCGCGGCGGATCGCTACCAACACGCCGCTGCAGGCCTTGGTGACGCTCAACGACGAGGCGTTAAATGAACTGGCCGCCGCCTTCGCCGAGCGGATGGAGGCGGGTGGCAAGGAGACGCGGGCGCGGATCGCCTGGGGCTATCGAACGGCGACCGGGCGAGAAGCGACCGCGGAAGTGATCGACGAGCTGGTGAAATTGCACGGCGACGCGGCGGCGGAGTATGGCAGCGAGGCGCCGGAGGGAGCGGCGGCGGCCGGGGGAGCGGCGGCCGATCTTTCGGAGACTCCGCAACAGCAGCCGGTCGCCGCGGAGGAACAGGCGGCGGCGCGGGAGCGGTTTGCACTCTCAGTCGTGGCCAATGCGATTCTCAATCTGGACGAGGTGCTCACGCAATGAACGTCTGGGAAGATTGCCGGTTGAGGGCGCTTGAGCAGGCCACGCGGCGGCACTTTTTGAGGGAGTCGATGGCCGGGCTGGCGGCGCTGTGGCTGGGGGAGCAATCGCTCGTCGAGAAGGCGGCGGCGAGCGGCGCGGTTCATAACCCGGCGCGGCCGCTGGCCGAGCGGCGGCCCCCGCTGGCGGCCAAGGCGAAGCGGGTGATCTACCTGCACATGGCCGGCTCGCCCAGCCAGTTGGAGCTGTTCGCGCACAAGCCGGAGCTGGCCCGGCTGAGCGGCCAGGACTGCCCGCAGGAGTTTTTGGAGGGGAAACGCTTCGCCTTCATCCGCGGCGTGCCGCAGCTCTTGGGGAGCGTTTACCCGTTCCACCAGGCGGGCGGCGCCGGGCACTGGATTTCGGATCGGCTGCCGCACTTCGAGCAGGTGATCGACAGGGCGTCGTTCATCCACACGATGCAGACCGACCAGTTCAACCATGCGCCGGCGCAACTGTTGATCCACACGGGCAACCAGCGGCCGGGATACGCCTCGGCGGGATCGTGGGTGAGTTACGGGCTGGGGAGCGAGAACCAGAACATGCCGGGGTTCATGGTGCTGCTCTCGGGCGGGCGGTTTCCCGACGGCGGCAAAGGGGTGTGGAGTTCGGGCTACCTGCCGAGCGTGTATCAAGGCGTGCAGTGCCGGTCGTCGGGCGACCCGGTGCTGTTTCTGTCCAACCCGGAGGGGATCAGCCGCTCGCTGCGAGGGCGAGTCGTCGAGGCGATCGCCAACATCGATCGGCAGACGCACGACGAGTTCGGCGACCCGGAGACGGTGACGCGGATCGCGCAGTACGAGATGGCGTTCCGGATGCAGACGGCGGCGAGCGAAGCGCTCGACCTGGGGCAGGAGCCGCAGCATATTCACCAGCTATACGGGACGCAGCCGGGGCAGGAGAGCCTGGCGAACAATTGCCTGCTGGCGCGGCGGCTGGTCGAGCGGGGGGTGCGGTACGTGCAACTGTTCGACTGGGGTTGGGACTCGCACGGCGCCGGCGAGGGGGAGGCGCTCAACGGCGGATTCAAGACGAAGTGCCAGCAGCTTGACCGGCCGGTGGCGGCGCTGTTGACCGACCTGGAGCAGCGGGGGTTGCTGGACGAGACGCTCGTCGTATGGGGGGGAGAATTCGGGCGGACGCCGATGCGCGAAAATCGCGGAGGGCGGGAGATGCCGTTCATCGGGCGGGATCATCATCCGTTCGCGTTTACCATCTGGATGGCTGGCGGCGGGGTGAGGGCGGGGGTGAGCTACGGCGAGACCGACCCGATCGGCTACGCCGCCGTAAAGGACCCGGTGACCGTGCCGGACCTGCACGCGACGATGCTGCGGCTGCTGGGGCTGGATGCGGCCGAACTGGGGGTGACGATCCAGGGGTTCAATCAGCGGCTCACGGGGGTGAATAAGTTTCGGGTGATTGAGGAGTTGATTTCCTAGGCAGGGCCCTTGGAAGGCCCGCGAATCACGCGAATGGAGGCGAAGGGGGAAGATGGTTCGGGGAGAGATACCCGCGAAACATGCGAAAGGGCGCGGCTGGCTGTCGGCTAGCCGCTAGCCAAATTCACAACGGGTTCATTAGCGGCGCAGGAATCAACAGAACATGTGTCGGAGTCTTCTCCCCTGTGGTCGGAGTATGCGCTTGGCGGCGGATTCGTCCGGCGACTTGAATCCCTCCCCTAGCCCCTCCCTTCGAGGGAGGGGATTTAGAACGCGCTCTTGGCGGACAGGACTGCGGCCGTTGTTGAAAACGGACAAAATAGGTTCTTTTCGCGTACTTTCGCGCATTTCGCGGGCCACAGGTTTCAATGGCCACGCGTCAGCTCTTTTCTACTGGTGCGGGAGGCTTGCTGCTGGCTATGAATGAACGCACGGGCGCTGGTCAGGATCTGTCGACGCAGAAGTCCGAAGGGGACGTTAATCGTTCGTCCAGGCGCGGGGAGTGGCAGGCCCGCGCGCTGGACGACCAGACGCAGGGGCTGCTGGACGAGGACGCGCGGTACTTCCTGCATCAGTCGCTGTCGACGGCGTGCCTCAACGCGTTGAGCGGCTGCGAAGGGATTTACCTGACCGACCTCCAGGGGCGGCGGTACATGGACTTTCACGGCAACAACGTCCACCAGGTGGGCTTCGCCCACCCGGAGGTGATCGCGGCGGTCAAGCGGCAGCTCGACGAGCTGTCGTTCTGCACGCGGCGATATACGAACCGCGTGGCGATCGACCTGGCCCGGAAACTCGCCGAAATCGCGCCTGGCGATCTGAACAAGGCGCTGTTCTGCCCGAGCGGTACGGCGGCCATCGGCATGGCGCTGAAGCTGGCCCGCGTGGCGACGGGGCGGCATAAGACGATCAGCATGTGGGACTCGTTCCACGGGGCGTCGCTGGATGCGATATCGATCGGCGGGGAGGCGATCTTTCGCGCGGGCGTGGGGCCGCTGTTGCCGGGCTGCGAACATGTGCCGCCCCCGGACGAGTACCGCTGCCTGTGGGATTGCGGCAGCCGCGGCGGATGCGACTTGAAGTGCGCCGGCTACGTCGAATACGTGCTGGAGAAAGAGGCCGACATGGCGGCGGTCATCGCCGAGCCGTGCCGGGCCACGCCGTACATCCCGCGGCCGGAGTACTGGCAGCGGATCCGGCGGGCGTGCGACAAGCACGGGGCGCTGTTGATCTTCGATGAGATCTGGCAGGGGCTGGGGCGTACGGGGCGGTGGTTCTCGTGCGAACACATGGACGTCGTGCCCGACATCCTCGTCTTGGGCAAAGGGCTGGGCGGGGGCGTGATGCCGCTGGCGGCGCTGGTGGCCCGCGAGGGATTGGACGTGGCGGGCGATCGGGCGCTGGGGCACTACACGCACGAGAAGAGCCCGGTGGCGTGCGCGGCGGGGCTGGCGACGATCGAGATCATCGAGCGCGAGGGGCTGCTGGAGCACGCCCGGCGGTTGGGCGAGCATGCGCTAGGGCGCCTGCGGTCCCTGGGGGCGCGGCGGCGGCTTATCGGCGACGTGCGCGGGCTGGGGCTGACGCTGGGCGTCGAGCTGGTGAAGGATCGCGCGACCCGCGAGCGGGCGAGCGACGAAGCCGAGGCGGTGATGTACCGGGCGCTCGACTATGGACTGAGCTTCAAGCTGACGATGGGCAACGTGCTGCTGTTGACGCCGCCGCTGGTGATCAGCCAGGAGCAATTGGACGAGGCGATTGATATTGTCGATCGCTGCCTGGGGGAGGTTGAGGCGGGGCGCAGCGGGTAGGGAAAGTTGCCCGCGAAATACGCGAAATGGCGCGAACGGTTTGTTTATTGATCTGGCTAGCGGCTCGCGGCCAGAATTAGGCCTTTTCCCTCTGGCCGTCGGCCGCTAGCCGACAGCCGGCAGCGTTCATTAGTCGCGCAGTTCTCAATAGAGTACGGCCAGCATGGCGGTACTCTATAGACGCGCCGTTCAGGCTCGGCGGCTGCCGTGCGGCGGGCGATCAGGCGGCGCCGTGGGCTTCGTGGCGAACGGGGTCGTCGCCGGGGGCGACGGCGTCGGCCGGCGGGGCGGGCACTTCGGCGACGACAGGCCCGTCGGCTGCGCTGGCGTTGCTGCTGGCCGGAGCGGACTGGTCGACGGCGTCGCGATGGTACTCAGGATAGTACTGCAGGCGGCGCGGGGACTCGGGCTCGGCGTAGATGGCGTCGTTCAGGTCGTTACGGATGCCGTTGAGATGGCGGCGGAATTCCTGATAGGCCTTGCCCCAGGTGCGGGCGACTTCCGGCAGGTCGCTGCCATAGAGCAACAGGGCAATCACGGCGACCAGCAGCATCTCGCTGAAGCCGAGATTGAAAAACGCCAGCGGCAGCATCACGAGCGACACGGCAGTCCTACACGAGCGGCGAGCGGTGTACGAGCAGTCGACAGCGGACGGCGCGGAGCTCAGCGCGACGCGTCGTCGGTGCGGCGCTGGTCTTCGAGCGTGGCGTTGGGTTCGGTGAGCCCCTCTCCCTTGATGCCCTTCTTGAATTCGGTGATGCCGATGCCGAGGGATCGCATGACCGACGGCAGGCGATTACCGAACAACAGCAGCATGATCATGCCGACGATCAACAGCTCGGGCATGCCGATGCCGCTGATGAAACCAAGCGTGAGCGAACTGGAAGCAGCCATCGAAGCCTCTAAGCGACAGTAGCGAGCGGCGCCGCGGTGTGAGAGAGTCGCATAAAGTCCGTGCGACGCGGCTGAAGGCGCCCGCCAACTGCACTCAATTCTACCGAGCGGGGGGGGCGAGTCAAACCGGCGGAATTGCGGCCCGAGCCGGGCGGTAATGTGGGAACGGCGGGAAAACCGGCATAGGTGACAATGTTGAAAGGCTCGCTCTACGCCCCGGCGGGGCTTGGATCTGCTGTAAGCGGCGCATTGACCACGGCCTGCGGTCGTGGCTAGATGCCTAGGCCCCGTTGCGGCCGGGAGAGGGGGCCTCGCCTTTGCCTAGCGGTTACAGGGAGAAGGGGCTTTAAGGTCGGCGCGCGAGACGTTCAACGCGGATACGGGGCGCTGCCCCCCTCCCCAGCCCTCCCCGCGAGGGGGAGGGGGCCGGAGGAGATGTGTTCTGGCGCCGGCGCATCCGCTGGCGGCGCGTAGCGGTAGTAGACCTCCAGGCACATCGTGGCCAGCGCGGTGGCGTAGACGCGGCCGCCGTAGCCGCCCCAGAGACAGGTTGCGGGCCACGAGCCGTCGGGGCGCTGCGTGGCCAACAGCGTCTGGGTGAGTGCATCGTTCCAGGTGCGCCAGGCGGCGGCCGCCTGCGGCGAGACATGCTGCGCGCGGTGCAGCGCGAGCGTGGCATAGTACCAGTAATACAGATTGACCGCTCGTTGGGAGGGCGGCTCTTCGACGAGCGAGCCGATCGCTTCGGCAAGCGCGGCGGCGGCGAGATCGCCATCGGCGCGGCCGGTCGCCAGTTGGCGGCAGTAGAGGGCTTCGGCGGTCATCGCCCGCGAGGGGCGGGCCTCTTCGGGGCGATAGACGGCCAGCCCGCCGGCGCGGCCGCGGACGACCTGGCGGAGGAAGCGATCGACGCGGGTCCAGGTGACGGCCGGTATTTGCACGCCGCCCTGCTCGGCGCTGCGCAGGGCCATGACTTGCCAGCCGAGCTGGCTGGTGTCGCCGGTATCGCCGGGGCGATAGCGCCAGCCGCCGTCGCTGGGGTGCTGAACGGCGAGCGAATAGCCGGCCGCGGCGCGGACCGCCGGCAGCAGGCGCTGGTCGCGGGAGAGGGCGCAGGCCTCGGCCAGCGCGAACGAGGCCATCGAGTGGCAGTACATGCGGGCGAAGAGTTCGGCGTCTCCGCAGAGGTTGCCGTCGTGGCGCTGGGCATGGCGGAGGTACTCCAGACCTTGTCCTACCGTAAGCGCGTAGGGCCCGTCGCGGTGGGCGTGGCCCGCGCCGAGGAAGGCCAAGAGGGCGAGCGCGCTGATGCCGGTGTCGGCCTTAGCGCCGGCGGCGCCGCGATCCTGATCGAGCACGAAGCGCTCCTGGCCGGCGCCGTGACGGCGGGGGTCCCAGCGGCCGTCGGGCTCTTGGTTGGCGGCAAGCCAGGCGAGTCCGGCGGCGACGGCGCGTTCGGTATTGGCGCCGCCGCCGCCCGATTCGGCGATGGCCAGACGGTTCGGGGCGAAGCGGGCTGCGTAAGTCGACGGGGGGGCGGCGGCGCTAGGGGGCGTTGGTTCCGCGGCGGTCTGGGCGATGCCGGAGGGCCGCTGTGCGTCGCTCGGGGCGGCGGCGACGCGCGGCTGCTCATGGTCATCGGGCGCCGGCGGTGCGGTCTGCGGCGGTGCGGCGTCCGCAAGCGGGGCCGACTGGTGCGGCGCAGGGTCAAGCGGCGGCCGGTCCGATGGATCGTCGGCGATTTCGTTCGGCTCAGGCGGTTGGTCGCTGGGCGCCTGGTCGTCGGGGGGCGCTACGTCCGGGGGCTCGAGATCGTCAGGGGGCGGCGGGTCGGCGACTTCCGGCGGAGCGGCCGGAGGCTCGGCGGCAGCCAGCAGCTCGGGAGGGGCAAGCGGCTGGCTGGGGGGCGCTTGCTCGGCGGACTGCGGTTGTTCCGACTCGTTGGCGGTAGTTGGAGCTGCCGGCGGATCGTCGGGGGCCTCGATCGGCTGCGCGACAGGCGGTTGCTCCAAGAGGTTGGCAGGGGGGACGGCCGCTTCGCCTTCGGCCGGCAAGAGGGCGACCTGGATGGGGGGGCCGTAGCCGTCGCCCAGGCCGGGACCCCCGGTGGCGATCCGCACGGCGCCGATAAGGCAGCCCAACAGCACGTGGACCCACAGCGAAAGGATGGCGCATTTGTGCCACGGTTTCAGGCGGTGGAGTCGCGTGCGCAGCAGGACGGCAAGTCCGACGGTAAACAGGGCCAGCAGGGCCCAGACGACGAGCCAGGGGGCGGGGATGTTGATCGCGTGAGCGAGCAGGGGCAAGGCGGCGGCCATGGATCACCGCCTGACGCCGGTTGCGCCTTGTGCGATCTTCACGCTGACGGCCAGGCGGCTGACGCCGGCTTGTTGGCAGGCGGCCAGCGCGTCGGCGACTTGTTGAAACGGGCAGCCGGCGTCGCCAAGGATGACGACGCTAGTGGCGGGGCGCTGGCGACAGGCGGCGGCGAGTTGGGAGGTCAGCTCGTCGAGGGTCACGTCGTGGCGATCGAGCGAGAACCGCCCGTCGGCGTAGACGGCGACCTGTTTGGCGGCGGTGGCGCCTTCGCCGCTGGCTGCCTGGGCGACCTCGGGCAAGCGGAGATCGATGTCGCGCTCGGGGTCCGTGAAACGGGCCGCCCCCATGAAGAAGACGATCAGCAGGAACACGACGTCGATCATCGACGTCAGGTTCATGGAAGGCATTTCGTCTTGATGGGTTTTGAGGGGCAAGGGGGATTGGTGATTCGGGATTGGGGATTGCGGATTGCGGATTGGGGGACTGGGGGCCAACGATTGGCGCTCATCGGTTGGTCATTGGTGCTTGGTCATTGGTGCTTGGTTCACGCTGCTTTTTTGGCTCTGTTGGGGCGTGCGGGTCGGTTGCGGCGGTCTTCGAGGGCTTCGGCGGAGATGAGGTGGACCAGCTCCTGGCCGTAGCGGTCGAGTTCCATCACCAGGGCGTCGACGCGGCCGATGAAGTAGAGATAGAGGATGAGGGCGGGAATCGCGACGCACAGGCCGGCGGCGGTCGACATCAGGGCCGTGCCGATGCCGGCGGCGAGCAGTTCGGGGCGCCCCATGGCGCTGCTGCCGGCGATTTCGTTGAACGAGACGATCATCCCCCACACGGTGCCCAGCAGTCCGAACAGCGGGCAGACGGTGGATACGCCGTTGATGACGCGGAGGAACCGCCGCATCGAATTGGCGGCCCGCTCGCCTTCATCGAGGACGGCCTGTTCGACTTCGACGGCGGGCTTGCCCCAGCGGCGAACGGCGGCGGCGAACACGCCGGCGGCCAGGCTGGAGTTCTCCTCACAGAGCTCCAGCGCGCTGTGCCGATCGAGGGCGCCTTCGCTGATCTGCAGCAGAAATCGTTCGATGAACAGCCGGGGCGCTATGCGGCTGCGGCGGAGCATGAGGAGTCGCTCGAAGACGACCAGCACCAGGGCGAACGAGCAGACGACAATCGGGATGACCAGCGGCCCGCCCGCGACGAGGATGCTCCACAAGCTGGTGGTGGGAATGACCTCGCGGGCGGCAAGGGGCAGGCTCAGGGACATGCGGCGGTCTCACTTCCGCGGGCGGCGAGCTGGCGCCGCACGCGGCAGGCAACAAGGAGCCCCGACCTGGCGCGGCCGGGGCTCGTGCTCGATCCAAGGCAACGCTTCGAGTCGTGGAGATTAGCCGCGGGGCGGCAGCCCGGCGGTTTCTGCCGCCGCGGCGACGGGCTGGCGCCCGACGGCTGAGGCGGAGATCATGCGGCGACAAAGCACTGCAACGGGCGGCTGACAGGCGCCGGTCAGTGGGGCAGTGCAGCGGCCGAGGGACCGTAGGGACTGCCCTGCCCCGTATCGACGTTGCCTACCATGTGGAGGTGGTTGTGGTCGACGTAGATGACTTCGCGGGCGTCTTCGTCTCGCAGCGTATGCGGCACGGGCCAGCCGACGCGGCGCACGTCCTCGTAGTAGACGGTGCACTTGTAGTGGGCGTGGTGCTGCTGCGCCGGGCCGACCAGTGGATAGAAGCGCGGCGGATCGACATAGTCGGCGATCTTTTCTTTGACGACGCGGACGTTGTTGCGATTTCGTTCGTAAAGCAAGGGCACTCCGCCCTCGATCGGCTGGGCGCGTTCCAGGGCCCGCATCACTTCATCGTCGCTGGGCGGATCGAGGGCGACGACCTCGGCGCCGGAGGTGATGGGGCCGAGGATCGGCACGCGATCGTACCGCTCATGCTCCCAGAACTTGTCTTCCTTTTGCTTTTGCTGGTAGGCGGTCACCGGGATGGGGAAGCCGAAGATCCCCAGGTTCGGCCCCAGATGCATCCAGCACCCCGTGTTGGTCAGGCAACCCACGGCCAAGGCGAATAACAGTCCGGTGGGGGCGGTTCGACGAGACATCCTTGCTAACCCTTCGATGAGTGGTTCGGCGACAAGGGGCTGCGTTGGGAGCAGCCAGCGATATGAGGCTCAGGCCCCGCGCAACGGCGGGACGCGCCGTCTATCCACACACAGGTATCGAGTGATTCTGGGTAGAACTTGCGGGATAATCGGGTTGTAGGGGAAAAATCTGCAGAAGGGGGCGAGCTGGCCGCGGGAGCGCGGGACGGCGGGAACTCGCGGACGAGGCGACTATAATACTGCTGCGATCGGCGGCCCCGGGCGGGGGTTGCCTCCGATAAAAACGACAAGCTCCCGCCGGCCGCGCGGGGCCGACGGGAGCTTCGGAGGCGTTCCATACGGTGCTAGCTAGGGAGCTGGCAGGCTTAGTGGCAATCCTTGCAGTCCTTGAAGTCGAGGAACCACCAGCCGTCGTCCCACTCGAGCGTGACCTTGCGCCAGCCGAGCGGCACTTGCGGATAGGGATAGAACGGGCCGATGTAGGGCCAGGCACTGGGCGAATACTGCTGCGGATAGGTCAGCGCGGCGTAGTTCGGGTACGCGGCGTAGCTGGGCCAGGCGTAGCCGGGCATTTGGGGATTATCGTAGGCGACTGAGGCCCCGACGGCGCTGGGCACGTGGCCCATAGCCAAGGGGGCGCCGCCGGCCATGCCGTCGGGCGGGCAATATTCGCCGTAGTTGGCCTGTTGCACGTCGCCCTGCATGGTCCGCGCGAAGGGGACGGGCATGTTGCCGGTGCGGCGGGCAGCCTGACGGAGGCTGCGCGGCGGGGCCGCCTGCGGCATCTCCGAAGCGGCGGGCTGTACCTGACCGGCGAGCTGAGCCGCTTGCGACTGGTCGCCGCCGGCGACTTCAAGCTTGCTGATCACGCGCTCGACGCCGTCGGTTTCGCGGGCGATCCGCTCGGCGGCGGCCTTCTGCTGGGCGCTGGTAACGCTGCCCATCAGCCAGGCGACGCCATTCTGGTACTTGACGCCGACGCGGTAGTCCTTGAGTTCGCCGCTCTGTTTCATGTTCTGGGCGATCTGCTGAGCCGCGGCGCGATCGGCTGCGGCGTCGGCCGACGCCAAACGGGCTGGGCCCCACGCCACGATGGCGATAGCGAGGCCAAGAAACGCTTTTCGCATGGTCCCCCTCCTGGGAAAGTCGTTGCCGGCGCGCGTCAGCGGACATGGGAACAAGTCGCGCTAGGCGTCAGCACTAAGCTCACACTGGATCTGGCACAGGTTCTGTCGGCAAGCCCGGACCGCCGCGCGGTGCGGGAAGGTCCCCGAAAGGAGCGGGCCGAGGGCCTTGCGCGACTCGCGAGGGAAGGGGCCCGGGGCGCGGGTTTCCGGCCCTAGCGGCGCTTTCCCCTCTGGCGGTCTGTGTAAGAGTTTCGGCATGCGGACGTGCCGAAGGGGAGTCTTTTTCCGATTTTGCCGGTGGATCGGATAGCGAGGGCAGAAGGGAGTGCCGGTCAGGGGTCGGGGGTTGGTTCGTGGGCGCCGTTATGGAAGTCGGCGATGGCCAGGACGATCATCGTTCCCAGCGTCGCGCCGGAGAGGGTCCAGAGGGGCCAACTGAATTGCTCGCCGGCGAGCGTGGCCACCGCGACGCCGGCCAGGCCCAGCAGGAAAGCGGCTTGCAGGGGTCCCTCGGCGCCGGTACCGGCGTAGATCCGCACCAGGCAGGCGGCCAGAATACCGAACAGGTGGATGGCGACCCATCCGCACTGCAATGAGTTGGCGTAGTCCATAGGTCCCTGCGCCGACGATCGTGCGGCGCGTCCGTATCACGAGAGCGAGCGGGATAACGCGCCCGGCGGTGCAGTGATGCCAGCACCGACGCCAGGGGCAGAAGGCGAAGACCGGCGGGCCGGCACTTCGGCACGCCGCCTCTCGACGAGGAAATAAGCGATTGTTGTGCCGAGGGCAAGAGATAATTCGGGCCGGTCGTGCCGCTATTGGTTACCGCGCCGCTGGTGAAGCCGTTGTGGATTAGGCTGGCGGCCGGCGGCAGGTCGCTGGCGGCCAGGATGAGGTTTTTCTGGCTGGGCGTCGGCCGGTAATCGTCAGCCCAACGGCCGAGCGCGGTTAATTAGCCGCGGAGTTCTCAATAGGGCTCGCGGAAGTTCTTACAAGGCGGAAGCAGATTTCACAATTGCCAGCAATGCGCGCATGCGTGCGGGCCTGTACGGCGCCAGGCGAGCGACGCGGGACGCGCAGCATTCACGCTTTGGCGGGGCTTCGCACCTCAGGGACGAGCGACGGTGCGAGCTGTTGAGTGCGGCGCCGTTAATGAGCCGGTAGGGTATTTGGCTGGCTGCTGGCGGACAGAGGGAGCAGTTTTCGGTCTTACCGACGGCTGATAGCCGACGGCCGCCGGCCATGCGCGGTGGCCGCAGCGTCCTGAAGTTCCCCTGCCTTGAGAAATACGGCATGTCCACGCGGACCTGGACATGGAACACTCGCTCGCGGTTTCAATGAGCTGAGCGGTCCTGCCTCATGTTTGGCTTGCTTTGCCAAGTGGAGGAGGCTGCCAGGCGTTCAAGGTGCGCATCGCGCGGCGAGTGGGGCTTACTTGCTGCGGGCGTTGGCGACGCGCTCCGACAGCAGCTTCTTCAGCTCGCCTTCGAGTTCCATGAGCTGCACGTCGGCGCTGACGACGTTGCCCTTGGCGTCGACGAGCATGATCAGCGGCGACGTGATGACGCCCATTTCGATGGCGAGGCGGTTCTCAAAGCCGCCGGGCTCGAAGATCTGCTTGCCGGGGGCCTGAGTCGTCTTCAAGTACTGGAGCACGTCGTCCTTCGAATAGTCGAGGCTGATGCCAACGACGTCGAACTTCGCGCCGCCGTACTTGTTGTACAGGTCGTTGAGGCGTTCGTGATCGTCGCTGGCGCTGGCGCCGGAGGTAGACCAGTAATGGACGGCCACGACCTTGCCGCGGTACTGAGCGAGGTCGACCGCGGCGCCGCCGACATCGGTTCCCTTGAGCGCTAGCGGCTTGCCGACGGAGGTGAGCCGGCGGACGGCGCCTTGGGCCTTGGCGGCGTGCGGGCTCTTGGGAAAGTCCTTGGCGATGCGCTCGTAGGACTTTTGGGCGGCCTCGGCGTTGCCGGCGAATTCGCTGGCCATGGCCAGTTGCAGGAGGGCCTCGGCCACGTGTTCGCTGGACTGATGCTTATCGACGAAGGCCTGGAGCTGCTTGAGCCAGTCCTCCTGGAGCTTGGCGTGCTCCGCCTCAGGTGCCATCATGGCCTGGCCCATCGCCGCCTGCATATGGCGGAACTCGACGTGGGTGATGAGGTCTTCGTCGGCCTTTTCATCGGCAAGTCTCTTTTCCAGTTGGGCGAGGCGGGCGACGCCCTCGGGGTAGGTGCCGTCCTGGACGGTGAAGCTGACGCCGTCGGCCAGTTGCATGATCCACTGCTTGCGTTCTTGCGGCTCCTTGGCGAGCTCGGCGAGTTTTTCGAGCAAATCGGCGCGGCTGGCGTTGAGGGCCGGCTTCTTATCGTCGGCGGCGGACGCTAGCTGCTCGTCGACCTTCTGGATGGACTCGAGGACTTTTTGCATTTCTTCGCTGGGCTCGCCGATGGCGGGCGTCTGCGCGGTCTGCGGCGGGGCGACCCCCTCGGCGTCGTAGAAGAAGCCGGCGGCGATAGCGTTGCCGCCGCCGAGCGCCGGGCCGTCGACGAGCTTCCAGCAACCGTCGACGTTGACCATGCTGCCCAACTGCATCTGCTGCGGCTGATCGCCCGTGAGGACCATGGCCCAGGCGTCTTCGTAGACGAGCAGGTCTTTGGAACTGCCGCGGGCGCCGGCCGGGACGGCGCCGGGGCGCAGGCCGCCGAAATCGGTATAGGCGGCGCTGGCGGCGATTTTGGCGTCGGCGGCGAGGGCGGCGAACGTCTTGGGGGCCTGGGCGAGCCGCTGGGTGAGTCTTTCGGCGAGTTCTTTGGAGAGGCCGAGCTTGGCAATGTCGTCTTTGCTCAGCAGCAGGCGTTGGAATCGGGCGGCGTCCTTGGCCTTCAGGGCGGCGACGACTTCCTCGGACGCCTCTTCGGCGGAGATGCTTTTCCAGAAGTCGATTTTGCCGTCTTCGTTCTTGTCGACTCCCCAGCGCGAGCCGGCGGTATGGAACCAACGATACTGGTCGGCCTTGCCGTTGAAGTTGAGGTCGGCGTCGCGATAGACCTCCAGCCCGCCGCGATAGTAGCTCCACGTGTCGACGACGTTGTCGTTGTTCGAGTCGGTGAACTGGCGGAGGACGGCGCCGTCGACGCCGCGGACGACCCAGGCGGTGCCGCCGCCGATCTTCTCGGGGCTGATCTTGCAGGATTTCAGCTCGTCGGCGGTGGGCTTGTCGCAGTCGACGTCGGGCTGAACAGGGGCCAGCTTAAGGGCGTCTTCGACGGTGGGCGCCGCGTGGGACGACGCGGCCGATGAAACGAGCGTAGCGACGAGGAGAGCCGCGAGGCTCAGGCGAAGACATCTAAGCGACATGCCTCAAATCCTTCCTGCGGTAAGTTCGTGCCGGCCAGGACGCCGGAGAGCGAATAAGGGGTTTTATAGGTGGGACGGCGATAGCGGGCCAGAGCGCTTGCCGTGCGACGAGCGATTTGAGCGATTCGAGCCTTGCAGGGCAGCCGCCCGAATTGTGACCTAGTATCCGGGATAACCGCCGGCGGCGGTTACCCCGGGCTGGACGACGTAACCGCTTCGCGGCAATGCGAATTGATCGCTTGGCGCGTGGCATAACGAAGGCCGGCGGCCATAAACGACCGCCGCCGACGGCCATGAACGACTGCCGGAGACAGCCATGAACGACTGCCGGAGACAGCCATGAACGACTGCCGGAGACAGCCATGAACCACTGCCGGAGAGAGCATCGAGCCCCTTTGACAGTCAGCGTGGGCGACCTAGAATATGGGACTTGCTTGCATCGGCGGCATAGAGCCGAGCGTCTCGAGCGCACGCGCGGCGCCGGTCGGGGCGGCGCGGGTGCGGGCGCGTAGCTCAGTTGGTTAGAGCGCAGCCCTGATAAGGCTGAGGTCCCAAGTTCGAGTCTTGGCGCGCCCACTGGAATTAAGTTCAAGCCGGTCAATAACTTGTGACACCTGCCGACGTTCGGCAGTGCGGCGTTTCCCGAGGAGCCAAAACCGTACATACGGTCTTGGGTTCCACAAGATATGGGGAGCTGCACTATGCCGCGTCTTTCTCAAGCCGTCCCGAAGTATCAGAAGCATCGGGCCAGCGGGCAGGCCGTCGTCACCATCAACGGCCGCGATTACTACCTGGGGCCGCATGGCACCAGGGGCAGCAAGCTCGAATACGATCGCCTCATTACGGAATGGCTGGCGTCGGGCCGATCCGCGTCTTATGGGGCGCCGCAGCATGATCTGACGATCGTGGAATTAGCGGCCGACTACGTGAGCTACGCCAAGGGGTACTACGGCGCCGCCTCCAAGACGAGTGAGTACTACCGCGTGGTGCGCGTGGTCCGCCCCTTGAAGGACCTATATGGCCGAACACCGGCGGCGGAGTTTGGACCGCAGCAGTTCAAGGCAATTCGGAATCGTTTGGTCGATGAAGGAAAGAGCCGCTCTTACGCCAATGAGTTTATGCAGCGGGTCGTCCGCATCTTTCGCTGGGCGGCGGCCGAAGGTCATATCCCGCCAACGATCCCGCAAGCGTTGGCGATGATTCCCGGTTTGCGTCGCGGCAAGACCGAGGCCCGCGAGACGGAGCCCGTGCTGCCGGTCGATGACGCCACGGTCGATGCCACGCTGGAGCATATGCCCGAGGTCGCGGCGGATATGGTCAGGCTTCAACGGTTCAGCGGCGCGCGGCCGGCGGAAATCTGCATCCTGCGGCCATGCGACCTGGACCGAAGCGGCGACGTGTGGACGTACAAGCCGCAGCGGCACAAGACGCAGCACCACGGCCGCCAGCGGGTTATCTTCATCGGCCCCAAGGCGCAAGCCGTGCTCTTGCGGTACCTGGCCCGTGGCGCGGAGGATTATTGCTTCCGCCCGTGCGACTCCATGGCCAAGTATCGAGCGGCCCGCGCCTCAGCCCGCAAGACACCGCTGTCCTGCGGCAATCGGCCTGGCACGAACAGGCGGAGCAGGCCGCGCAAGGTTCCCGGCGAGTGCTACGCCGTGGACGCCTACCGGCGGGC
>JADLBW010000055.1 GCA_020847515.1 Pirellulales bacterium | reverse complement strand
GACTGCGCTGCGGCCGGCCGGTCGGCGGACGACGGCGTGCTCGGGGAGCTCGCGGGCGATGGCGGCTTGAACGGCCTGTTCATCCGCGTCGGCCGCCAAAACAATTTGAATCGCGTCCAGCCGGCGGGGCGCGCGGACCCACCGTTGGGCGTCGGCCAGGCGGGTGACGAGCGTAGCGCCCTGGCTTACGACGGCGGTGCCGCGGGACTTGTAGAGGCCCGTAATCCGGGCCGGCACTCGCCCGCTGCGGGTAAGGAGGTGAACTTCATCGCCAAGCTTCAGGCCAAGGCTCTGCGCGAAGTCGGCGCTTAGCAGCAGGCCGCCGGTTTCGGCGAGCGGCTTGCCCGATTCGACCTGGAAGTCGTGGATGGCGCGGTCAAGCTCTGGAACGACGCCCATCAGCGAAACCTGCGTCCGCCGCCCCCCGGCGTACATGATGGTGGGCCGCTGCACCATGGGCGAAGCGACGGCGACGCCCGGCACGTCGCGGATCCGCGGCAGGAGGCTGGCATCGATCGTCTCGCCGATCGGAGCGGCGACTTCCAGGTCGGCCCGGCCCGCGATGGCGGCGAACATTTCGTCGAAGGCGCGGCGGGTCGATTGCGTCGTAAAGGTGACGGCGACGACCGCCGCCACGCCGATTACGACGCTGGCGAGGGTGAGGATCGCGCGGCCGGGGCGGCGGCGGGAATCGCGCCATCCGAGTTTGGCAAGGATCACCTTACGGCCTCCGCGATTGTGATGCCGGCGGAGACGTGGAGGGGAGCGACCTCGCCGAGTTCGGCGATTGGGGCGCTGCAGCCGTGCGGTTGTTGAGGATGACTTCGTTCTCGACGAGCCCGTCGCGGAGCCGGACGATTCGGTCGGCGTACTCGGTGACGCTCCCCTCGTGCGTGACGATGACGACCGTCTGGCCGAGGCGGTCGACGAGCTCGCGAAACAAGTGGATGACCTGCGAACCGGTTTTGCTGTCGAGATTGCCGGTCGGCTCGTCGCCGAGCACGAGGGCGGGCTTGATGACCAGGGCGCGGGCCACGGCGACGCGCTGCTGCTCGCCGCCCGACATCATGCTGGGGAGGTGGGCAGCGCGGTGGCCGAGATTGACCGATTGCAGGGCCTCGGCGGCCCGTTCCATGGCGGTCCGCTCGGGCACGCCGTCGAGTTCCAGCGGGAGGGCGACGTTTTCCAGGGCGGAGAGGGTCGGCAGGAGATTGAAGGCTTGGAATACGAAGCCGATCCGCCGGCGGCGAAGCAGCGTCCGCTGGTCGTCGCTGATCGACGCCAGGTCGGTCCCCTCGAGCAGCATCTGCCCCGTGGTCGGCGTATCAATGCCGCCGATGAGGCTCAGCAAGGTGCTTTTGCCGGAGCCCGAAGGCCCGACGATGCCTAGCAGTTCCGCCGAATTAACCTGCAGACTGATCCCGCCGACCGCGTTGACCTCCACGTCGCCTGTGTGGAACGACTTGGTGACGTTGATCGCTTCGATAACCGACACGGCGAGGGCCCCTGGGACGCGGTGCGCAAGTGGTCCAGTACACCGGCTAACGCCCAAGGTGACAAGGGGTTAGGAAGCGGGATTGGGTCGCGGCGGCCAAAAATGTGGTGGCGCCGGGGCCCTTGCACAGGCGCCCGTTGACCGCGCGGCAGACGACCGGACCGCGCAGCGAATCGCGGGCGCAACGCCCGGCGTGCAGCCTCAGGCGTAGGCGGCCGTCGTCTTGGGAAAGTCGCCTAGAACGCCGCTGGTCACCAGGATTTCCGTAAGCGGGTCGCCGCCCTCATGCGTCGATTTGATCTTCGTCATAGCCTCTTCGGTCGTGCGGATGCAACCGAGCGTGTTGTACGCAGGTCCTTTGCGGCCCTTGCCGTCGACCTTGTCCTTTCGCCCCGCATGGACTCCCATGCCGGTGCGTCCAGGGACCTTGAATACGTAGATGCCCTTCGTGCCGTAGGCGCTGTTGGCGTCCAATCCGGCGTGGAGGTTGTAATGGCTGTAGTCGTAGCCGCCATTGGGCCAGACGCCATTGGACGAGGCCGTAACGTTGTTATAGGCCTCCCAGCTACCGAGTATTTGGCCCTGCTCGCTGTTCAGGGTGAGCAGGTTCTTGTGGCGATTGAACGTGAGCCGAGACATGATCGAATCTCCCGCAAGGCATGATGGGAAACTGTCAACGTCGCGCGACAGTGGAGAAGAGACTGGCGTATGATTGCAGGTCAGGGCACTGGCGGCCAGCGATTTTGCGAAAAGTCAGGCGACTTGATTCGCCTAGCAACGTAGTCTATGGCGCAGACCGGCTTGCAGCGACGGCTAGCGGCTTTCGGCGCAGGCTAGCTCCCGGTATTCTTGAACATTGGGTCGGGTGGCCGAGTGGTTTAAGGCACCGGTCTTGAAAACCGGCGTGCGCGTAAGTGCACCGGGGGTTCGAATCCCTCCCCGACCGCTGATTTTTTTTTTGGAGCTGGCACGGATGTCGACTGTTTCTCAGACCGTTTGCCTGCTGGTGGCGTCCAATGTCTTTATGACGTTCGCCTGGTACGCCCATCTGAAGAACCTGAGCGAGCGGCCATGGATCGTGGCGGCGCTGGCGAGCTGGGGCATCGCACTGTTTGAGTACCTGCTGCAGGTGCCCGCCAATCGGATTGGCCATCGGCAGCTCGAGCTAGGGCAGCTCAAGATCCTGCAGGAGGCGATCACGCTGGCGGGGTTTGTGCCCTTTGCGCTGCTCTACATGAAGGAGCCGATACGGCTAAATTACGTGTGGGCCGCCTTGTGCCTGTGCGGGGCGGTGTACTTCGTGTTTCGCAAGTGAGCGAGCGGTATGGGGAAGGTCGGCCGGTGGAGAGCATGCGCCCGAGCGGCTGGCGGTGCAGTCGCGGCGGTGGGGGCCCTGCTGGCCTTATGTGCAGCGACGAGCGTTGAAGCCGCTGACGGCGCTGCCGGAGTCGGTACGATCGTGGTCGGCCGGGTGTGGACCGGCGCCGCGGCCCAGCCGTGGGCCGAAGCCGTGGCGATCGAAGGGGAGCGGATTACGGCCGTCGGCTCCAAGGGCGAGGCGCTCAAGCGGCTGGGCGACCGCGCGGCCGGTGCGCTGGTCATCGACGCGGGCGAGGGGCTGGTCATTCCGGGGCTGATCGATTCGCACATTCATCTCATCGACGGCGGGCTGCATCTGACGTCGGTGCAGCTTCGCGACGCCGCCAGCCGGGAGGAGTTCGTCCGCCGTATTGCGGAGTTTGCCGCGCGGCTTCCCGCCGGGGCGTGGATCGCCGGCGGCGATTGGGATCACACGCTTTGGGGCGGCGAGCTGCCGGATCGCAACTGGATCGACGCAGTCACGCCGCAGACGCCAGTGTGGATTTCGCGGCTGGATGGGCACATGGCGCTGGCCAACAGCGCGGCGCTGCGGTCCGCCGGCGTGGGGGACGACGTTGACGACGTCGCCGGCGGCGAGATCGTTCGCGACGCTGCCGGCCGGCCTACCGGCGTCCTTAAGGATAACGCCATGGCGCTGGTCGATCGGGCGGCGCCGGGGCCGACGCTGGCTCAGCGGCTGGAGGCGACCGTCGCAGCGATGGACTACCTGGCCGCGCGGGGCGTCACGGCCGTTCATCATATGGGTTCGTGGCAAGATTTGCAGGTGCTGCGAGTAGCGCGGCGGCAGGGCGTGATGAAGACGCGAGTTTACGCGTGCACGCCGTTATCGCAATGGCGACGGCTGGCCGCAGAAATCGAGCGGCAGGGTCGCGGGGACGAGTGGCTCGCGATCGGCGGGCTGAAGGGCTTTGTCGACGGCTCGCTCGGTTCGCACACGGCGGCGTTTCTGCAGCCGTTCAGCGACGATCCTAACAGCCGGGGACTGCTGGTGAATACGGCCGAGGACCTGGAGACGTGGACCGCGGCGGCCGATGCGGCGGGGCTGCAGGTGGCTGTGCATGCGATCGGCGACCGGGCGATTCGACTGCAGCTAGACGTATTTGAGCGGGTGGCCGGAAGTAACGGACCGCGAGACCGGCGGTTCCGGATCGAACATGCGCAGCATATCGCCCCGGAGGACCTCCCGCGGTTCGAGCGTCTGGGCGTGATTGCCAGCATGCAGCCGTATCACGCGATCGACGACGGGCGCTGGGCCGATCGGGTGGTTGGCGTCCGGCGGAGCGCAACGACTTATGCGTTCCGCTCGCTGCTGGATACGAAGGCCCACGTCGCGTTTGGCAGCGACTGGTTCGTCGCGCCGCCGACGCCGTTGGAAGGGGTGTACGCCGCGGTGACGCGGCGGACGCTGGACGGGGCCCATCCCAAGGGCTGGACGCCATCGCAGAAGATTACCCCCGAGGAAGCGCTGCGGGCGTACACTTCCGAAGCGGCGTACGCGTCGTTTCATGAGAAGTCGCTAGGGTCGCTCGAGCCGGGAAAGCTGGCGGATCTGGTGATCGTCGATCGAGATCTGACAAAGACGCCGCCCGCCGAGCTCAATCAGGCGCAGGTCAAGCTCACGATGGTCGGCGGGCGGGTCGTCTATCGGGCCGCGACGGCGGAATCGCCATAACGCCGCGCGTGCCGAGGCCCAGGGCACGCCGCCCCGCAAGTAGCGTTGGGCGACCGGCCGACGTGTGGGTTTTCGATTCTCAATGGGTTGCCATCCTCAAAACGCTTCATACGGCCGAGTTCGCATGCCGCAAATTACGCTGAAGGATGTCTCGCTGGGGTACGCCGGTCCGCCGCTGCTCGATGGAGTGTCTTGCTCGATCGACCTGGGCGAGCGGATCGGGCTATTGGGGCGGAACGGCGCCGGCAAGACGAGCCTGCTGCGACTGCTGGCAGGCGTGGAACAGCCAGATCACGGGGCGGTGGAACGTGCGGCGGGCGTGCGAGCGGCATTGCTTCCCCAGGACGTGCCCGAGGGGATTTTGGGCCAGGTGCGCAGCGTCGTGGCGGCCGGGCTGCACCCCGAAGGGCCGGGCCCCCAAGGGGCGGGCGGCGAAGGGCTGGGCCGCGAGAGCGAATGGCAGGAGGCGCGGCGGCTAGACGCCACTTTGCGTGAAATGGGGTTGGATGGCGAGGCCGCGTTTACGTCGCTGTCGACGGGGATGAAGCGCCGCGTGTTGTTGGCGCGGGCCATCGTGTCGGAGCCGGACGTCCTGCTGCTGGACGAGCCTACGAACCATCTTGACGTACCGTCGATCGAATGGCTGGAAGAGTTTTTCGCCCGTTGGAAGCGGACGCTGCTGTTCGTGACGCACGATCGGGCGTTTCTCACGCGGCTGGCGCGGCGAATTTTGGAAATCGACCGAGGCAAGCTGTTCGACTGGGAATGCGACTACCCGACATTCCTGGTGCGCAAGGAAGCAGCCCTGGCGGCGGAGGAAAAGCAGAACGCGTTGTTCGATAAGAAGCTGGCGCAGGAAGAGGCGTGGATTCGACAGGGAATCAAGGCTCGCCGGACGCGCAACGAAGGCCGCGTGAGGGCGCTGGAGGAGATGCGGCGGAAGCGCCGGCAGCGCCGCGACCGGCTGGGCAACGTTTCACTCGAGATCGACGAGGGCCAGCGGAGCGGGGCCTTGGTGCTGAAGGCAGCGGACGCCGCGTTCGGCTACGACGGGCGTGCGGTTGTTCGCGGCGTGACGACGACAATCATGCGGGGCGACAAGGTGGGCGTCATCGGCGCCAACGGGGCGGGAAAGTCGACGCTATTGCGCGGATTGCTGGGGGAACTGCCGCCACTGGGCGGGAGCGTACGACAGGGAACGAACGTGCAGGTCGCCTATTTCGATCAGAATCGCGAGCAGCTCGATCCCGATCAAACGGCTGAAGAAAACGTCGGCCAGGGTAGGACGAGCGTCACCGTCGGCGGGCAGACGCGGCACGTAATCGGATACTTGCAGGACTTCTTGTTCACGCCCGACGAGGCCCGTTCGCCCATACGGCGGTTGTCGGGAGGCCAGCGGAATCGACTGCTGCTGGCGCGGCTGTTCGCCAAGCCGGCCAACTTGCTGGTGCTCGACGAGCCGACAAACGACCTCGATAGCGAAACGCTCGAACTGCTGGAGCAGCAACTCGTGGCGTACGAGGGGACGGTGCTGATCGTAAGCCACGACCGGGAGTTTCTCAACAACGTCGTCACCAGCACGCTGGTGTTCGAGGGGGACGAGCTTC
>JADLBW010000054.1 GCA_020847515.1 Pirellulales bacterium | reverse complement strand
TGAGAGACGTCGCGATGTGAAAGCTACCTGGGCGGGAGGGCGGAGGGCTGAGCGGCAACGCGGATCCTAGCAGGGCCACACAGCACGTAGTTCAACGCGATACGCCATCTTCGGTCTTGGAGCATGACATTGTCGTCGTTGTTGATGTCGCCGTCGTTATCATTGTCCGCGTCTCCGTCGTTGCGCGCGACGCCTGTTTGGCCGTAGCGGGATTGCCAGGTCGTGAAGTCGGGCCGTCGACGACTTTTTCGCGGTTGAAGTCGACGAAGACCGTGTCAATCAGCTTTTCGCCGTATTGGGAGGACCCAGGCGCTGAGATCGAGGCGACACACAAGTCCTGCGCCGGTAGAGTTGCACTGGGTGAACGTGCGTCGGGTCTGGCTGCAAAACTGATGAAGCAGCATGAAACACAGGCGCACCCTGCGTCGTTATCGAGCGCGGCGTCGCCTATCAGCGGCGAGGACGGTTTCTAAAAATGTTCCTGACACCTTTTCCGGTTCTGACACCTTTTCCGGTTCACCTTTTCCGGTTCCAAATGCAGTAGGATATGGCGAAGTCGATGCTCGGTCTGGTTGGCGGGGCTGCTTCGATAATCCCGCGTTGGCGGTCCGAATTTGTACAACTCAGCTCTTCAAACTGCAGTTCATCCGAAAGCAATAGGGACCGTTAACCCAAACGCCGTACTTTGAATAACTCCATGCACTTTCGGAGCTACCGACTGGCGGTTCGCGTACGCTGGGCTTAAGATGTTGCTATGACAGAGAACCGCGGCTGCCTATCTATTCTGCTACCGTTCTTACGCAAGCCATCGCCGCCAGTCCCCGAGGCGCCCCGCAGCCAACAGAGCAAGTTCTCTGCACAGGAAGCGCTTCTGTCTCCCGCCGAGCGCTCGTTCTACGGCGTCCTTACTCAAGCGCTGCGGGTCCGTTACGTAGTTTTCGCCAAGGTGCGGTTGTGCGACGTGCTAAAGGCAGGCGACAGGCAATCGCTTAACAAGATCATGCAGAAGCACGTTGACTTTGTGCTTTGTACGCCAGATCGAGTGTCTCCGATCCTAGCCATCGAACTGGACGACAAGAGCCATACAGCCGCCAAGCGAAAGGAACGAGACGAGTTCGTGGATACGGCATTTGCGGGCGCCGGACTTCCGCTAGTCCACGTTGCCTGCAAGCGAACGTATGACACCAAAGAAGTAGCAGCGATCGTTGAGCGAGCAATCGGTCCGATTCATCCGACGTGATTACTTGTAGTCTCACCGCGTCCGCGTCGCCGTCGTTGCGCGCGACGCCTGTTTGGCCGTAGTGGGATTGCCAGGTCGTGAAGTCGGGCCGTCGACGACTTTTTCACGGTTGAAGCCAGCGAAGACCGGGTCAATCAGCTTTTCGCCGTATTGGGAGGACCAGGCGCTGAGATCGAGGCGACACGCAAGGCCCTCGCCGGTAGAGTTGCACTGGCTGAACGTGCGTGATCTGGCTGTAAAACGGTTGCAGCAGGATGAATACCGGCGGACGTGGGTCGATATCTAGCGTTGCGTCCTCTATTATTGATGGTTGCGCCGCTAAAGAGCCTCTACAGGCCCGGCCGGGGTCGCGTGCCACTGGGACCGACTTAGTCCCGTTGGAAAGCGACCACCGGCCGGAGGCCGGGGCTGCATTTGATGAGTCCATGGCTCGTCGACGACGCAACGCTCCAAGGCGCGGTGAAGACGCGCCCGATAAAGGTTCCCGACACCTTTAACGCTTCTTTAACCCTTCAACCTTTAATTCCTGGGTGGCGCCGGCGCGTCGCCCGGAAGCGCCGGGAGAGTATGCCTGCTGCTGGGTGGCGAGCGGCCGTAGGATTGGGTAACTTGCCCGCTCAGCCGGCCCAGAAGCGCGTGTACCCGCTACGCACTGGCGGGACGCCAGTGGCACCCGGCGCCCGGCGCGATAAAGGTTCCTGACACCTTTTCCGGCGCTTTTCCGGCGTAGAGTAGCGCCCCGGCGATCCGAACAAGCCGATCCTCATGTCGCTCTGTGCCGAGCTTTGCAATGCAGTGAGCGCCATGCAGGCAGCGTGAACGCCAACAAAGCCAGCAGCGAAGGCTCCGGCACCGCCGTCAACTGGCCAAAGTACATCTGGCCGGCGGCAGTTTTCCCATAGCCTTGACCATAGAGCGTGACGCCGATGTGCGGGCCGAGGGTTGGAATCCACTGCGAGGCGTCCACTGTCTCGATGTTCGTGTCGTTGAAGCGAGTGGTGAACGTCTTCGCGGCAGCGTCGTACCGGATGCCAAGCACGACGGATGATGCGCCCGCCGGCAGGGAGGCAAATGGCTCGGAGATCGAGATGTCGGGCCGCCAGTCGCTAATGACATTGCCTTGCTCAAACCAGAGATCGATACGGCCTTGGACATCCACCCACGCAGCGCTGAAGTCGTTGACGGTGATGCCTAGCTTGCCTTGAGTGGTGTTGATGGTGACAGGAACTTGGATCAGCCAGTTATGGTTGAAACGCTTGAATCTAGCTTGTATTCGCGCCAAACCAAACCGCCGCGGCCTTCGTAGCACGTCAAATCCACCTGCCCATCGTGCCCATGCAGGTGTGCGCCTGTCGAAGTTTCGCCGCCCCAAATCAAAGTCCCGATGGGAGTGTCAATGTTGGGAGGCCGGTCGAAATCCGCCTGGGCAGCCGGGGCAAGGCAGACAATAATGCAAGCAACGAGATATTTCATCCCGATGACTCCTATTTGGGGCGATGAAATACCAATTATCGGGAAGGCTGTCTAGAGGAACGAGTCAGGCCCTCCGTCGCTGTTTACCGCGGAACAACCGCACGTTATGTCATTAGCTGTAGCAGTAGGATGGGTCGCCGTCTTCGGCAACCCATCGAACTTGCCGCTCATCGCCGTCGCCGACGATGGGTTCCCGCTCCGCGGGGACCCATCCTACACACTCATCCTGAGAGCTACTAAAGCTCAAATAACGTTAGCACGCGACATAAAAGGGTTAACGGCGTAGCGCAGCGCCCTACGCGTGTACCCGCCCCGCACTGGCGGGACGCTAGTGGCACCCGACGCTTGTACCCGCTACGCACTGGCGGGACGCCAGTGGCACCCGGCACCCGGCGCCCGGCGGCGGGCCCGTGGCGCCGGGGGGTGGCGTCTAGGGCTGGGCGAGGGCGCTTAGCTCCGCGTCGTTTAGGGCTCGGTGGTAGAGCTGCACGTCGGCCAGCGATCCGTGGAAGAAGTCGCCGCTGCCGGCGCCGATGTGCAGCGGGGCGTCGCTGACCAGGTTGAACTGGGCCGGATCGAAGGGGCGGGACTGGGCGACCTCATGGCCGCTCACGTAGAGCTGCAGCAGACCGCCCCGCTTTACGGCGGCCAGGTGCTGCCAGCCGGCGGGGAACTGGCGATCGTAGGTGACGCACGGCCCGGCTTCGAGCGCGTGGATCCGCCCCGAGGGGAGGGTGCTGGCGAAGAGCCGGCCGTCGAACTGGGCCATCGTCCAGACGCGGCGGTACTTGACGTCGGGCGTCGTATCGAGCTGTGCGGTCTTGGTCCACGACTGGTCCCCGTCGTAGCGGAAGACGGCGCCCAGCGGAAGCGTGCCGCCGTACAACTGGCCGTTATGGACATGCATGCCCATCACCTCCAACTCGTCGCTCAGGCGGCCGAGGTCGTCCCACCGGCCGTCGATCCAGCGAAACACCCGGCCGCTGGGCCACGTGCCGACGCAGAGGCGACCGCGGTGCACCGTGAACGAGTAGGTTTGCGTGTTGTCGCCGAGCCGGCCGAGGTCTTCCCAATGGGCGCCGTCGTACCGGTAGACGCGGGCGTCGTCGTAGCTGGTCGCCCAGAGGGCGTCGTTGAAGGCGGCCAGGGAGACGACGCGCTGTCCGTCGGGCGTCGGCAGCGGGGTCCACGCGCCTCCGGGCTCGCGCCGGAAGAAGCCCGCCGGCTTGTACAGGGACGAGGCGTACAACTGGCCGCGGAATACGGCCATGCCGCCGACGGCCTCGACGCCGGGCAGGCGGCCCGCTGCCGACCAGCGGGAGCCGCCCTCGTACCTGAAGACGCCGCCGCCGAGGTGGGGGTTGTTCGATTCGGGCAGCGACGATCCGGCAAACCGGTACTTGCCCGTAGCGGCGTAGAGCGCCCCGTTGTAGGCGATGAGCGACGTGACGGCGTTGCAGCGGTCGGGGGCGCCGCAGTCGGTCCACTCGCCGGAGGCCGTGTATTGATAGACGCGGCCCGCGGCGCGGGGCGCGTTGTCGGCGGTGCCGGCGTAGAGCCGGCCGTCGTGGACGGAAAGGGCGAAGGCCAGTACGGCCGAGCCGGGTCGGCCTTCGTCGGTCCACTGCGGCGTGACGGCGGCGTCGATGCCGAACTGAAGCTGGCCGGCGCTGGCCAGGCCGGTGGCGTTGGCGCTGGTTCGCAGCGAAAGATTGAAACCAATCCGTTTGGTCTCGTCGTAGAGGGCGACCAGGTCGCCGGAGTCGTCGCCTGGCGAATCGCCGGTGCGGACCCACAGCGCGAGCGTGAAATCGCGGAGGCCGGGGGACAGGCGCGGGTCCGGCTTGACCGCAAGATGGGAGGCCCGGCCGTCGAACCGGGCTGCCGGGCTGGCGCCGTCCGGCCCGCCGGGGGAAAAGGCGATGCCGCGATTCTGGGCGTCGAAGCGGCCGGTGGCGTCGGCAGCGTCGCCGGCGAGCTTCCAATGGGCTAGAGGCCCCGCGCGGTCGAGGCCGTCGTCGGCGCTTGCGCGGGCCAGCGTGATAAGACAACATCCAATTAGCGCTAGGGCTGATCGCATCACGGGCGTGGCTGGCTGGCGGCGGTGGGCTGTGGGCTATGGGCTATGGGCTATGGGCTATGGGCTGTGGGATGGCGGCGGGGATCAGAAGAGGTCCCAACGCAAGGGCGGCTCGTACTGCAGCGGCTGGCGGGGCGCTGGGCGGTATGCGGGGGGCGGCTCGGTTGGCGGCGGCAGGGGCGCGGCCTTTACGCGGGGGCTGGGCCTGGCGGAGGATGGCCCGCTGGCGAGGGCTAGCGGCGCCGAGGCCCCGTAGTCGGCGAAGGCCGCCATGAGGGCGGCGTCGGTGAGCGCGACTGTGCCCGCGGGGGCGAAGGGGGCGAGCGTCTGGTCGGGCGGCAGCAGGCCGCGGCCGAAGTTCTTGCTCCAGATTTCGGCGAGGTCGTCGGCGTCGATCTGACCGTCGCGGTCGCCGTCGGCGCCGCTGCCGGGCGGGTCGGCCGTTTCGCCGAGCGTGCGCTGCCAGGCGAGGAAGTCGAGGCCGTCGACGAGCGAGTCTTCGACGTAATCGCCGGCCAGCTCGGCGCTGGTGATCTTGACGACCGACGTCCATGCGCCGACGCCGTAGCCGGCCAGCGGCTGCAGCTCGATGCGAACCGTCTCGTCGAGCTCCTTCACGCCGTCGTCCAGGGCAGAGAGCTGAATCTCGACCGCGGCTCCTCCCGCCGGGAAGACGACCGTGCCGCCTGTCGGCGTGATGGTGGAGGCGCCGGCGATCTCGTAATCGGCGCCGAGCACCGCCGTGCCGGAGACAGTAAAGGAAACAGTCGCCTGATCGCTGAGGTCGCCTTCGCGAGTGAAGCTGACGGCCAGGCTCGCGGCCGTTTCTTCGGCAAGGGTGGTGGTGGCCGCGGGCGAGACGGCAATTTGCCGATCGGTGAAGGAGTACCAGGCGAGGCCGGCCGGGCCGTAGCCGAGGTAGGGCGGAGTGCTGGCGACAAGATCGAGCCGGCCGTCGCCGTCGACGTCGGCCAGGGCGGCGGGGCCCCCTTCGCTGAGGACGGCCCGGCGGGTGAAGCCGCCATCGGCCTGCTGCTCGAACCAGGCGGTTCCGCCGATGCCGGCGGCGACGAGGTCGAGCCGGCCGTCGCCGTTGAGATCGGCGGCGAGCAGCTCCGAGAGGCCGGCGGGAACGGCGCCTAGCGATCGCTCGACGTACGACAGGGCGCCTTGGTTTTCGAAGAGGCGGAGCGTTACCGACGCCCTCAACAGGTCGAGGTCGCCGTCGCCGTCGACGTCGACGGCCGCGGTAACGCCCTGAAACACGAACTGGTCGATAAGGGGACGCTCGACGAATCCGGTCCCGGTGTATTCCCAATAAACAAGGCGACCATTGAAGCTGGTGGGGCCGACGAGATCGAGGTCGCCGTCGGCGTCCATGTCGGCCAGCGCGGCGGCACTCGACCAAGGAATGAACGATGAAATGAGCCGCCGCGAGAAAGTCTGGCCGCCATCGTTGATGTAGTATCCGGCGTCGCTGGCGGCGTCGACGTCGCCGTCGCCGTCTACATCGGCTGCAATTATGTGACCGATGCGAATCGACGCGTCCACGATATGCGGCGTGAACGCCTCGGCGCCGTCGTTCTCCCACCAGAGCAGGCCGGCCTGGGTCTGGGCGAAGAGATCGACGTCGCCATCCTGGTCAATATCGGTCGCCGCCACGGCCGCGGCGGCGCCCTGGCCGGCGACGAGGACCTGAGACGTGAAGCCGCCCTGGCCGTCGCCGCGGCGCCAGAGGATGTCCGCCTGGCGGGCGACGACGAGATCCCCGTGGCCGTCCTGGTCGAGGTCGACGGAGGCTACGTCTGAGGCGAGGCCGCCGGCGGGGTCGATCAGGTGGCGTTCGAGGTAGGGGCCTGGTATGGCGGCGGCGGGCAGGATCGTGACGGCGTAGTCTTCGACTTCGCCGTCGGCGGCGGCGTCGAAGTAGCCGAGCCCGCCGGCGGTGCTGACGCGGAAGCGGGCGTAAGAGAAGCCGGGCGCGGCCCAGGCGGGGACGTTAAACTGGAGCTGGTTGTCCCCATTGTTGAGGGCCACGCTGGCGGCGATGTGTTCTTCAGCGCGGCCCCAGTTGCCGTCGCGGTCGAAGTCGATCCAGGCGTCGAGCAGTGCGCCGGCCGGGGCGTTCTGGACGTTGACGGTGAACATCGCCCCGATCTGGCCCACGGTTAGCGGCGTGAGAGTTATGCCGTCGTCGTCGTCGCCGGCGGCGTCGGCGGAGTTTTCGGGGAAGGCGTCGACGCTGCGGGCCTCGCCGAGCGTTGGCCCGGTCGCCGCGTGATGGGCGCCGCGGCCGCTGGGGCGGACCGGGTAGGGATACGGGGCGTCGCCGTAGTCTCCCTCCGGCGGGGCGAGCTGCGGCAGCCAACTGAGGCGGCCGCGGCGGAGGTCGGCGATGAAGACGTCAAGCCGCGAGTCGCCATTGACGTCGGCAATTTCGACGGCTGAATAGTAATCGGAATAGTAGCCGGGCGGTATTAGCGCATTGAGGCTGGCGTGCGTTCGCTGGGCGAAGCGGCCCGGGGCCACTTGTTCGTGCCATACGATGTGGCTGTCGTCGACGGCGATGACCAGATCGAAGTCGCCGTCTCCCTCCAGGTCGCTAATGGCGACGTCTTGCACGACGCCGAACCCGAAGCTCCGCTCGGCGAAGCCTGATTCGCCGAGATTCTCAAACCAGCCGACGAACTTATCGCTGGCGGAGTAGTACGGGTAACTCGACAGGACCGCCACAAGGTCGAGATCGCCGTCGCCGTCAAGGTCCAGCGGCGTGAACGAGCGGGGACGCCGCGTGCTATACGACGGGCTGCCGGCGAGGACGCTGTGGACGGTGAACGTGCCGGCGCCGTCGTTCTCCAGCAGCTCCAGCAGCGGCTGGCTGGGGGCTTCGGGCGTAGCGAACAGGTCGACGTCGCCGTCGCCGTCCGCGTCGGCGGCGGCGAAGGCGATGTAGGGTCGAAAGGTCTGCGCCAGGAGGTAGCGCTTGGCGAACTGCTCGCCGCCGTTGTTCTCCAGGACAAATACGCCGGTGGAATCGGCGGAGATTACGTCGAGGTCGCCGTCCAGGTCGAGGTCCGTCAACAGGGGCTCGACCGAGGAGAATGCATAGGAGTCGCTGGGCCGGATCGTACGGCGGGTAAACAATTGACCGCCGTTGTTGGCGAACCAGTGCAACTCGTTGTTGCTGCGAGCGACGACGTCGACGTCGCCGTCGCCATCGAGATCGGCGGCGGTCAGGTAGGAGTAGGTCGAGTAGCCGCCCACGGTGCGACGAGCGTAGCCGCCCTGGCCGTCGTTATCGTACCCGTAGATCGAACTTCCGGCGCTTCCCAAGAGATCGACGTCGCCATCGCGATCGAGATCGACGGTGTGGAAGAGCGAATCGTTCCAAAACGCCCCGGGAGTTAGTTCCTGCGATGCGCCAAAGCCGCCGCCGTAGCCGGGCGGCTCGATGACGACGGCATAATCTTCAACTTCGCCGTCCGTGGCCCCGCCCGTGACGCCGAGGTCGCCCGCAGTGCTGAGGCGGAAGCGGGCGTAGACAGCGCCGTCGGCAATGGCCGTCGGCACGGCGAAGGAGATCGCATTATCGCCTTCGACCACAGGTTGGCTGGCGGCGATTCGCTCGTTGGGACCGCTGAACGTGCCGTCGCCGTCGAAGTCGATCCAGGCGTCGAGCCGGGCGCCTTGCGGGGCGTTTTGGACGTTGACGGTCGCGGCGGCGGACGCGTCGCCGATGCGCAGCGGGCCGAAGGTGACGCCGTCGTCGTCCGGGCCGTCGCCGTCGGCGCTAGCGGATGGGGCGCCGTCGGGGTCCGCGTCGCGGGCGGCGCCGAGCGTGGGGCCGGCCGCGTAGTGGCGGGCGCCGTTCTGGGCAGCGGTCGTCGGAAACGGCGCCGGGGCGTCGCCGTAGTCGAAGTCGGCCTGCTGCACGAGCACGCGAATGGTCGGGCTAGCGGCGGAGCTGACGGCGACATCGAGCACGCCGTCGCCGTTGAAGTCGGCGGCGATTACTGCGCTGGCGGTCGGAACTGACAGCGTCTGGGACGCAAACTCCTGGTTTCCATCGTTACGGAGCAGGATCGCGCCCGCTTCGCCGGCGGCGGCCAATACGTCGAGGCTGCCGTCGCCGTCGAGGTCGGCCGCGGCGATGTGCGAAACGCCGGCCAGCGTGGCGATAATGTGCGCGGTGAAGTTCCGCGCGCCGTCATTTTCGTACCACCGGATTTCGCCGGCGCCGGGCGAGTTGGCCAGTACGTCGAGATCGCCGTCGCGGTCGAGGTCGACGAGAATGGCCTGGGTGACGCCCACAGCGTCGCTGGCGACGATATGGCGCGTGAACGACTGGGCGCCGTTGTTTTCGAACCAGGCGATCGTGTTGTCGCCGGCCGAGGCGCCGAGCATGTCGAGGTCGCCGTCCTGGTCGAGATCGGCGCCGGCGAGGTCGCTGGCGCCGGGGGCGCCGTCGGCGATCGTCCGAACGGACCAGCCCGCGCCGTTTTCATGCCAGTAGAAGGCGCCGGCCGAGGACGATGCGCTCAGCAGGTCGAGATCGCCGTCGCGGTCGATGTCGAGGGCGACGGTCGCTTTGCCGGGCCCCGAGAAGCTTAGCGGGCTGAAGTCCTGGTTGGCGTATTGGCCGAACAGCGTGCGGCGGCCGGCGTCGGCGTCCGCCAATACGTCGAGCAGGCCGTTGCCATCGAAATCGGCTGCGGTGACGACGGCGACGCCGCCGAGCGGCTGCGGACTGAGCCCGCCAATCGGCTTTACGGTGAAGCTGCCGCGGCCGTCGTTCTTGTGCCAATCGATCTGGCCGCTGCTGTCGCCGGCGACGAGGTCCTGGGGGCCGTCGGCGTCGAGATCGACGGCGTGGAGGGCCGTCACGCCGGTGGCGCCGGTGGCGCTGCTGGTGTGCTCGGTGAATTGCAGCCGCCCGGCGAGCGGGGCGGCGATGGTTACGGCATAGTCCTCGACTTCGCCATTGGAGGCTGCGCCGCGGGGGCCGGCGACGCCTTGGGTGCTGAGGCGAAAGCGGGCGTAGGTGGTTCCCACGGCGGCCCATGCCGGCACAGTGACGGCGAACTGGTTAACGCCGGCGTAGACGAGGCGGGAATCGAACACCCGTTCGGAAGGGCCGTCCCAACTGCTGTCGGCGTTGAAGTCGATCCAGCCGTCGAGGCGGAGGGGTTGATCGGCATTGGGGGCGACGACCGAGACCGCGAGTTTTGCAGCCGACTGGCCGGCGTATAAGAGCGGGATCTGAACGCCGTCTTCGTCGGCGCCGTCGCCGTCGGCGGCGGAGGAGGCAATGCCGTCGGCCTCGGCGTCGAGCTGCGGGCCTAGTTTGTAGGGGCTGGCCGTATGGCGGGCGCCGTTATCGGCCAGCAGCGTGGGATAGGGCGCGGGGGCGTCGCCGAAGTCGCTGGCCAACAGGAGCTTGGCTTCGAGGTTTTCAAACTTAAGTCGACGTGCGCCAACGGCGGCCGAGCTTCCGAACGCAAGAAGACAATTGCGCCGCCGACGGGATCCGCGCGGGTGCTTTCCGTGCGCCATGATGGGTTAATCGAGGGAGGGGCCTTCGGGTGAATGTGCGGAACAGCAACGAACGGGACGTCAGGTACGCGATAGGAGTTACGGGTCCAGTATAACAGGCGAGAGGAGGGCATGCCTGGGCGCGGGCACGGGCCTTTATGGGGTGCCAATCATTAGATTTGGCAATTCTGCGGGAGGCGTCTGGAGACTCCGAGAACTGTTTCCATAGCGCACTGACTCCAGAAGTTATGCGAAAGTGGGCGCCAGCGACGCTCACAGTTGGCTTTGCCCTGGCGAATGGTTTACTTAGCGCTACCGGGGCTTGTCGCATCTGGTGCGCAATTAGGCGCATGTGGGGTGATCGTTGTACCTGGTTCGTCCCCCCTCCCCAGCTCTTCCCGCGGTGGGGGAGGGGGCCGGAAGGTTCATGGTGTTCGTGCTGCCCCGGCGCTACTTGCCCCTGGCGAAGGCGTAGAGGTGGCCGGCAGTGCGGAGGTACATAGTGTCGCCGACGATGGCCGGGGTGGCGGCGACGCGCTCCCCTAGCGGCGGGTTTTGGACGACGACCTCGGGCGGGTCGGCGCCGGCCTTGAGTACGGTGATCGTGCCGTCGGCGAGCGACGTGAGGTAGATGTGGCCCGCGGCCGCGACGGGGGAGGCGTAGTAGTTGCCTTCGGCGCCGAGGCGCTTTTGGTAGAGCTCCTTGCCGCTGTCGCCGTCGTAGGCGGTGACGATGCCGCCGTCTTTGACCATGACGTACTGGTTCTCGTAGAAGATGGCCGAGGGGACGTAGGGCAGGCCGCGCTTGGCCTGCCAGCGGACGTGGGTGGCGGTGACGTCGCCTGAGCCCCCGGCGTCGACGGCGAAGGCGACGTTCTGCGACGAGGCGACGACCTGCTGCATGTGGTCCCATTCGGCGGCGGTGATCAAGCCGTCGTGGTCGCCGTCGATCGAATCAAAATAGTCCTTCAGCGGCGGGAGCTTCATCTCGTCCTTGCTGAGCTGGCCGTCGCTGTTGGAGTCGCCCAGCAGCACGAGCTTGAACGGCGGCATGCGGAAGAGCTGCTCGTCGCCGCTGCCCGGCGACCAGCCGGCGAAGTAGAGCCGCGCGCCGTCGACCACCGGCGAGGAGCAGGTGGCGGCGGGCATCCCTTCGACGTACCACATTTCTGCGCCTGTTGGCAGATTGTAGGCGACGAGGCGGCCTTGGCCGACGGCGACGAGTTGCTTGCCGGCGTCGACGTTCAACACGACCGGGGTGCTCCAGCCTCCCGTGGAGGTGCGTGGCTTTTGCCATTGGACCTCGCCGGTAGCCGCATCGAGGGCGATGAGCTGCGGATCGAGCGCCTCATCGCGGAGGAGAATGACCAGTCCCTGCTCGATGATGGGCGAGACGCCCGTGCCGAAGCTGCCGAGCGTGGCGGCCGGAGGCATTTCGCGGCGCCACAGTTCGCGGCCGGCCAGGTCGTAGCAAAACAGGCCGCAGGAGCCGAAGTAGGAGACGATCCGCTGGCCGTCGGTCGCCGGGGTCGAGGCGGCGGGGCTTCCCTCGTTGGCCAGGTATTTTTCCAGTTCCTTTACCGGGGCCTCGGCCCGCCATGCTTCAGCGCCGTCGCTGCGGCGGCAGGCGACGGTAAGAAGCTTGCCGTCGGCTTCGGCGGTGAAGACCAGCAGATCGCCGGCGACGATCGGCGAGGAGGCCCCGGCGGGGGCGGCGACCTTCCACTTGACGTTCGTTTCGGGACCGAGGTCGATGGGCGGCCTTCCGTCGGGCGAGACCCCCGAGCCATTGGGGCCGCGGAACCGGGGCCAGACGAGGGGATCGCCGGCAAAGGCGGCCAGCGGCTGCAGGACGGCAAGGATAAGCAGCGGCAGGATGCGTGGCATGGGGAGGAGTGGGGATTGGGGATTGCGGAGTGGGGAGGAGGGACTGGTGATCGGCGCAGGATGATCGGTAACACTTCTGGCCGCCAGCCGCTAGCCGACAGCCGCTAACCGCGAGCCTCAATCGGCGCCTGGTGCTTTAACTTCTGACACCTGAAATCTTACATCTGATATCTGACATCGCACATCAGACATCCGCCCTCCGTCCTCCGCCCTCAGCCCTCGGCTGCTTGCAGGATCGGCGGCGCAGCGTCATCCAGCAGCTCGACGCCGGTGACGTATTTGAGGTCGTTCATCGTCTTTTCGGTGTCCTGCATGCTGTGGGCGACCTGGTCGATCTGCGAGGAGATGTATTCGGGCTCCTGGCGGTTGACGGCCAGCTCGGCCAGCGATTCGATCTTGTTCTCCAGCCGGCCGAGCTCGAGGACGACGAACTCGAAGTTGCTCCTGGCGCGCTCATAGTTTTCCAGCCGGGCGCGGCAGGTGGCGAGGCTGTCTTCGAGGGTACGGCGGAGCTTGGCGGCGTGGGGGGACGCGGGCTGCTTATCGAGGGATTTCAATTGGGCCTCGAGCTGCTGGACGTCCTGTTCGATTTCCGCGCTGGAGGCCTGCTGCAAAAAACGCCCCAGCGAGAACTCGGTGAACAACAGCCGCAGGAACATCCATAGCAGGCGGTCGAGCCCTTCGCTTTGGAGCGAGTCGAGCGACTGGCCGAGTTGCACGGAGTCGGGATGCTTCAGATCGGCGGCGATCTGGCGGAGTCGGCGGCAGCGATCGAGCAGCTCGGCGTAGCGGCGGCGGGAGCGTTCTGGGAGGCGTTTGAGGATCGTCTGCAGGGCGCCGGCGCTCTTTTCGGAAGCCACCTGGCGGGCGGCCTTCGCCTCCTGGCCTTCGACGTATTGCTGGAATTTGGGATGGGCGCCAAGAAAGCCGAGATAGGCCGTCTCGGCGGCGAGCACCAGCGGCGCCGCGACGTCGGCGTAGCCGCTGAGGGCGGCGAAGCCCATGCCGCCGAGGAAGGCCAGCAGGTTCCAGTGGTAGATGAACGCGGCTTTGATGTATTTGAGCACGGCGATCGGGCTCGTCGTAAAGGGCTAGGACGAGGACTTCGCCTGGTCGTCCTCGAGCGCGCTGATCAGGTCGCGGATGTAGTATCCCGTCTCCTGGAAGGCGGAGTCGCGCTGCATTTCGGCGGCCGGTCGGTCGGGCCGCTCGACCTTCAGCTCCTTCAGCAGCGTGCCGGGCGCGCCCGAGAGAATATAGACGCGATCGCCGAGATAGACAGCCTCCTCGATGCTATGCGTGACGAAGAAGACGGTCGCCTCGACCGCCTGCCACAGCGAGATCAACAGGTCTTGCATGTGCATGCGGGTCGTAGGGTCGAGGGCGCCGAACGGCTCGTCCATGAGGATCAGCCGGGGGTGCAGGATGAGGGTGCGAGCGATGGCGACGCGCTGCCGCATGCCGCCGGAAAGCTGATGGGGGTATTTGTCCTGATCCTTGGCGACGCTCAGTCCGACCCGTTCGATCCAGCGGCGGGCGTGCTCGAAGCGCTCGCGGCGGGGGACGCCGGCGCACTCCAGGCCGAAGGCGACGTTATCGAGCACGGTGCGGTTATCGAAGCTCGTGTAGTCCTGGAAGACCATCCCGCGATCGGGCCCGGGGCCGACGATCGGCTGACCCTGGACGAGGACCTCGCCGACGGTCGGCGGATGCTGCGGCTCCAATCCGGCGATGAGCCGCAGGATCGTGCTTTTGCCGCAGCCGCTGGGGCCCAGGACGCAGACAAACTCGCCCTTGTGGGGGATGTCTTCCACGGCGAAGGTGATGTCGCGGATGGCGGTGTAGGCGCTGGCGCCGCCGGCGTTGTACGTCTTGGCGACGCCGCGGAACTCGACGACATTGGGGCGCGCCGGGCCGGCGTCGACCGGCGCCGCGGGCTGGGGCGCGGCGAGATCGGCGGCGGCGCCGACGGGCGCGACGCGACTTATGCCTACCTGCTGCTGACGGGGCGCGTCGCTCATGCTGGTCGGTCGTGGGTTGGCGCGCGGAGCGCATCGGTCATGGGCTGCGACTTCCAGGCGAGGCGCTTGACGTCGTCCCACAGGTGCAGCGACTTCCGTACGCCATGGTTCAGCAGGCCGCCGCCTCCGTAGCGATAGGGAAATAGCGAACGCTGGACGACGAACAGCAGCCGGTCGATGGCCAGCGCCACGGCCGGGATGATCAGCACGATCAGGTAGACGTGCTCGCGCGGGCCCTGGCGGAGGGAAACGTTGATGAGGTTGCCCAGGCCGCCGGCTTCGCTGCCGAAGCGGACCAGTTCGGCCAGCATCACGTAGCCGAACGCCAGTCCGAATAAGAGCCGCAGGGAGTTGAACACCGTCGGCAGGGCCAAGGGGACGAGCACCTTGATGATCGTCTGCCAGCGGGAGGCGCCCAGGGTGTAGGCGGTGTCGACGTACTCCTGGCCGATGTCCAGGATGGAGGCGGTAGTATCGGCCAGCACGAACGCCACGCAGGCGAAGAAGATGAACATCACCTTTTGCGCTTCGCCGATGCCGAAGAAGAGGAAGGTCAGACCGATCAGCGCGGCAATGGGAATATTGCGGCCGAAGATGACCAAGGGGGCGACGAAGGCGCGGACCGAGGGAAAGCAGCCGGCGAGCACCCCCAGCGGAACGCCGACCAGCGCCGCCAGGGCGAAGCCAAGGGAAACCCGCTTCAGCGTGACGACGATATTGCGGGTCAGCGCGCGATCGAACCAGAGCGATTTGAACGCCGAGAAGGTTTCGACAGGGCTGGGGAGCGACGCCCGGTTGACGATCCGCTCTTCAGGCGTAGCGCCGGCGGTGACGTACCACCACAGGCCCAGACAGACGAGGATGCAGGCGATCGACAGCAGGACGGCGGCGAAGGGGTGGATTTCGCCGCGCAGCCGCAGCGACGAGCCGCGGACCGGGGGGCGGGCGTCTGGGGGCTGTGCTTGCGGGGGAGAGTGCTCGGGCATGCGTAAAAAGCGCGTAGGCGGCGGGACGTGCGGGGAGTGGTCGCTTCGAAGCGGCCAGTCCGTAGAGGTAGGGGCCAGCGCGGGGATCGAGCGACGACGAGGCGGCGTTTGCAGCTCGGGGCCCGGCGCCGCTACGTGCGCGCGGCGCTACCCGGCGGCCTCGGCGGGATAGACTTTGATTTCAACGCGGCGATTTTTGGCCTGGTTCATGGGGTCGGTAGAGTCGGCGGGCCGGTCCCAGCCCAGGCCCTCGACGTTGAACTGGTTGGGGTCGAGCTTGTACTTGTTCACCAGCGCTTCCTTGACGGCGCCCGCGCGGTTGAGCGACAGCTCCTTCACGAGCGATTCGGGCGCCTTGCCGCGCATCGAGGAGTCGGTGTGCCCTTCGATGATGATGCGAGCGGCGCCGAACTGGCCGGCGAGCTTGGCGATCTCTTCGAGGATGTTGTCGACGTTGGGGTCGTAGAGCCGCTCGACCTCCTTGTCCCCTTCGCGCTGGGTTATCTTCTTATTCAGATCCCAACTATTGGGGAAAAAGTGGATGACGACCGTATTGGTGAGGATTTCCTCAGCGCCTTGGATCTCGGTGGTGGCCTTGGGGACGAACTTGACGGAGTACTCGTCCTGCTGGCTCTTGTACTTCTCCTGCTGGCCCAGCTTTTCGATGATCGAGAAGTCCATCACCTGGTCGAACGGCACGCGCTGGTGGGTGATTTTGCCGATGCGGCGGTAGAGGTAGTAGGACTGGTTCCAGATTCGCTCGAAGTTGGTCGGGTTGTTGCGGTTCAGGAAGAACTGGTAGTTCTCGGCCCAGTTGGTGCTGTGCGCGTCGGCGAGCATGCCGAGGGCGTCGGCGGCGGGCAGGTTGTAGCCTTCGGACATTAGTTCCGAGACGTGCTGGCGGGCCTCGTCGGTCTTGAGGTCTTGCATGGCGTCGAAGATGCCGCGGACCAGGCCCTCGCAAATCCCTGGATGCTCCTTGGCGAAGTCGGCCCGGGCGAACCAGACGTCGGCGATCAGCTTATTCGCCGTGGCGGTGGTGACCAGCATGCGATTTCCTTGGACCTTCTCGAGGTTGTAGATGTCGGGGGCCCAGGAAACGGCAGCGGAGACGTCTTTTTGGGCGTTGAAGGCGGCGGCCGCCTGGAAGGCGTCCTGAGTGAAGACCATATTGACTTCAGCGGGCTGCACGCCGGCGGCCACCAGCATGTTGAGCACGAAGTATTGCGACGGCGAATTCTCGGCCAGCACGATCTGCTTGCCGCGCAGGTCGCCGACGGTGCGAATATTTTCGCGGGCGACGATGCCGTCGCCGCCGTTGGACCAGTCGACCTGCTGATAGATGCGCGGCATGAGGCGCGAATCTTTGGGCGTGCCGTCCTTGTTGACGAAGCCTTCCATGAACAGCGGCACCATATCGAGCGTGGCCCAGCCGATGTGGACGTTGCCGGCGGCGTAGGCGTCGCGCATGGCGACCGGATCGTCCAGTAGAACGAGCTCGACCTTGAACTCCTGGCCGTCGGGCGTCTTCCACGCCTTGCCGGCGCGGAAGCCGTTGTTGGCGTAGATGATCGGCGCCCAGCCGGCCCAGACGTTCAGCGCGAAGCGGACGGTGTTGTCTTCGAGCGGGGCGTAGGCGCCGGCGCCGGTCACGTCGGGGAGGCGCTCGGAAGGCTTGAACTTGTACTCCGAGACGGTGGTGATGCCCTGCGCGTCGGTCGCCTCAGCCGCTTCGCCGCCCATGCCCAGTTCGCCCGGATCGATTTGCTGCTCCTCGCCGGCCGGGCGGCCCTCGTTGCCCTTGGGGGCGAAGATATCCAGGCGCGAGGCGGCGAAGGCGACCAGGCCGATCACCACCAACAACACGGCGATATAAAACGCGGGCTTGGGTTGTCCGGCCACGAGGGGCGTCTCCTACGGAAGACTGATTTGAACTATGTAAAGGGAGCGAAACGGCGGTCGCCGAGGGCGCCTAACCGCGGAACTTCGTCTGCGGGCGGGCTTCGTACAGCGAGTGGAGCGTCTGCATAACGTTAAACGCCGACAGTTCGCAGAGCAATGAAGTTACCCGCTGGTGGGTCGCGTCGTCGAGCTTGGGTTCGATCTCTTTGATGAGGGCCACCACGCGCGACTCCTGGGCGGCGAGCTCCTGGCCGTCGATGCGGCCGTCGGCGATGGCGTCGACGAACGGGCCAAGCTGGCGGGCGTAGTCGTCGATCTGAACGGACTGTTGGTCTTTATCGAGCCAGCTTGTGCGGGGCATGGGTCTGTTGCTCCTTGGCCCCGGACGAGGCCGGGGGCTGAATGGGCGTTAGGGTTTATGCCAATCGGCAGGTCACTGGACCGGGGTTATTCCACCATGGCGCGCATGGCGGCCAGGCGTTGTTGGAGTTTCAATCGGCCGTCGGGCTGATCGATGGCGTCGCGCCAGGGGGCCGTTAGGAACTCTCGATCCGTGCATTCGATCACAGCCACAAGTTCTTGGATTTCCTTCTCTAATCCTTGGGCGGAGGGAATAAACGAGGCGAGCGAGGCGTCGACGTCGCCGCGGTCGACGGTCTGGCGACCTGCGGCCAAGGCGCGGCGACGGGCGCCCAGGATGATGCTCTCCAAGTCGGCGCCGCTGAGCTGCCGCTGGGGGTCGATCTCCGGCAACGCGGCCTCGCCGAGGCGGATCTTGTTCTTGGCGGCCATGACGCTGAGCATCTCGCTGATCTCGGCCTTCTGCTGCGGGTAGAACAGCGGGATGTGGACCTCCGCCCTGCCCTGCCGCTTGAGGTCGATGGGCAGCATGTCGGGCCGGCTGGTCAGCAGCATCCAGACGATGCGGCCGCGATAGCGGGTGTCGCCCATTTGGCTGGCGATCATCGAGAAGACGCGGTTGGAGGTGCCGCTGTCGCCTTCCATCGATCGATTGCCGAGCGCCGCGTCGGCCTCGTCGACGATGACGACCACCGGTCCCAGCGAGCGGAGGACGGTGAGCACCTGCTGGAGGTTGCCCTCGGTCTCGCCGACGAACTTGGAGCGGAAATTCCGCAGGACCAGGCACGGTATGCCGATGGCGCCGGCGTAGCACTCAGCGAGAAAGGTCTTACCGGTGCCGACGGGGCCGCATACCAGATAGCCCATAGGCGCGGCGTCCAAGAGCCCCTCGCCGATCCACTTCGCATCGAGCCGCAGCCGCTGTTTGGCGGCCTCGTGGCCGACGACCATGTCGAGATTGTGGCTCGGCTCGACGAAGGTAACCAGGTCGCGGCACTGGCGCTCGATCATGCCCTTCTTGAGCTGGCGGAAGCGGGGAACGTCGAGGCAGCGGCCGTTGTCGCCGCTGCGGGACAGCGCGACGCTGAGGTTTACCAGATTAAGCCCGCCGGAAAGCTGAGCGAGCCCTGCGACGGTAAGGCCTTCGGGGGCCTTCGCCTCGGCGCCAAGCTGGCTGGCGAGGTACGTCTGCCGCAGCGGGGCATCGGGCAGCGGGATTTCGATGGCTGCGACGTGGGGATTCTGCACGAGGCGCTGATTGACTTCCGATAACCGCTCAGCGATGAGGCAGATGGCGACGTTGACCCGTTTGATGTAGGGGTTCTGGGCCCAGGAGAGGAGCCGCACGAGCCGGGCGGCGTCGCGGCCGGCGGTTCCCGGGACCTCGGCCGGCGCCAGGTACTGGGCGTGGGGGAAGAGGAGCGCCAGGCGCTGGCGGTCCTCGGGCTTCTCGGCCAGGAGCACGCGGTTGATCAAACCGTCGACGGCGGCCAGGGCCGCATCGGCATCGCGGGGCCAGGCGGCCGAGTTGCCCAGATGCGTGGCGGCAGTTTTCAGCATCTGCTGCAGACGCGCCGCATCGGGACCCGCCTCGGCCCGCAGGCCGCGACCGAGGTCGTACGAGAGGACCATATCCCACTGGCCGAAGACCTGCTCGGCGAGGAATTCCGTCAGCGAGCAGAAAGCGCCGCGCGTGCCGCGGGGGCTGTGCACGAAATCGTGCACGTTCCCGTGGAGAATAAAGAAGCTCGTGCTGCCGGCGAAGTAGAGTTCGGCCAGTTCCTTAGCCCAGGCCGGATACCAATCAGGAATCGGCGTGGCGGTGGTTTCACGATCGGGCTGCGGGGGCTGATCGGGCGGGGGCACGGGAGGTAGTGGGGAAGGGAGAGGAGGGGGATGGGGGAGGTCAGAG
>JADLBW010000053.1 GCA_020847515.1 Pirellulales bacterium | reverse complement strand
GGCGGCCATCGCAAGTTGCTGCGGCCGCAGCTCATAGTGCGGCAGCCGCCGCGCGATCGCGCCCTCGGGGCCAAGGACGTCCGTAACGGTGAATGAGGCATTATCGTCCATGACGCATGCTGTAAGCCCCCAACTTTGTTCTAAGGCGCAGCAACTGCTCCCAGTTTTTCAGGACTCTCTCGCAATTCGCAGAGCGCCGAGGGTTCGCCGGTAATTAGATCCCAATCAAGTTTCTCCATTTGCCTGATGAGGATGTTTTCGACGTCCACCCAGTCTTTTCCACGGCCGGCAAAAGCCTTGAGAATGACGAGATCCTCCGCCGAGGCCGTCACTAGTGGTACGCCTGACAGATACTCGAAGCGGCTAGCACGCTCAACAAGACCTTCTTCATAGGGCAGGGCGCCCAATGACACGTCGATTGGAATGCCGTAATTCGCGGCTATCAGAACGACGCGAACAGCAATCGCAAACTCTGCAGCATCGGCCCGACGCGGCGTAAACGCGCTAGTCAAGAAATGAGGCCCGATCATCGGCGGCCTGGAGATGGCGTCGAATTTCGTCGTCTGTCATCCCGCCTCCATTCTATCATGCTCATCGCGGCTGCCGCGTTATCGCCCCTTCCTCCGGGCTGCTGGCGGTCGCGTACAGCCGCTTGGGTATCCGCCCGGCAAGATGCGCCAGCCGTCCGGCGTGCAGGGCGTGCCGCATGGCGTCGGCCATCCGCAGCGGGTCTTTGGCGTGGGCGATGCCCGTGTTCAGCAGCACGCCGTCGACCCCCAGTTCCATGGCGATCGTCACGTCGCTGGCCGTCCCTACGCCGGCGTCGACGATCACCGGGTAATCGGGATCCCCCTCCTTGAGGTACTCCATGCAGATGCGAATGCTGTTGGGATTAAGGATCCCCTGGCCCGAGCCGATGGGGCTGCCCGCCGGCATCACGCTCGCGGCGCCCGCCTCCTTCAATCGCCGGGCGACGATCGGGTCGTCCGTCGAATAACACAGCACTTGAAACCCCTCGCCCACGAGCTGCTCGGTGGCTTGAAGCGTCGCTACCGGATCGGGCAGCAGCGTCTTTTTATCGGCCAGCACCTCCAGCTTGACCCAGTCGGCGCCCGGGTTCTCGAGACCCAGTAGTATCTCGCGGCCCAACCGTGCGACCCGCACGGCGTCAGCGGCGGTAAAGCAGCCGGCCGTGTTGGGCAGCAGCGTGTAGCGGCTGGTGTCGATGAAGTCGAGCAGGTTGTTGCCGGCCGCGTCGATCAGCCGTTCCCGCCGCACGGCGACGGTGATGCAATCGGTCCCGGACCGCTCCAGGGCCTCGCCCATCAGTTCGTAGCTGGCGTACTTGCCCGTGCCGACGATGAGGCGGCTCCGCAGGACATGATTTCCAATGGCGAGCAGATCGTCGGTAAGCAAGTCAGCGGACATAGGAAAGACAATGCTCGTGAAGGGACGTTGAACTGTTCGCTGTCGGCGACCAGCGTGGATAAGGCCGAATAAGATGTGTGGCTCGCAACCCCGCGCGGCGTACCGTTGAGACGCACCGCCCCGCTCAGCCGCCGCCCACCAGGGTGACGACCTCCAGTCGATCGCCCGCCGCCAGTCGCGTCGCGGCATGATCGCCGCGGGGCACCAGCTCGAGGTTCCGCTCGACGGCCAGTTGGCGCGGGTCGAGCCCCAAGGCCTCCAGCAGCGAGGCCACCGTGGCGTTCGGTTCCACGCAGCGCGGGCTGCCGTTGACCGTGATTTCGATATCGCAGGTTGAGGCGTTCATAGGGGAAGTGCGGCTCAGGGATCGCGGACGAACACCGTGCGGAAGGAACCTTGCGCGACCTTGATGAAACCGCCCCTTTGCGGGGCGCCGCCGGCCTGGAGCGTTGAATTATAGGGCAGGGCGTAGGCCGCGACCTGGCCGCTGCTGGCCTCGGCCACGTAAATGAGGCTCTTGCCGATCTGCGTCGGGCCCGAGCCGCGCGGAATGCTGGCCAGTCCGGTGACCATCAGGAACTTCGGCTGCTCGCCGATCGTGTCGAAATCGGCTAGCACGTTGTGCTGGAAGAAGGCCGTGAACTGGGCCGTGCGGCGGTTCACGATCGCCGCCCGCAGGTCGCCGGTAAGGAAATCCAGGAAGTACAGGGCTTCGACATTATCGTCGACCAACCCGGTGGCGATCGCGAAGTTGTCCGACCCGTGCGTCGCAGTGGCTCGGGCCTGCGGTACGGTCGTCGCCCCATGCCAGCCGGCGACAATCGCGGCGCCGAGCGCCGCCCCGACCACCAATATCGCCGAGTGATTGCAGACGCGCTGAATCATCGCCCTTCTCCCAGAGGCTGGAAACGCCCAGGTACGCGGCAGGCGGCCGCGCAGGGGTCGCCGTGCAGCCCAGCAATGCATCCTAACGCCGCGGGGCGGGATATTCCAGGTCGAGAGCGTCCATCACACGAGCGGCGCCAGGGGGACGGGAACGTTATCGCTCCCGATCGCCGCCGCTGAACAGCATGACGTAGTACAGCACCGTAAGCACAGCCTGCAACGTGGCCGCGACGTAGGTCCAGGCGGCGGCGTTCAGCACGTTATTGACATAGGGCATTTCCTGCTGGCCGACGATGCCGTAGTCGACCAGCAGACGCTTGGCGCGGTTGCTGGCGTCGAACTCGACCGGCAGATTGACGATTTGAAACACCGCCACGCAGCCGAAGCCGACGATCCCCGCCCAGAGGACCGATTGCAGCCCCAGGCCGAAGCCGACCATCATCAGCAGCATCCCGAGGCTGCCGCCGAAGTTGGCTGCCGGGACCGCGAGATTGCGAATGGCCAGCGGTGCGTATTGCTTGGCGTCCTGCAGGGCGTGGCCGGCCTCGTGGGCGGCAATGCCCACCGCCGCCAGCGTCCGGGCGCCGTACACCCCCTCGCTGAGGCGCAGCACCTTGTCCCGCGGATCGTAATGATCGGTCAATTCGCCTCGGATGGGCTCGATGGCGATCTGCTGCAGGCCCGCGGCGTCGAGTATATGCCTGGCGGCCGCGGCCCCGCTGAGCCGCGAGGGGGCCTGCGCCGCCTGGGCGTAGGTCGCCCGCACCCGCCACTGGGCCCACAGCGCCAGCAGCAGGGCCGGTGCGATGAACAGCAAATAGTTGAAATAGCCCGGAAAGAAAAACATCGTTTATTCCTGGGGAAGCCGGCCGCTGGGGCGGGCCGTTAATACCCGATTAGTCGATCTGGGGCGCTCGTTCTCAACAGCCGAGCAAGCTAGACTGGGGCGTTACGGCGTCTACTACGCCCGCCTGCCAAAAATGGTTCGACGCGCGTGCGGATGCAGGGAAGCATTTTTTGCGCCGCGGAAAGGCGCCCCGCCCAGCGGCACTTGTACCGTACTGGCCGCCGGGGCCGTACCCTCTGAGCCTTCCTGTTTACACGCTTCCATCGATGCCTCGCTGGACCTTGCTACCGTTGTTATTCGCCGCCGGTTGGGCGCTCTTGGGCTGCGATTCGCCCCCGGCGGAGGAAGCGGCCGCTGAGCTACAGCAGACAAGCATCGCCGCGCCGCCGCAAGCCTCCAACCCCGACGAGTTGCGAGCCTTGATCGATCGCGTCCTCGACTTCTCCGAGCACGAGCGGCAGATGAGCCTCGAGCAGCACGCCGCCTGGCAGTTGCTCCACGGCGTGCTGGCCTTCGGCGAGAAGTTTGAAATCCTGGCCGCAGGGAAGCAGGTCGTGGCCGTCGATTGGGTGTTCGACGGCAAGCCGATGAAGGGCTGGACGATCAATCCCACCGAGCACGGGCTGCGCGCCGAAATCGAGGCCGGCAAGCTGGGGCAGGGGCACGACGACCAGTGGCTGGCCATCCTATCGCAGTGGAATGTGCCGGTGACCCGGCCGATCCGGGTGGCCGGCAAGGACTACACCGTGCACGACCTGGTCAAGCGCACGATGTACGACTGCTTCGAAGGTAAAGAAAGCAGTTGGACCATCATCGCCCTGTCCAAGCACCTCCGCCCGATCGACCAACGCTGGATTGCCACCGATAAGCAGCAGTGGTCGCTCGAGCGGCTGGTTTCGATGGAGGCCGGCCCGCCGTACGACGAACAGGCCGGCCAGGAGTTGATCCTCAGCGGAGCTTGCGGCGGCACGCACCGGCTGATCGGGCTGGCAATCGCGCTGAACAATTACCGTCATCAGCGTCCAGACGCGGAACTGGCCGGCGGGTGGCTCGCCGCCAGCAAGCGGATCGAATGGGCGATTCAGCGGGCCCAGGAGACGCAGCTCCCCAGCGGGGCGTTTTCGATCGCCTTCTTCTTCCGCCCGGCGAACTCCAACAACATTGACGAGCACCTGGCCGCTACCGGACACATTTTAGAGTTCCTGGCCTTCGCACTGCCCAAAGAACGGCTGCAAGAGCCCTGGATCGAGCGGGCGGTGGTCTATCTGTGCGACTTGCTGGAACGGACCCGCCATATCGACTTGGAGTGCGGCGGGCTGTATCACGCCCTGCACGGGCTCGTGCTGTACCGCGACAAGGCGTTCGGGCCGCGGGAAGGGGCGCCGCGGCCCGACCTGGCGGCTGCCGGCCTTTAGTTGATTCCTGCGCCGCTAATGAACCCGTTGTAGATTTGGCTATCGGCTAGCGGCCATAATTAGGCCTTTTCCCTCTGGCCGCCGGCCGCTAGCCGACAGCCAGGCACGGTTCATTAGTCGCGCAGTGCTCAATCGTCGGCGTGCCTGGTGCGGCCGATTTGGCCGCGACGGGCCGGCGTAAAGAGCGCCCCTGCAACCAGCGCCGCCAGCGCGACGGCTGAGGGTTCGGGCACGGCGCCCGCGGCGGGCGCAGGCGACAACTGCTGCCATCTCAGGAAGTCGGGGCCGTCGACGTCGTAATCGCGCTCGGCGTCCCCTTCAGCGTGCGAGGCCAGGCTAGGGGCGCCGAATCCGTCTCCCCAGACTGCCAGGTCGCCGTGGTTCACATACCCGTCGCCGTTGAAGTCGCCTGACTGGGCCACTTGAAGGTCTTGTCCCGCGTTGATGAACGAGCCGGGGATCGGCCCCAACCCGAGCAGGGACAATGCCAGATTGCCGCCGTCGCCGTTGCGAATCGGTTGGCCGGCCGCCGAGTAAGCGATTCTGGAGGCGCCGGGATCGGTGCGCGCTTGCGGGTTCAAGGCGTACAAGTCGTCGTGAGCGACGCCGGCGCCCCACGCCATGAACGGGATCGTGTAATTCTCGGGATTGCTGGCCGTGCTGTGGCCGGTGCTCGTGCCGCCGTGATCGGCGCTGAGCACCAGCGCCGTGCGACCGGCCAGTACCGGATCGGATTCGACGAGGTCGAACAGTTGGCCCAGATAGCCGTCGACGGCGCGAACGGCGCTCTGCCACGCCGATCCGCCCCAGCCCGAACTATGCCCGGCGTTGTCCGCGTTGGCGTAGTGCAGGAATGTGTAGTTGAAGTGCTGGCTGCTTAACTGGCTCAGCAGCGCCGACTGCATCGCCGGGACGTCGTCGTCGGCGAAAAAGTAATCGATCTTATCGGCGCCGTTAGGATTCGGCGCCCCGGCGGCGGCGTTGTAGCTTTGCTCGTAAATAATGAACTTGGTCTTGGACGCAAAGTGCGCCGTACTGAGTCCGGCGTCGTGGGCGACGTCGAACGTGCTCGCCTTATACGGCACGTTGGGGTTGCCGGAGTTGTGGAGCGTGGCCGTCGGCGCCGGGTCGGAGTTGCTCGTCCAACCATGGTGGAGGGTGTTGGGCATGCCGGCGGGCTGCGTGACCGGGCGCCCGGTCAGCATCGAGGTGTGGTTGGGCAGCGTGATCGTGTGGGAGTAGTCCGTCCGGGCGTTGACGGTCCAAGCGCCTTCGCTCTGAAAGCGAGCGAAGTTCGGCAGGCGCCCCGCGTTGACCAACGATTGAAAGTAGCCCGCGTTCAATCCGTCGACGCTGATGTGGACGACGAACTCGGCGGCCTCGGCAGTTCCAAGGGGAACGGCCGTCGCGGTGACAAGCGCCAAGCCAAGGAAAAGCCTGTTGGCCGTCAGCCGACGGGCGGCGCGGCGCACAAAATCGCGGAAATGCATGGATCTTTCAAGCGACAGCCACAGGTGCTTGCTCAACGCCGGTCTGTCGATTATAGGCCGCCGAGCACGGCTCCCCAAGTGCGGCCGCTCGGACGGTCAGGGCCGTTCAGCCCTCCCGGCCGGCGGGCGCCATGGCCCGGAGGTCCGGCGCCGCGGCCATGCTTTGCCGGAAATCATCATGGCCACGCGGATCTGGACATGGCGCCTTCGCGTCTCCAGGGCTAGAAGCTGACCAGCATATCGAGCGTTGCGCCGTCAATGAGCCATGATTCATCGAATGCAGCCCCGGCCTATGGCCAGGGGTCGCGTCCACTTGGGATCGACGTTGTCACCATGGAAAGCGACCCCCCGGCCGGAGGACGGGGCGGCAGCGGCTCTTTAGCGGCGCAACGGTCAATGGGGTCGGACGACGCGGGGCCGCTAAACGCTCGCGCGGGCCAAGCCAAACGGCGGCGGCGTCTGGTTGACCATGCATTCTGCTCTACGTAAGCTAAGGGGTTCAGGGAACTTCCGGCGTTTTCGGCCTTACCTCTGGGACTTCTACAGCGACGTGCGGGCAGCGGCCGGAGCAGATGCTCGCTCGGCACGTCCCGACGGCAACCCCCAGTGGATTCGCCGGCGGTCGCGCTGGCGAGACGCCACCGTGTTGTCACTTGAGTCTTCAGATTCATGCTCGCTAAGCGCGTCATCCCGTGCCTGGACGTCGACCGCGGTCGTGTGGTGAAGGGAACGAATTTCCTGAACCTTCGCGACGCGGGCGATCCGGTGGCCGTGGCCGCCCGGTATGAGCAGGAGGGCGCCGACGAACTGGTGTTTCTGGACATCACGGCCAGCCACGAAGGGCGGGAAATCATGCTGGACGTTGTCCGCCGCACGGCCGAGCAGGTGTTCATGCCGCTGACCGTCGGCGGGGGGATTCGCACGATTGAAGACGTACGGGCCCTGCTCTTAGCAGGATGCGACAAGGTTTCGATCAATTCGGCGGCGGTAAGGGATCCGGAATTCGTCCGCGCGGCCGCCCAGCGGTTCGGCAGCCAGTGCATCGTGGTCAACATCGATCCGAAGCGCGTCGCGCGCGACGGCCGCGAAATATGGGAGGTGCACATCAACGGCGGCCGCATCGGCACTGGCCTCGAGGCGGTCGCCTGGGCCAGGCAGGTCGAGCAGCTTGGCGCCGGCGAGATCGTGCTGACCTCGATGGACGCCGACGGGCCCAAGGATGGCTATGATTTAGAGATGACTGCCGCCGTGAGCAGCGCCGTTTCCATTCCGGTAGTCGCCAGCGGCGGCGCCGGCTGCCCGGAGCATCTGGCCGATGCCGTAACGATCGGCAAGGCGGACGCCGCTTTGGCGGCGAGCATTTTCCATTTCGGCGAGTATACGATTCAGGAAACGAAGCGGATCATGGCCGAGCGGGGCGTCGCGGTGCGGGCGCCCGCGGCGGAAATCGCCTGAGCGTGCGTGGAGTCGAGAACGGAAGAGCGCCGGCGAACAGGTCGCTAACGCGGCCTTTTTCGCACCAGCGCCACGGAACTGATAAGTGAGACGGGGCCATGGCTAGTCCCAGCGGCGTTAAACAATCTGATTACGATAGCTTTGTCGCGATCCACCAGGAGCTCGAGGTCGACAAGCTGTTTCGGGCCTGCGTGAAGCTCGAAGCGAGCGACTTGCATCTCAAGGTCGGCAAGCCGCCCATGGTGCGCGTCAACGGCACGTTGCGGCCGATGAATCGCGGGCCGATCGACGACGAGGAGATGGTGCGGCTCTGCTTTCCGCTGATGAACGAGCGGAGCCGGAAGATCTTCGAGCGCGACGGGGGCTCCGACTTCGCCCATATGCTCGACGTGGACGGCACGAACTGGCGGTTCCGCGTCAACCTGCTGCAGCAGTTGGGGCACGTCGGCATGGTCGCCCGACGGGTCAATAGCTGGATCCCCGACTTCGAGGGACTCCACCTGCCGGCGTCGATCGTCAACCTCTGCACCTACGATCAGGGCATGGTTCTGCTGGCCGGCGTCACCGGCTCGGGCAAAAGCACGACGATCGCGTCGATGCTCAACTGGATCAACAAGCGCTACCGCAAGCACATCCTCACGCTGGAAGACCCGATCGAATTCGTCTTCACCGAGGACAAGTGCCTGATCAACCAACGGGAGATCGGCCTGGACGTGGTCGACTTCGAGATCGGCATGAAGCACGCCGTCCGCGAAGACCCCGACGTGATGCTCGTCGGCGAAATGCGCGATAAGGAAACGTTCATGACGGCCATCCACGCGGCCGAGACGGGCCACCTGGTGTTCGGCACGATCCACGCCTCCAGCGCCCCGTCGACGATCGGCCGCATTCTGGACCTGTTTCCGCAGGAAATGCACAGCGCCTTGCGCAGCGCGATCGCCATGAACATGAAAGGCATCATCGCGCAGAAACTGCTCAAAAGCATCAAGCCGGGCGTCGGTCGCGTGCCGACGGTCGAGATCATGACCTTTACGCCCACGGTGCGAAAGCTGGTGCTCGAGGAGGAAGACCACAAACTGGGCGACGCCATCCGCATCGGCGCCGAAGACGGCATGCAGGATTTCACCCAGAGCCTCAAGAAGCTGGTCGACGACGGGCTGATCGACCGCGAAGTCGCCATGGAGGTCGCCCCCAACCGCGAAGCGCTGAAGATGGCGCTCAAAGGCATCGACGTCAAACAACCTGGAATTCTCTGATGCGGCAACTGCTGTTTTTGGGGTTCGTTCTGGCCGCATTGGCGGCGACGCTGTCGCTCGATTCGCCTCTCTTGGCGCAAGACGCGGCCGCCCCGCCGACGAGCGCCCCCCCGGCCGACGGCGGCATGGGGGTGCTGCGCAGCGCAACGCACTCCGGCGGCGTCGCGGCGGTCATCTTTCCGGCGCTGTCGATCGCCCTGTTCCTGTCGTGGGTGGCGATGGGCGACTGGGTGAATCGCGACGCGCAGATCTTCGACCTGGGCCATAAGAAGTGGAACCCGGTCGTCTTTTTCCCCTTTGCCGTCGCGGCCGTCGCGACGTTCTTCCTGCCGATCCCCCATTGGGCCCGCCCGCTGGCGCTGCTCATCGTGCTGATAGCCAGCTTCATTCCTTATTTCGTGGTGCATAACCGCCACGTCCTGCCGCATCAGACGGTGCTTACCGGCAGTTGGTGGCGGCATCTTTTCGCCAGCCTAGCCGGCAAGGCGGGATTGAAGGTCAGCAGCGAGCGGAAGGCGGACTACGAAAAAGGCGAGGCCGTCGATCTGTTCGCCCTCGGCGCCGCCGACGCCAACGCCGACAACGCCAACCTGCTGATCGCTCGACAATCGCCCGGCTACCTGCTGGTGAAGGACTTGATCGCCGATAAGGCGCGTCGCCGCAGCGACCGGGCGCTGCTCGAATATGGGCCGCAGGCGGTCGCCGTGCGTCACGAGATCGACGGCGTCTGGCACAACGGCGACGCCCGCGATCGGGAGTCGGGCGACGTGATGCTGGCCGTGATGAAGACGCTGGCGAATCTCGATCCCAAAGACCGCCGGAAGAAGCAAGCCGGCCGCTTTGCCGCGCAGTTCGAAGGCACGAAGTACATGATGCCGATGGTGTCGCAGGGCGTCGCGGGGGGCGAGCGGGTGGTTCTCACTCGGCTGAACGACAAGCAGAAGCCGCCCACCTACGAAAGCCTCGGCATGCGCGAGGCGCTGCGCGATCAGTGGAACGAGGTGATGCACCGCGACCAGGGACTGGCGATCTTCTCGACGCTGCCCGGCGGCGGGCTGACGACGCTGATGAACGCCTCGCTCGAGGAAACCGACCGGCTAATGCGGGATTTCTTCGCCATCGAAGAGAAGAGCCGCCGCGAGCACGAGATCCAGAACATCACCGTTCACACCTACGACGCGTCCAAGGGAGAAACGCCCGCCACGATCATACCCGGCCTGGTGCGGCTGTACCCCAACGTGTACGTGATCCGCGACATGGTCGACGCTGAAAGCTGTACGCTCTTGATGAACGAGGTGCAGGACAATCACCTCATCATCACCAGCGTCCAGGCCCGCGAAAGCGCCGAAGCGCTGTTGCGGTTTCTGCAGATGAAAGTTCCGCAGAAGCAGTTCGCCGCCGTGGCGACGGCGGTGTTGTATCAGCGATTGATTCGTAAACTCTGTCCGGACTGCAAGGTGGGCTACGCGCCGCCGGCCGAGGTGCTGAAGAAGCTGGGCATTCCCCCCGGCAAGGTGCAGCAGCTTTTCCGCCCCCCTAAGCCCGAGGAGGTGGAGAAGCCGTGCCAGACCTGCCAGCAGATCGGCTACATAGGTCGCACGGGAATCTTCGAGCTCTTGATGGTGACCGATCAGATGCGCGAAATTCTGGCCAAGCAGCCCAGCCTGGAACTGCTCAAAAAGGCCGCCCGCGCCGACGGCCAGCGATCGCTGCAGGAGGAAGGAATCCTGCTGGTCGCCAAGGGCATCACTTCGCTGCAGGAGTTGCAGCGGGTATTGAAGTAGGAGTAGGGTTAGTTTTCAGACGTCAGTAGTCAGTTGTCAGTTGCGGAAGTGCTGGAGCTAGCCAGTCGCAACCGACAACGGACAACGGACAACAGACCGTTAACAATTCATCGTCACGCCGCCCACAGTCGCCTTCGCTCACGCCGCCATGAATTACCTCGCCGTCGTACTGCTGTTCGTGTTCTTCGCTGGCCTGGCGATGACGGTGAACGAAGGCCTGTGGAGCAATACGGTTTCGCTGTTGTGCATCATGTTCGCGTCGATGCTCGCCTGGTACTGGGGGCCGACGCTGGGCGCCTACGTCGTCGAGCAGGCCCAGCCGAGCGCCGCCAACGAGTGGGCCTTCTGGTTTGCTTCGGTGTGGGGCGTGTTCTTTTTTTCGGTGACGATCCTGCGGATCATTTCCGACCGGTCGTCGCGGGTGCGGATGCGTTTCGTTCCGCCCTTGGATTTGGCCGGCGGCCTGCTGGTCGGCTTGTGCCTGGCGGTCATGTTCACGAGCTTTGCGGCCTATTCGCTGTTTCTTCCCTTCAAAGCCGGCGTCTGGAAGCCTGCGGACGGCGCAGGGTGGGCCCAGCAAGTCGTGGCCCAGTTTTCCGCCCCGATATACACCGTCGGGAAGGCGGTTCTCCAAGAGGATTTTCCCGACTTGCAGCAGTGATGCTCGCCCGGAACGGGCTTGCCCAAGCCTGAACCGCTGCTGCAAAATCAGTGCTCGGCTCAACGCCTGGAAGAAGTGTTGATAGGACGGCGCCTTGCAGACCTCCCCCGAACTACTGGAAGACGAAGTCGGCTATCGCCAGGTGAGCCCCGCGGCGGTCGTCGCCCTGGCCTTGGGCCTCAGCTCGCTGGTCGCCTTTGTAGGGCCAGCCTTCTTTCTGGCGCCGGCGGCCGCCATCGGCGTCGCCCTGCTCGCGCTGGGCAAGATCCGCCGCTCCGGCGGCGCCCTCACCGGCGAAGGCCTGGCTCGGCTCGGCTTAGCGCTGGCCTTGGCCTGCATGGCGGGAGCGCTCGTCCGAGGATCGGTCCGCGATGCGCTCATGCAGCGGCAGGCCGTCGAAACGGCCCGCCAATGGCTCGATTTGCTGGCGAGCGGGCGGATGAAGGACGCTCGCGAACTGCTCAGCGCCGACGGCGCATCGGCGCTGCTGCCCCCGCGCCAAATGGGACCGCCGTCGACCGACGAGGCCGCCGCCGAAGCGATAATCCTCGATAAGCTGCGCAGCGAGCCGGTGACCCATGCAGCGAGCGAAGCCAAGGGCGCGATCTCCTTGGACGAGGCGACCGAACCGATCTTCGACGGCGGCCGGGCCGTGGTCGGCACGACGTTTACCCTGGGCGGCGCAACGGGCGACGCTCATCGGCACGTGACGCTGCAGCTTTCACGCATCGCCCGCTATGAATTGGAGGGTCGCCCCTGGCGCATCGATCGCTGGAATCTCCAAGGGGCGCACGCCAACCACCCCTAGCAGGCCCGTGAGAAACAACCGCTTGCGCCCTCGCAGGGATGCAACGCGAAAACGAGCGTTTGAAAACGCTCGTTGCGCGAGCCGCGGCGAGCTTTGCTTGGCGCTTGGCGAGATGGACAAACGCGACGACGGCGTTTTTCAACAGGCTGCTGGCGGGCCGCCGCCTGCTTGAGACGCCAACTGCCGAGAGTCGAGACCTACAGCAGCGTGCGGCTGTGGTCGAGCCAGCGCCGATCGGTCGGCGCTAGCGCTGGATGTCCGCCACGATATCCCGCAGTTCGCTTACCGATACGTCGGCGAGCTGGCGCCCCTCGCGACTGAGACGTTCGTTGATCTTGATCGCCGTTTCCTGCATGAAACCGTGCGTTTCCTGCGAACCGCCGGCGAGAAGAAAGTTCGGCCCGCGGGTGATTCGCTTCTGGCCGTCGGCTGCGTCGAAGGCCAGGCCCAGCAGGGCGGCCTGAGAACGCTTCTCCGGTTTGTCAGAGGAACTACGAGGTACGTCCATAGCGGCGCCGGATAGCAATTTCGAGCAGAGTAAAAACAATTCGCCTAGAGCGAGCTTAACTCAATACGTCGGCTTGCTCCAGGCGGTTCTGTTCGGCCTGGTTCGGCGATCCGCGGCCGCCGCGGTATTTCCAAGAGCGCAGCGGGGGCAATCGCCGCGATCGTTAGTCTACTAACGAACGCGCGATCGAATACCGCACCCGGCCCAAGTGCGCGAAGTGCCGCTGGCGTAGAACTGACCCGCGCACACAAGCTGCCGTCAGGCCGCCTTCAGATCAGAACTGGGCGCTGTTTAGCGGCGCCGGCTCCAGGCCCGCAGGGCCTCGGCTGCTGCTTCGCGACTATCCTTGGCGGATGGTTTGGGCGGCAGCTTGGGCAGCTTGCCGGGCCCCGATTTCTTAGGCGAGTCTTCTGACTTCTCGTCGTCTGCACCTTCCAGCGCCTGGGTCTCCGCTTCCGACGGGTCGGCCGACTCGGCGTCGGCTTCGTCCTGCTCGGCGGCTTCGCGAATTCGTTGGACCGCGTTCGTGTCGTCGATCCGAATCGTCTGGGTTTCGCTCAGGGCCGAGGAGGGTCCCAGCAGCCACTTGGAGATATCATCGTCGTCGACGTCGACGTGCGGCTTCAGGGCAGTGCGGCTCACGGCTTCGGCGACCGATTTCACTTCAGGCTGCTTTGCGTTGTTGATGCCTGGAGTGATGGTGATCAAGAACTTAAGCGGCCCAATGGCGATCTCGTCGCCGCTGGCGAGCTCGACTTCGCCCTCGATCTTCTGGCCGTTGACCAATGTGCCGTTGCGGCTGCCCAGGTCTTTGGCGACGACGCGCGCTTCGTCGCGCGTAATCATGCAGTGCTGCCGGCTGATCGCGCTGCTGCCGGCGCAGAGGCTGCACGATTGGCTGCGGCCGATCGTGAACTCCGGTTTTTTGATGGCGATCTTAGCGCCCGTTTTGGCGCCTTCGAGCACTTTCAGGATGACGTCCATGGCCACATCTGAAGGCGGGCCGATGATCAATACGAGCGATGGCGCGGCCCCCGCGGCGCCAACGCCCATTGCGCGCACGCCCCGCGAATCGGGCGGTCCCTTCACAGGTCCCCCCTGTACGCTGGACGCGCAATGAGTCACCTCAAAACAAGATCGAACCGGCGCGATTGCAGTTCGGACCCCCCACAGGCCTCTCTGCGAGAATAACACGCCGATGTCGACGGAACCAGCAAATTCCGGACCCCGCCGACATTGGGAATTCTAGCCGGCCACGCACAAGGGCACAGCCCCCGGCCACTGCTTCTTTCATGGAAATACCTGCGGGTTGCCGAGCCAGCAGGCTAACCTCCGCCTGCGGGTCGAGAGCCGCTAAGGCGGCGCCCCCCGATTTAAAGGCTCGGAACGACTCGTCCGGCGGAGTGCCGAGTCGTGACAGGCGTGCGGTCCGGCGCGCCCAGCAACGATATCGAACCATCTTCGCCGCCCACTCCAACTTCATCGCCGCAGAGTCCACGATTGGGCGCCGTATTTTATGCGATGTAGTTGTTGAGCAGACTCCATAAGTTCGGCAGGCAGCGCCTGGGGGAGCAGCGTAAGCTGCAGGGCGCCGGCCAACTTAGGCGTCCAGCGGCGGACCAGTTCCGCCGGCTCAATACGGGCGGCTCCCGCCTCCTCGAGGCCGGGCAGTTCCGGGGCCGCCGCCGAGCGGCCCAGCAACACGCCGCCGTGCTGTAGCACAGCCCCCCGCCGGCGGCGCTGGGCGCTGCCGCAAATTTTGGCAGCGGGGCTGCTCGATTGCGATTTCGTAAGAATCACGTCCGCTTCCGCGCGGCGGTCGAAGCAGAGAAAGGGCTCTGCAGCGCCGGGCTGGTTTGCGCCCGTACGGGCCTCGTCCGACGGTGGGGCAAGGCAGGCGGGCGGCACGTCGCCGTACATGGCCGCAGCAAGCCGCCACTGGGCCAGTGCGGCGATCAGCGTTTTGTGGACGACGCGATAGAGCTGTGCGGACTGGCGCGCCAGGGGGTGCGGCGCCGGCACGCTGAGCGAATAGGTGAGCTCGCGGTCATGCATCAACGCCCCGCCGCCGCTGGAGCGCCGAACCACCGCCGCGGCACGGCTGGCGGCGTGCGTGCGGCGCTCGTCGTAGGACTGGAAGTAGCCGAGCGACAATGTCGGCTCCGCCCACTGGTAAAACCGCAAGGTCGCCGTGCCGCGCTCGGCAGCGTCTTCGAGCAGCGCCTCGTCGACGGCCATGTTCCACGCCCCCTCGAGCGGCGGGTCGACGATCAATCGGCAAGGCGTCATAGCGGTGGGGGCGGATCTCGTTCGGAGGTCGGAGGTCGGAGGTCAGTTGTCAGTTGTCAGTTGTCAGTTGTTGGCGACGCCACTGCCAATTGCGGCTTCACCATTCACAACTGACCACGAACAACTGACCACTGACAATTCTTACAGACAACTGATCCGTGTCGCACGCCCCCGCACCTCCGCGAGACGCATGAAATCAACAAACCGGACAGCAGAGAGTCGGTTGGCGGGCGGCTTGGACTTCGTCGGGGCGGCTGATCGAGGTCGTGTGCGGGGCCTCGTGCAGTAGCTGCGGGTCTTCGCCGGTGATGCGGAACAGCGTCTCGGCGAAGGCGTCGAGCGTCTCCTTGCTTTCCGTTTCGGTCGGCTCGACCATGATCGCCTCGGGGACGGTAAGCGGAAAGTAGACCGTCGGGGCGTGATAGCCGAAGTCCAAGAGCCGCTTGGCGACGTCCATCGCCGCGACGCCGCGCTCGGCCTTCAGCTTCGATCCGCTGGCGACGAACTCGTGCATGCAGCGATCGCCCTGCGGCACGGGAAGGAAGTGCTTCACGCGGCTCAGCAGGTAGTTGGCGTTGAGCACCGCATTTTCGCTGACCGAACGCAGGCCGTCCGGCCCGTGCGTGCGGATGTAGCAGTAGGCCCGCAGCAGCACGCCGACGTTGCCAAAGAAGGAGCGAACGCGGCCGATCGATTTGGGCGGGGACGTTAGTGAGTATTGAGGCAGTTGCGAGTTGCGAGGCGCGAGGCGCGAGAAAGGAGCATTTTCGTCTTCTCGCGCCGCGCAACTCGCGCCTCGCAACTCCTTTTTCACCACGGGCCCCGGCAAATATGCCGCCAGCCGCTCCGTCACGCAGATCGGCCCCGCGCCGGGGCCGCCGCCGCCGTGGGGGCCGCTGAAGGTCTTATGGGGGTTGGAATGCTGCATGTCGGCGCCCCAACCTTCGGCGCCCCAGTCTCCGGGCCGCGTGACGCCGAGGATGGCGTTCATGTTGGCGCCGTCGAGGTAGACCAGGCCGCCGCGCTGGTGCACTGCGTCGGCGATCTCCCGCATGGCGGGCTCAAAGACGCCGACCGTGTTGGGATTGGTGATCATAAAGACGGCGATGCGGTCGTCGAGCTTGGCGTGGAAGTCGGCCATGTCGACGCCGCCGTTCTTGAGCGTCTTAATCGTGACTGTCTCGAACCCCGCCATGACGGCGCTGGCCGGGTTCGTGCCGTGGGCGTTGTCGGGGACGAGGACGCGCTTGCGCTGGTTGCTCTGCCCGATGTCACGGAAGTAGGCCGCGGCCACCAGCAGCGCGGCATACTCGCCATGGGCCCCGGCGGCCGGTTGCAGCGAACATGCCGGCAGCCCGGAGATCTCCGACAGGTACGCCTGCATCTTGTACAGCACGTGGAGCATCCCCTGGATCGTCTCGGCCGGCTGCAGCGGGTGGAGGTCGGCGAAGGCGGGCATCGCCGCGGCCCGCTCGTTCCGCTTGGGGTTGTACTTCATCGTGCAACTGCCCAAGGGATAGAAATGGGTGTCGACCGACATGTTCTGCGTCGACAGGTTCACATAGTGCCGCACGATCTGCGGCTCAGGG
>JADLBW010000052.1 GCA_020847515.1 Pirellulales bacterium | reverse complement strand
TAACTTCCGCGGCTTCTGCGGGACGGTGGCCTCGGGACGGATCGCCAAGGGCGAGACGGTCATGGCGCTTCCCTCGCGGAAGACGAGCCGCGTCAAGTCGATCGTCACCTACGACGGCGAGCTCGACGAGGCCTTCGCCCCGCAGGCGGTGACGCTGACGCTCGCCGATGAGATCGACGTCAGCCGCGGCGACATGCTCGTCCGGCCGGACAACGTGCCGCAGGTGGCCGAAGCCTTCGACGCGACGGTCGTCTGGATGACCGAGGAGCCGCTGGCGCCGGGCAAGCAGTACTGGTTCAAGCAATCGAGCAAATTGGCCGCCGGCTCGGTGAGCAACTTGCGCTATCGCATCGACGTCAACACGCTCCATCGACAGGAGGCGGACAAGCTGGGCCTTAACGAGATCGGCCGCTGCCATATCCGGCTCAACCAGCCGATCGCGTTCGACGGCTACCGGCAGAACAAGGGGACTGGGGCGTTTATCGTGATCGACCGGATGACGAACGTCACCGTCGGCGCGGGGATGATCCTCGACCGGACGGCGGCCGGCTCGCTCGATCACTGGGAAGCCGAAGCCGCCGAGCAACTGCAGGTCGAGCACAGTGCGGTGACGCCCAGCGAGCGGGCCGGCCGCCTGGGCCACAAGCCGACGACGATCCTCTTTACGGGGCTCGCCGGCGCCGGCAAGACGACGATCGCCTACGCCGTGGAGCGCAAGCTATTCGATCTGGGGCGGGCCGTCTGCGTGCTCGACGGGCAGAACTTGCGGCGGGGCATCAGCCGCGATCTGGGTTTCACCGTGGCCGATCGTAGCGAGAACCTGCGCCGCGGGGCCGAGGCCGCGAAGCTGCTCAATGACGCGGGGCTGATCTGCCTGGCGGCCTTGCTAGCGCCCGAGGAAGCGGTGCGTCAGAAGGCGGCGGAAGTCGTCGGCCGGCAGCGGTTCCTGGTGGTGCATCTAGACGCGCCGATAGAAGTCTGTCGGCAGCGGGATCAGGAAGGCCTGTATGACAAGGCGGACCGCGGCGAGATCGCCAACTATCCCGGCGTGAGCGCGCCGTACGAACCGCCGGCGTCGTCCGACCTGGTGCTGAACACGGCGGAGCTAAGCGTCGACGAGTGCGTGAAGCGGGTCGTCAAGCTGCTCGATGAGCGGCGGGTGACGGCGCTCTGAACGGCACACGATGCACTACCAACTCCACCCCAGCCCCGACCTAGCTACGTCGAGGCTTCAGCGGGGGCGATGTGGCTAGTGGTTAGTGGTTAGTTATCTGATCACTGATCACCGATCACTGATCACCGCTGACCGCTGAGCGATCGCATTTGCCAACCGCCCCGGCGGCGACGATAATGGCTTGGCCCACTCCTCGCCCGTAAGGAAAACGCATGTCCGCCGCGGATATCATGCCGACGACCGCGCCGCCTTCGCTGACAGTTGTTGCGTCGTCGCCGCCGTTTCCGCTGCCGCACCACTGGTCGCTCGCCGACCTGCAGGAGCACCTCGGCGGCGTGCCGCTGGAGCGGATTCTTCTCTACCCGCCGCTAGGCCTCGCGACGGTCGAGCACGCCGTCTGGCTCAAGGAGCACGAAGATCGAGTGTGCGAACTGGTCGATGGCATCCTCGTGGAGAAGCCGATGGGGTTTTACGAATCGGTGCTCGCTACGGTGCTGGCTTCGCTCATCAGCGATTATCTGCGGAGCAATCCGCGCGGCGTAGTATCAGGCGAAGCAGGGCAACTGCACATCCTGCCCAACCGCATGCGCGCCCCCGACGTGGCGTTTGTCAGTTGGGAACGTCTGCCCCCTGCTGAATTGATGCGGCACAAGGTTCCCGAAGCGGCGCCCGACCTGGCCGTCGAGATCATTTCTGAGGGCAATACGTCGCGCGAGATGAAAACGAAGCTGGAGGAGTATTTCCGAGCCGGCGTGCGGCTGATCTGGTATATCTACCCGCGCACGCGGACCGCTGTCCTCTATACGGCGCCCGATCAATTCCGTGAAATTGACGTGCAAGGCACGCTCGACGGTGCGGACGTGCTGCCTGGCTTTGCCGTGCGATTAGGCGAGTTCTTTGATCGAGCAGCTCCGCCGAACGCCTGAGCGTTCACTGCGAACGGCCCTGGTCCTCCTCATTTTCTGCGAGCAGCTCTTGGATCTTGCTCCGCACGGCTATTGGTTCGTTTTCGGCCGCAGCGATGTCTTCCAAGCACTGCTGTACCTTGGCGTGTTGCTTGGCGTTGCTGCGTAGCGACCAGGCGGCAGCGCCCTGGATGATTGCCCAGTTCGGTACGTTCGCTTCGTTCGCGTCGGCGTCGAATACCCAGGCGATCTTGCGCACATAGCGGCATCGCCGGTCACAGAGAATGACGCCCACCGTTCATCCAGCCGCCCCGGCGTCTCGATCCGCTCCGCCAGCAGATCAACGGGCTTTTGCCCCGCAAGCTTGACCAGAAACGCTTGCTCTTGTTCGTCGGCGGCGTTGATCTTTGAAACGCTGCCTGGGTTTCCGTGGCGCCGGAGAGGTAGATGGCCGTAGACAAGTCCCGCCGGACCGGTCCAGGCAACTTGCCAGCAACGTCGAACCACTTTCGCGCCGACCCCCCCCCCCGGATTCCGTTGCTTTCGCGACGACGATCGGGACCTGCTTCGCAGCCGCTCGTGCTGCGTGTTGACGAATTTAGTTGCGTTTTAAGATTTGCGTCGGCCATAATTTCGGACTGGTTTGGAAATTTTGTTCTGCGGCCTTGTTTCTTTCTCGTCCTGAAGGAGGCAGTCTAATGAACTGCAAGACATTACGATTGTGCTTGCTCCTCTTGTTGTCGCTCGCACTGGCGACTCCTTGTGCCAGCGCGAGTCCCGTCACCCTTAATGTGCAATTCACCGCCGCCAGCATGCAAGTTTTTGTCGGGGCGGGTCCGGCGCCAGTTGATCCGGTAACCGGCGAGTTTGTAATCACGTACGATCCCGCGATCGCCGTAACGGATAACACCTCCGACATATCGCTCGTCAGTCTGAACATTGCCTTGGGATCGGCGTTGTCGTTCAGTTACGACCCGGCGGGCAGCGCCTTCGCTCCCGCGGGCAGGTTGCGGGTCGGCGGCGTATTCGGCGCCGATTCCCTGGGAACGGGCGCCGACCGCGTGCAATACGCTCCTGCAACGAACGATTTTTGGCTGTACATAAATGATTTCGCAACATCTCCTACTTTTGAGCAGCTAGGTTACTCGCAAACGGCATCCGGAAACCAGTTATTCGGCACCGTGAACTCGACTGGCGCCACAGTGGTGAAGGTCGTGCCAGAACCGGCGAGTTTGTTCCTTGCGGGCCTCATGCTAAGCGGGGCCGGGGCCTTCGCCCGCATGAGAAGAAGTTTCTCGCTGGTTCAGGCGTAAGCGCGCGCATGGCGGGGCCTTCTTTTCTTTTACGGAGGTTGCTGCGCCGCCCAATTGCCAGGGACACGGCCCGAGGAGTAAGCAGCTTTGCGCTTGCGACGCACTATTGATTCCTGCGCCGCTAATGAACCGTTGTAGATTTGGCTAGCGGCTAGCGGCCTGAATTAGGCATTTTCGCTCTGGCCGTCGGCTGCTAGCCGATAGCCGACAGCCGCGGACGGTTCATTAGTTGCGCAGTGCTCAATAGAACTCCTGGTAATGCCATGAGGACATGGCCAGGCTTGGCGCCGTCGTCGGAAAACGACGCGCGGCGAACGCAGGGCGAAGCACGCCGGCGGCGTCGCGAAGTATCGTTGCCGCGCGCGAAACAAGGCGTGCTGCCCGGCCGGCTACGTCGGCAGGCAGCACGCCGCGATGTGAATGCGGGCTGCGGGCGGGCGGCTGCGGAGCTAATCCTGCAGCTTGGTCAGCGCGCTGATCAGCTCGTTGGCCCTTTCCACGCCGCCAACGCTCTTGACGAAGTCCCTTGCTTCGATGAGGCCGGCGAGGCTCACCCGATCGGCAGTCGCAACGGGCCGACCGCGACGGCCGCGCCCGCGCGTCGCGGCAGGCGCGCCGCTGCCGCCGGCGGCCTTTTTGAGGGACGCCTTCACGTTGCTCACGTGTGCCGGCGAAATATCGATGCCCTTCTTCTTCAGGGCCTTGGAAACCTGCGTCGGACCGGCGTTGGGTTTGCGCTTCAAATACGCGCGGACGGCGCCGCTCTTGCTGTTGGCCCGCGGGCGGCGAGTTTTCTTGTTGGTGACGGCGTCTTCGGTGCTCATCTAGGCTGCCTTAGTGGAGGCTGAGGAAAAATAATTGGTTCAAACACAAATATAATTTATTACAACGAGTCGAGGGGGCCAATACGGCGCCAAACGGGCCTAACTGAAGCCCTACAGGCGTTGCAGCCGACAACAACAGACCTTGCATGTTCCTGGCACGGGCTGCCGCGCGTGCTTCGTGCGACAAGTCGTCGTCGCGATCACACCAAGGTTATACACTTTGGCGCGTGTGGGAGTTTCTCCGTTGAGAGTGCTGACATCGACGCTGGGCGGCGGCCAGGCGGCTTCAACGATCATAGGGAGTTGAAGTGGTTGGGTTTACATTCTTCATGAGAGTGGCGCGTAACGCAATAGACCGAGGACGCCTTCCCCGTACGTCGCCGTTGAACGCGTAAGACGGCCGCCAAAGGGCCATAACGTGCATTCACTTTTAACTGTTTTTAGCCGCGGTCGCCTCGAGACTTGATCGCTACGGTTACTGTACCGGTGACGCGCCGCAGCGGGGCAGGCAGTGAAGTGGGGCCGCGTCGCCGTTTCCATCAGAATCATCGCAGGGCCGATTTTGCCAGGGACGATCCGGCGGCGGCCCGCGACCGAGAGGGGTAAGTTATGCAGCGCGTCGGCATTTCTTTTAGATCGTCGTTGTCGCCCGAGGAGGTCTACAGCCGTTATATCCTGCCGCTGCGGACGGCGCTGGAAGCAGCGCGGGCCGGAATATATTCCAACTATCTGCGTCAACTCGACGAGCGGGAGGGCGCCGAACCGGCGGAGCACCTGCTCATCTTCGAGGTGTTCGACTTCGAGCACGGGCTGCGGCTATTGCGAGTGAAACTGCAGGAGATCGGCATGCCGGCGGGGGCGGCGCTGCACAATCTGGAGGCTAGCGACCCGCTGTATTGAGTAACTGCTCAATGGCCTTCGAGCAATCCGGCCGCAGACCCGGCCTGCCGGAAGTGCTGACGCGTAGTGAGCGCATCGACAGCGCTGGACTTAGAGACGATCGCTCATCCACAGCGAAAACGGATCGTTGCGTCGCAATTGCAGCACGCCGCCGCCAGCGGCTCAGTCTCTGCAACTAGATGTACCACATCGGCCCAGCTTCCACGGGGGCGCGGTCGGCCAGCTCGGCCAGCGTGAGCGCTTGCAGCCGCTGGCGGCGCGCGCGGGTCAGCTCGCAGCAGACGTCGACCAGGGCTGATCCCCAGGGGGACCGGCTCGCAGCGCAGGCGGCCGGCTCGTCGGCCGGTTCGAACACGTCGACGACGTCCGAGAGCGTAATCTCGCCCGGCGGGCGGCTGAGGCGATAGCCGCCGCCGGCGCCGCGGGTGCTCGCGACCAACCCAGCCCGCCGCAGTTCATGCAGGATTTGCACGAGGAAGGTCGAGGGAATGCCGTGCCGCTGGGCAATCCGACGCACCTGCACCGGCTCGCCGACTGCGAAGTCGTGGGCGAGTTGCAGCATGGCGAGGATGGCGTATTGGGTTCTGGCGGAAAGCATGGGGTGGGGGGTCGGTTGTACGTGTCAGTTGTCAGTTGTCCGTTGTTAAGGGACGGTCGCATCGTAGGGGCGAGGGCGCGGAAGTAGTTGGCGTGGTGAAGGAGGAGGTTGGGTAAGGTTCGTTCGGACCACGCCTGACAACAAACAACTGACAACTGACAACTGACAACGAACAACCAACAATCCCCACTCTCAAATCCCGCTTCCGTCCTGCTGCTCCAAGGTATGCAGGCCGCACTCGGTTTTGGCCGTGCCGCTCCAGCGGCCGGCGCGATCGTCGGTTTCGCCGTCGGCCACTGCGCGGGTGCAGGGCCAGCAGCCGATGCTGGGATAGCCTTGGTCGTGCAACGGATTGTAGGGCACGTCCTCAGCCATGATCCGCGTCCAAACATCCTTCTTCGTCCAGTTGGCCAGGGGACTGATCTTCACCAGATTGAACTTCTTGTCCCACTCGACGATGGCCGCACGGGCGCGGTCGGGGCTCTGATCGCGGCGGATGCCGCTCATCCACGCGTGATGTCCCTGGGCCGCCGCGCGGAGGACCTTCACCTTGCGATCGAAGCAGCATTGGTTCGGGTTAATTTTATAGAGCGGTCCGCCGTGCTGCGCTTCGTACTGGGGGACGGTGAGCGCTGGTTGCAGCATGTCGACCTCGATGCCGTACTTTCGCGCGATGCGATCTCGCAAATCGAGCGTCTCCAGAAACTGGTAGCCGGTGTCGAGATTGAAGACGTAGGTCTCCGGCGCAATCCGGGCGAGCATCGACAGGATCACCGCTCCCTCGGGGCCGAAGGCGGTCGCCATCGTCAGGTGGGGGGCAAATCGCTGGTGGGCCCAGGCGATGATCTGTTCGGGCTGGGCGGCTTCGAGGCGAGCGCTCGCTTCTGCCAATTCAGCCAACAACTCGGGCGTGGGATCGAGGGGCTGGAAGCCGTCTGCTGGCAGGCGCGGCCCGCCGGGCCAGAGCCGCTCCGCGGGGGCGGCTGACGGAAACACCAGGGCGCTAGACGGCATCTCAGGCTCCGTAGAATATATGGCCAGCCGCGGGCGGTCGGCGGCGGCCCCTGGAGAGTTCAAGCGGTGGGAAGCGGGCTTGCTCATGGCGGGCATCACAATCTTAATAAATATGGTCCATATAGTCAACTTTGCGGAGGCCAGTCCTTAATATCGGCGACTTGGGGGCCGGTTATTTACCTTGTACGGTCGACCAAAACCGCGGCGGACCAGCGCTGCCGCGTCTTAACCGCTTGGCCAGTAAACACTTGACGGCCACAACCAGGATCGACCACGATTGGCGCTGAGCCAACGTTGGCCGGGCCGCGCCTTCGAGGGCGGCAGCCGCGAGGCGCCTGGCCATTTTGTCCTTTTCATCTCTTTCCGGGGCAACGCATGACCAGGCGCGTCTATCTGGCCATCGATCTGGGCGCCTCCAGCGGCCGCGTGCTGGCAGGACTGTTCGACGGCGAGATCTTCGAACTCGGCGAGATCCACCGCTTCGCCAATGCACCGGTCAATGTGAACGGGCGGCTGTACTGGCAGACGTTCCACCTCTGGTCGGAAGTCGTAGCGGGGCTGCAGGCGGCGGCCCGGCAGTTCGGCGACGCCGTAGTGAGCGTCGGCGTCGATGCGTGGGGGGTCGATTTCGGCCTGCTGGATCGGCAGGGCGAACTGCTGGCTGCACCGGTCGCTTACCGCGATCGCCGCACCCGCGGTGCGCTTGAGCGGGCCTTCGCCGCCGTTTCCCGCGAGGAGGTCTTTGCGGAGACCGGGCTGCAATTCCTGGAGCTCAATACGATCTACCAACTGCTCGCCGTGCAGCAATCGGGCTCGCCGCCGCTCGAATGCGCAGGCCGGTTGCTCATGATCTCGGACTTGTTCCACTGGATGCTCTCGGGCGTGGCCGCCAATGAGCGGACGATGGCGTCGACCACGCAGCTACTGAACCCGCACACGGGCGATTGGTCGCAGCGGCTGATCACGGCGTTGGGACTGCCGCGCGGAATCTTTGGCGAGATCACGCCGCCCGGCACGGCGCTGGGACCCTTGTTGCCGGCAGTGGCCGAGGAAACCGGTCTGAGGAACGTGCAGGTCGTGCTGCCAGGCTCGCACGATACGGCCAGCGCGGTGCTGGCCGTGCCGGCGCTATCGGAGGGGAGCGGCACGGCGCTCGACTGGTGCTACATCAGCTCGGGCACCTGGTCGCTGATGGGGGTCGAGACGCCGACGCCGCTGATCAACGACGAGGTCTTTCGCTGGAACTTCACCAATGAAGCGGGCGTCGCCGGCACGACGCGACTGCTGAAGAACATCTCCGGCTTGTGGCTGATGCAGCAGTGCCAGCGCATCTGGCGGCACGAGGGATACGACTATGACTGGCACAAACTGATGGTGCTGGCCGAAGAAGCCGAGCCGCTGCAGGCAATCATCGATCCGGATCATCCGCGGCTGATGGCGCCGCGAAACATGCCTGCGGAGATCGGCTCGCTATGTCGCGAGACAGGGCAATCGGCGCCCGCGACGCACGGCGCGACGATACGCTGCGCCCTGGAGAGCCTGGCGCTGAAGTACTGCGAGGTGCTGGGTTATCTCGAACAGTTGGTCGGGCGGCGGCTGGAGCGAATTCACATCGTGGGCGGAGGGACGCAGAATGCGCTATTATGCCAGATGGCCGCCGACGCCTGCAGGCGTCCGGTCGTCGCCGGGCCGATCGAAGCGACGGCGATCGGCAATTGCCTGATGCAGGCGATCGCGGCGGGCGACATCGCCGACGCAGCCCAGGCCCGCCAGGTCGTGCGGCGCAGCTTTCCACTGGCCGCGTACGAACCGCGGCCCGACGGGCGCTGGGCCGCCGCAGCGGAGCGGCTTGCGCGTCAGAGCGCCCGCTAGCTGAAGCTGGCCAGGTCCGCGGCTGGGCTATGAGCGCGGGCTGCGCTACAAGCGCGGCGGCGAGGCGCGGGGCGTAGCGACTGAGCTCGGGCCAATGTCGGAAGCTGCGCAGGACGAGCCGCGCCGTTATGTATTCTTGTAGATCTTGTGCTGGGGCCGTCCGGAGAGGATTTGTTCTTTGCCCCAGTTGGTGACGTCTCGAAAGGCGGGGCTTTGAATGAAGGTCTTGAACGCCTCTTCGTCGGACCATTCGCTAGTGATGAGATACGAGGCGCCGTCGGCCACGTCGCGCCAGAGGGTGGACTGCGTATGACCGGGCGCGGCATGGAGGGCGTCGAGCACGGCGGCGAACTTCGACTCAAAGTCCTGCTGCTTGCCTTCGATAACGTGGTAGTTCATGCCGACGGTAATCATGGAGGGATTTGACTCTGCGGGGGTGGTGATTGGCGGGGTGGATGGGGGAGGTGTTGGAGGCCAGTAGTGGGCAGTCGGTAGTCGGTAGTCGGTAGTTGGTAGTTGGTGGTCAGTTGTCAGTGGTCGGGTGCGGAAGTCGGGTATTGAGAGGGGATGGTTCTGACAACGGCCCGTGCGCGCCGGTGCTAGCTGCGGGCGCTATTCTACCATTTCGAGCGGAGCGGTCAGGGCGCCTGTGCCGATAAGGTAAAGCGTATGGCGCAGGGAGCGAAGGGCTGGGAACGTGCGCCGCAGCATTACTTTTCGGCAAGGAGGCTTCTCATGCGCGTCGGCCATGCGGCGGTTTTGGCGTTGGCGGTGGGACTGGCGGGCCCCGCGGACCGACGGGCTGGCGGGCAAAGCTATCAGGGTTACGCCACCCAGGCGAGCGCCGTACAGCCGGTGCGGCGGTATGAGCAGAAAACGGGCGTGAACAACCCGGCAAGCAGCTTCTTTGGCGCCGGCAAGCATGCCTACTACACGCAGCCGGCGACCGTGCCGGTTCCGGCGCCGGTGCCCGTGCAGACGGCGCCCACGGCCAAGCCGTTCGCGCAGGTGTACCAGCAGCCGACCATCAGCCCGTATTTGGCCCTCGACGTGCGCGAAAGCGATTCGGCCATCCCTAACTACTTCATGTACGTCCGGCCGCTACTCGACCAGCAGCGCATGAATCAGGCCCAGCAGGTTCAATACCGGCGCCTGCAGCAGCAGGTCCGGCGGACCAGCGCCGCGGGCGCCGTCACCAGCGCTAACGGCGGCATCCCGACCACGGGCCACAGCGCCCAGTTCATGAACATCGGCGGCTATTATCCGCAGGCGCGGTAGCGAGCGACCCAGGCGGATCGCCAGAGGCCTTCGACATAGCCGCGTTTTGGAAGCTTCTCGCGTGAGGCGGCTCGAACGCCGCTGCGGGTCTACGGGGCGAGCCATTTCCAGGCGGCGCGCGGAATCGGCGTCAGCGACGCCTGCGGCACTTCGCTTACTTCGATCCCTGGATCAGCCGCCGTGCAATGCGAGCGCCCGCGCATGGTGAGCGGGCGCAAGAACGGCTGGATCGTTTGGCGGCCCTCGTGCAGTACACTGGGTGAACCGGTTTAGAAGCCCAGTTGAACTGCAAAGGAGCTCGCTATGTCTTCGCGCCCAGTTCTCGCCGCGTCGCTTGCGGCACTAGCCGCGCTCGCCTGCGAATTTGTCGCCGCGCCCGCCGGCGCCGCCCAGGAGAAGGCTGCGCCAGACCTGGGCCAGCTCGTTGCCGAGTTGGAGAAGACGCTCAGCCATGCCGCGCTTGTCGGTCACTACACCGTGACCGGCCGCGACGACGGCAAGCTGGCCGAGGAGCGTTACGAGCTGGGCGAGGTGAAGCACCTGGGTGACGAGCGGTGGCTCTTCCAGGCCCGCATCCGCTACGGCGACGCCGACGTGGCGTTGCCGTTGACGCTGCCGGTCCGCTGGGCGGGCGACACGCCGATCATTTGCGTCGACGACCTCGCGGTCCCTGGCCTGGGGACGTACACAGCGCGGGTGATGATCTACCGCGATCACTACGCGGGGTTCTGGACCGCCGCCGACCATGGCGGGCATTTGTTCGGCGTGATTGAGCGAAGTAAGGATGACGCGAGCGGCGACAACGCAGACAGGTCGAAGTCGCCGTAACGCCCGGCGCGGCTGACCGCCCAACGCGCACGAGCGCCGATACAGGTTGACGACGGCGGTATGCGCGCTGGCAGGCCTGACGCTCAGTCCCGAACTTCCACGGTCACGCGGGGGATGCGGGCCGTGAACCGCGATTTGGCTTCGGCGCCGATCGACTCGACGACCGGCGTGCCCAGATCGACTCCGACGTCGGCCGTCTCGTCCACGGAGAATATGAACGGCTGAGTCTGCTCGATCCGGCCTTCGGCGACTTGCTTATCGTTGACATAGATGGCGGCCTGACCGCCCTTGCCCAGTCCGTTGCCGTCGTAGCGAAACTCGCATCGCACGGTCGATTTTCCGCGGGGGAGTTTCTCGGTCGCGACGACCGAGCTTCGCTTCAAGCCGAGGAAGTTGTAGTCGTAGGCCGGTGCGCCGTCCTTGACGTACAGCGCCCAGCCGCCAAAACGCCCGCCTTGGGCCAGAATGACGCCGTGGGAATTCGACTCGACCCCGTCAAGCTCGGCGGTGATCGTTTTCGACTTGTTCTTCACGTTGATGAACGTGTTCTCCATCATGCCGGTCATGCCCTCGGCGAGCGTCAGCGAAGTTCGCCCCGCCATGAGGTCGGGCCTGCCGACGGCCTCGGCAAGCCCGCGCTCCAGGGTGCGGTCGTCGAGCGGCAGCACGTGGTGCGTCTTCGCTTCGTCCAGGAATTTGGCCTGCAACTGCTGGAGTATCCGCGGCTCCTGAAGGGCGAGGTCGTTAACGAGGCTGAAGTCGGTGCGGACGTTATAGAGCTGCCATGCATCTGCCGCCAAGGCGCCGCGCGGGCGCTGCTCCCACGGTGCACGGTGGATGGCGCGGGCAAACCAGCCGTCATGGTAGATGGCGCGGTTGCCGGAGATCTCGAAGTACTGCGTGACGTGGCGTTCCCGGGCCTGAGGGTCGTCGAAAGCGTAGAGGAGGCTGGTTCCCTCCATAGGGATCTGCGGCGTGCCATTGACGATTTTAGGCTCCGGCAGGCCGACGGCTTCGAGGATCGTGGGCGCGACGTCGATCACGTGCCCGAACTGGGAGCGGATTTCATTCTTGGCCTTGAAGCCCTGGGGCCAGTGCACGACCAGCCCATTGCGGGTGCCGCCGAAGTCGGACGCCACTTGCTTCATCCATCCGAAGGGGGCGTCCAACGCCACGGACCATCCCGCGGCCATGTGAGGATAGGTCTCGGGACTGCCCCACTTATCAATGACTTTCAACAGATCGGCGACGGGCTCTTGGACGGCGTTGAAATAGGTGTACTCGTTGAACATGCCGTTCTGGCCGCCTTCGCCGCTCGTGCCGTTGTCGCCGGCGATGTAGAAAATGAGCGTGTTGTCGAGATCGCCCGAGTCCTCGATCGCCTGGATGACGCGGCCGATCTCGTGGTCGGTGTAGTCCAGGTAAGCCGCGTAGACTTCAGCCTGCCGAGCGAACAGCCGCTTCTCGTCGGCCGACAAGTCATTCCAGTTCTTGATGGCGTCCGGCTTGGGGGCGAGTTTGGTGCCCTGGGGGACGACGCCCATGGCGATTTGCCGAGCGAGCGTTTCCTCGCGGAGCTGGTCCCATCCCTGGTCGAACTTGCCTTTCCACTTGGCGATCCACTGCTGAGGCACATGATGCGGCGCGTGCACCGCGCCGGGCGCGAAGTAGGCGAAGAACGGCTTCTCGGGCGTCATCGCCTGCTGGTATTTGATCCAGGCGGTCGCCTTGTCGGTCATATCGGTCATGAAGTGATAGTTCGGGTCCTCCGGCAGTTCGACCTGGGTGACGCCGTCGTACAGGTAAGGCGCCCATTGGTTGGTTTCGCCCCCGATGAAGCCGTAGAACTTGTCAAACCCTTGCCGCGTCGGCCAACGATCGAACGGCCCCGAGACGCTCGTCTCCCACGCAGCCGTCTCGTGCCACTTGCCGAAGGCGCCGGTGCTATAGCCGTTGAGCCGCAAGATTTCGGCGATCGAAGCGGTCGCGTTGGGGATTTCGCCAGTGTCGCCGGGAAACGCGGTCGCCATTTCCGTAATGAAGCCCATGTTCACCGTATGGTGGTTGCGACCGCACTTCAGCGCGGCGCGGGTCGGGGAACAGAGGGCTGTGGTGTGGAAGTTGTTGAAGCGCAGCCCGCTCTGGGCCAGGCGTTCCAGCGTGGGAGTCTGAATGGGGCCGCCGAACGGGCCCGTGGCGCCAAAGCCGAGGTCGTCGATGAGAACGATGACGACGTTCGGCGCCCCGGCGGGCGCCTTCACGTCGATTCGAGCCGGCGGCTTGACATTCCGGGCGTCAAGCTCCGTGTACAGCGGCCGCTGGGGCAATTGCACCGGCAGCACGGTCCTGTCGAACGTTTCGTCCGCAGCCCGCAAGGCATCGGCTGCTAGGGTCATGAACGTTATAGCAATTAGGATCGCGTGATTGAGCGTTCTCATGGCATGCAGTTCCTGCAAGTAAGCGCCGCGGATGGACCTGTCCTAAGGCTGGCTGTCGGCTCGCGGCCGACGGCTAGCGGCCCGAATGCAGTTCTTCCGTCTGGCCGATGGCCGATAGCCGCCAGCGTGGCGCGGCCGCGGTTCACGGCAGCGTCAGGCGCGTGCTTCCATCATGGCGATGAGTCGGTCGCAGCAGTCCTTTACGAACTCGGGATCTTCGGCGCCGAGGTCCCGTTCGACGATTTCAATCGTCTTGGGCAGGTGCTGCTTGAGGGCGCCGAAGAAGGCCGTGTCGCCCGCCGGGTCGCGAAGCGGGCCGCCTTCGACGCCGTAGCGGCTGGTGCCGCGCAGCGGGATCATGAACACGGCGTCGCCCTTGGTGTACTGCAGGCGCTTGCCGATTTCCTTGGCCACTTCAACCAGTTCCTCGGCCTTCAGCCGCGGGGCGGCGATGATCGGGCTGTGGAACGTGTTGATGTGGTCCTTGTACTTCTCGGGGAGCACGTGCTCCTCGCTGAGGAACAGGCCGATATGCTCGGCGCCGCCCGGGGTGATGACCTGCGGCAGGCCGAGCTTGCCGGCGACGGTAAGCCGCTCCGGTCCGCCGGCTCGCAGCGCATGGTGGAGCTCGTCGGCGATTTCACCCATGGCGTAGTCGAAGACCCCTTTGATGAGGCCTTCCTTCATCATCTGCTCCATGGCGCGTCCGCCGGCGCCGACGGCGTGGAACAGGATTACCTCGTATCCTTTGCTTTCGAGGTAATCGACGGCGAACTCAGCGCCCTTGGTGAGGACGCCCAGGTTGGTCATGCCGACCAGCGGACGGGCGCCGGCGATGGCGCCCCGCTCCACCTGGGCCATGCCCGCGGCGGCGGCGGCGGCGTTGGCCAGCACCATCCGCATGAAGGGGTTGAGCCCCAGGATGTCGCTTACCGAGAACATCATCATGATGTCCTTGATGCCGACGAAGGCGCTGGTGTCGCCGGCGGCGCAGGTCGAGACCATCAGCTTGGGTAGGCCGTAGGGAAGCTGCTGCATGACGGCTGTGCCGCTGCTGGTTCCCTGCGTGCCCCCCAGGCCGATCACGGCGTGGGCCTCGCCGCGGGCGACCATCTGGCCGATGAGCTTGGCGGCCCCGCGGATCATCACGGGAGAGGCCTTCTCGCGGGTGGCGCCGTCGAGCAGCTTGGCCAGCGGCGTGCCGCCGGCCTCGGCGAGTTGTTCGCGGGTAAGGTCGGCGGGAATCGTGGGCGCGCCCAAGACGCCCATGTCGGCCAGCACCGCGCGGCAGCCGGCCTTCTCAATCTGCTCCTTAAGAAACGCCGTCTCGCGGCCCTTGGTATCCAGCGTTGAGAGAACAACGACCGATTTGGCCATATTGCGCCCTTTTTTTGCGATGAGCGAGAGTGAAGTCTCAGACTATGGGGGAATGACCAAGTCCCAATGACCAATGATTCTACAGTCGAGATATCTTGGTCATTGAGGCTCGGTCATTGGTCATTGGGGCTTGGTCATTGAGACTTGGGTCATTGACCAACCTCACTTTGAGTAGCGCAATGACGCGAATTTTTTGCCGGCTTCGAAGACGGCTTTTTCGACGGGGAGCCGCTCGGTGGAGCTGCCGGTCCAGATGCCTTCGCAGGCGGCGTGGTCGAGCATGTACTGGGCGTCTTCGGGGGTCTCCATCGCCGCCCCATGGGCGATGCGGATCAGCTCGGGCATGATCTTTTTGACTTTTTCGTGCACGACGCGGGTCCGCTCGGCGGTAGATTCGATCGTCTCGCCCGAGTCGTATCCCTTGCGGCCGCCCTTGGTGGTGCCGGCGTGGTAGCAGAAGACGTCGGGCCGCGCCTGTTCGATCATCTGCAGGCTGTCTTCTTCGGTGAAGGCGACGCCGATCGTCACCATGCCCAGTTCCTCTTTGGCGAGCCGGAGCATCTCGATTTCGTTTTCGATGGTGATGCCGCACTTGCGGAGGACCTTGAAGATCTCGCTGTCGCGATCGATGTAGCTGACCGAGGGCCCGATGTTCGAGACGCTCAAGACGCCGATCGACTTGATCTCGTCGAGGAAGCCCCACATGTCGCGCAGCGGGTCGTTGGCGTTGATGCACATGCAGACGAAGGCGTCGCCCTTCAGCGCCGGCAGCACGTCTTCCTGCGTGTTGCGAAAGACCTGCTCGTTGGCGTTGACGATTGGCCACAGCATGGCCATGGTGCCCATGCCGTTGGCCCGCAGCCGGGCGCCATGGAACGTGTTCACGCAGTCAGCGCCGGCCTCTTCGAGCATGCGGGCGACCAGGCCGCTGGCGGCGCTGGAGATGAGGATCGGCGTGCGGTCGGCGACCTTCTTCTGCAGCTTGGCGAGGATCTTTTCACGTGTGGTGCGCGGTACGATCATCGGTGGCGACACTCCCGGGAAGACCAATTCATGCAACAGATCGCCGCACGCAGGCGGCGACGAGCAAGCGGGCCGCGACAAGCGCGCCCGGCCGAATCGACATCATATCACCGCCGCACCGGCGGTGGAATCGGGCGAAGGGACGACCTTCGGAATCGAGGGGATGGCGCAGGCGAAGATCATCGGTGCACTTATTGATTCTTGCGCCGCTAAAGAACACGTTGTAGATATGGCTGGCGGCTGGCGGCTGGCGGCTAGCCGATAGCCGATAGCCAAATTCACGTTATCTCGATGGAAAGCGACCCCCGGCCGGAGGCCGGGGCGGAGGCCGGGGCGGCATTCGATGAGTCCCTGGCTCATTGAGGGCGCACGCTCAATAATGGGCTTCGATCGTCGGCGGATCTTGGCCTCGAAATGGCTCCGTAGCATGGTTCCATAAAAGGCAACGCCCCCGAACAAGTCGGAGGCGTTGCGCTGCTTTTGGGTTGTAAGGCGTTCGTTAGAACACCCGCTCGGCCCCCACGAACACGCCGTGGAGGAACAGGCTGCCGCTGGTGTCGACCAGTCGCACGTCGTTGATGCCGCGGAGGTCAGGATAGATCTGGTTGGTGGGCATCGCCAGTCCGCTGACTCCGAGGACGCGGTAGTCGCTCAGCAGTCGCCACTGCTGGCCGATCTGGTAGCCGACGCCGGCCCGCAGCTCGCCAAGGAAGGAAACGTCGCTCTTGTCGGAGTCGACGAACCAGAACTGGCCGGCGTTGGGACCGTTGTTGATAGTCGCCGTGCCGGCGGCGCCGCCGATCGAGGACCGGGCCGAGGCGTCGTTGCAGAAGACACCCGCCTTGACGCCGGCGTTAAAGCTCCAGCGACCGGCAGTGCGGCGCTGCAGCAGCGCCCCGAGCTGACCGCCGTAAAGATTGTTCTCGGTGTCAATCGTGTAATAGAGTTCGTCCGGGTCGCCGTTGAGGATGGTGTCCTCCGTGTCGGCGGCGAACTGCAAGCCTTCTTGCAGGTTGAAGTACCGGAAGCCGGCCAGCGTACGCACCGACCAGGGCGAAGCGGCGCCGCCGGAAATGCCCCACAGGCGATTGATTTCGGCGTTGTGGACCTCGGTGGAGCTTTGCAGGCGGTGAATCAACGCCGCATTGGTGTAGTTATTGCCCGAGGCGCCGTTGTAATCGATCTGGCTGTAGTCGAGGATCGGGTCGAGGTTGCCCGTCACCTCATTGGCGTAGACTGACGTGGTCTGATCGCTGGGGAACAGTCCCCAGTAGAGGGCTTCCCAGCCGGTGCAGGTGCAGCAGTTGAAGCGGCGCACGCCGACTTCGAAGCCGGGAAGGAAGTCCTCTTGGGCGTCGCGATAATCCAGGTACTGGTTGCTCTCCAGGGCGCTGTCGTACGAGAAGGTCTGGTGGTTCTCCTTGTCGCGGAACATCAGCAGGGCGCCGCCGTAGGCCTCCCACAGAATCGGCGGAGCGCAGTTCATCGCCGGGTAGTAGTTGTTGCATCCGGCGCTAGGCGCTCCGTAGCCGCCGCATTGGCCGCCCCCTCCGCACTGCTGTTGATTGCAGGCGTGAGCCGACCAGGCGCTGGCGCCGTTGTCGCCGGCCGCCGGCGGATAGCCGTAGTCCGTGGCCGGATCGTACGTCGGCTGCTGGCTAGCCATGGGGCGCGGGGCCTCGGTCATTGGCGCGGGAGCGAAGTTCTGCGGGGTTGCCTGGGGCGAAGGCAACTGCGGCTCCGCCTGCGCGGTGTACATCGGGCCGGGGCCTACAGGCGTCGAGGCGGTCGTTTGTCCGCCGGTCGCGCCCTGTTGCTGAGCCATATACCAGGGCATGGTGTACGGCTGGGCGGCGGCAGCGGGGGCCGCGGCCGGTTGCGTCGCCGTCATCGGCGCGGGGGTCGGCTGGGACGCATACGCCGGCGGGGCATACGGCTGAACGCCGTAGCCGGGCGGGACCGTCTGCGCAGCGTAATTGTTCTGCGGCAGATAGCCTTGCGCGGCCGCTGCCGGCGGGGCGAATGCTCCGCTGGCGTTCGGGGGCGTCGCGGCCCAGGGACCCGCCGTCTGACCGTGAGCCAGCAGCGTAGGCAGAAGAACTATCCAGGGGGCCGTGGCGTAGGCCGCCCGTGCCTGAAAGCTGCGCCTCATGACGCCATCCTCCGTGATATGATTCGCGCGGGCAATCACCGCCCGCACAGCCGGTTTTTGCAGATATCGACCTGCGGCCGCGCCGTGGTTCGGTGCAGAACGGGGTGCAGGAGGCCAGATTCCTGGGGCCCCTCCGCTACAACCGGCGCCACCGGTTTATCTTTCCAGCACGAGGGCGCTAATCCGCGGGACTGCCTTATTGGCAAGGGTGTGGGGCGAATCCCTCGGGCAGCCGAGCGTCCCAAAGCATGATCACAGAATGCTTTAACCAGCCTTCCTCGCTTCCCCAGCCCTCCCCACGACTGGGAGAGGTGCGGAAGCCGTGCGGCATCTACGCCAGGCTCTCGGCCACGAATTCGCTATACTGGCAAGCCCGCCAGGGCACGGCCCCATCAGTTGATTGTCCGCGGCGGAAGCGATGGCGGGAATACTGGGGGATCGCGGGCCTCTTCGCCGTTCAAGGAAGGCGGCGCGTCATCGGCGTCAGCGACGCCTCGAACAGGGTTCGCGGCCTTCCCGCGGGATTTGCCGCGCCTGGTCGATAAACGGCAGTTTGCCCATATATGCGAGCGATACTTCAAGTCGCGACGGCGATAGCCTTCATCGCGGCGGTCCAGCACCGCGGCGCGGCGGCCGACGACCGCCCCAACTTTGTGCTGATCATTGCCGACGACGTCTCGCCCGACGACTTGGGCTGCTACGGCCGCGCGACGATCGAGACTCCTAACATCGACCGCCTGGCCGGCGAAGGGATGGTTTTCGATCGGGCCTATCTGACCACCAGCAGTTGCAGCCCGACCCGATGTAGCCTCATTACCGGCCGCTATCCGCACAACACGGGGGCGCCTGAACTCCACATGCCGCTGCCGGAGGGGCAGTTCAGGCTTCCCGAGGCGCTGCGCTCGGCCGGCTACCATACGGTGCTGGCGGGCAAGAACCACATGGGCCCGGCGGTGCAAGCGGCTTTTGACGAGGCGACCTCGCCGACCGGCCCCGGCGGCGAGCGCCGCTGGGTCGAGCACCTGCACGGGCGGCCCACGGACAAGCCGTTCTTGATGTGGTTGGCATCCAACGACGCCCATCGCGATTGGCAAACCTCGCGACAAGATCGCCAGTATGACCCGGCGGAGGTCGTCGTGCCGCCCTTTCTGGTAGACGGGCCGGCGACCCGCAAAGATCTGGCGGCTTACTATCACGAGATCAGCCGCTTGGATCGCTTCATCGGGCAGGTTCGCCAGGAGCTGGAGCGGCAGGGCGTCGCCGACAAGACGTATGTCATCTTCATGGCCGACAATGGTCGTCCCTTTCCGCGCTGCAAGACCCGACTGTACGACAGCGGCACGAAGATGCCGCTTATCGTATGGAGGCCGGGAACAATTGGGCCCGCCCGCACCCGTTCGATGGTAAGCACGATTGACGTGACGGCCACGGTGCTTGAACTCGCGGGCGTCGCGATTGACGCGCGGGTACAGGGCGTGAGCTTCGCGCCCCTATTGAGCGACCCGTCGGCGGAGATTCGCGACTACGCATTCGCCGAGCACAATTGGCATGTGGGGCAGGCGCACGAGCGATCAGTCCGCCACGGCGAGTGGCTCTATATTCGCAATTCGCTTCCGCGGCAGCCGCTGGCCTGCGTCGAATCAGGACCGAGATACCCTGCGGGCAAAGAGCTCTGGGACGCACATGCCGCCGGCGCCTTGAACGAGGCACAGGGGGACGTCTTCCTTGACCCGCGGCCGGCTGAGGAGCTGTACAACGTCCATAACGATCCGCATCAACTGCACAATCTGGCGGACGATCCCGCGCAGGGGGCGGCTTTGGCGTCGCTGCGCAGGGTTCTCGAGCGCTGGACCGAGGAGACCGGCGATTCACTGCCGGAACGATTGACGCCCACGGTCGACATCACCGGCGATCGGCAGGGCATGGCGCGGGATTTCGAGCGCGGTGAAATGCCGGGGGCCTCTCGCGACGCGATGCATATCAACGCCCGCGGGCCGGTGCGCCAGTAGTCGGCGCCGCGGAAGGCGCTCGGCCGACCCCGGATGGCTCGTCGATAGAAGACGGCTACTCTGGAGGGAGGGCTCTGTAGGGCCCGGTAGGGTTCTGCAACTTCCGTTCTATGGCACAACCACCTAGCCACCAATTGGGCCGATGAGCGAACAACTGGCGGTGATCTTCGACGTCGACGGCGTGCTTACCGATTCTTACGACGCGCATTACTTGAGCTGGCAGCGGATGTTCGGCGAGATCGGCGTCGAGTTCACCGACGAGCAGTTTCGCAGCACCTTCGGGCGGACTAATCGCGACATTTTCGCCCAGCTCTATCCGGGAAAGATGGGCCCCGAGCGGGCCCGCCAACTGGGGGACCGCAAGGAGGAGTTGTATCGCGAAATCGTTCGCGAGCGGTTCCGGCCGCTCCCCGGGGCGGTGGAGCTCGTCGACGCGCTGTCGTCCGCGGGGTTCAAGCTGGCGGTCGGCTCGTCGGGCCCGCCGGAAAATGTGGCCCTTACGCTTAAGCTATTGGGCCGCGCCGATAAGTTCGCGGCGGCGGTCACCGGCGCCGACGTGATCCACGGCAAGCCTGACCCGCAGGTATTCCAACTCGCTGGCGAGCGGCTCGGCGTGCCGCCCCAGCGGTGCGCGGTGATCGAAGACGCGCCGCAAGGGGTCGAAGCCGCCAATCGCGCGGGGATGACGAGCATCGCCGTGCTGGGAACGACAACCCGCGAGCGACTGTCGCACGCGCGTCTGGTGGTTGAGCGGCTGAGCGAGCTGTCGCCGCAGCAGATTCGTGAGTTGATCGGCAGCAGGATCCAGCACTAGCCTTCCTCCGGCGTCAGGCCGAGGACGACGTCGAAGCTGGCCGTCAGCTCGCCCGCGGCGGAGCCTTTAAGCGGCTTGAAGTCGACCAGCACCGAGTCGCGCTGCCGCGGGTCGCTAATGCTACGGAACACGCCGTCGCGCTCGTTGCGAGCATCGCCCTTGACGTAGAGCTGCGTCGTCAGCAGCGGCTTGCCGCGGCGGCTGATCATCACGTGGATGTGCGGCGTGCGGCCGGGGTAGGGGACCGGCTTGACGGTGCGGAAGTAATATTCGCCGCTGGAACTGGTGGTGAACCGGCCGTAGCCCTGAAAGTTCGCGTCCCGCCGCTCGCCGGCGCTGCGGGAGTGGAGGTAAACGCCATGGCCGTCGACCTGCCAGATTTCGATCAGTGCGTTGCGGAGCGGAGCGCCGTCGGCGTCGAGGATGCGGCCGCCGAGGTGGGTCACGTCGCCGACGGCGGGAGTGAGGCTGTCGTTGATGATCAACAGATCGTTGTCGGTGTCGAGCGGCAGGCGGTCGGGATAGAACGGCCCTTCGGTTTGAGGGGGCGTCAGCGTGAGGGCCTCGGCGAATGCACCCGGCGCCATCAGTCCGGCGGCGCCACAGACCATCGTACGAGCAAAAAAACGACGCGAGATCGAGCTGGCCTCAAATGTCATCGAACGGGCCTCCGGCGGAGCGAGCGGCGTGAAGAGCGACGTTGCCATTGTAGCGTATCGGCAATGGAGAAACGTCTGCCGCCATTTTCTGTCGATTGCGGCTCCCGCCGAATCCAGGGTCAAGTCTACCGTAGCCGACTCGCGGGCCTACTTAGCCGCCGCATCGCTCGCCTCGGCATGGTTCAGCCTTCCGACGTGCGTCAGCACATACAGGACGACGCCGATCGCGACAGGCGCCACGCCCAGCAGCGCCAGCCGCCTGGCGTACAGGAGGCTGCTATAGAGCATGAACCCGCACGTCGCGCAGAACAGTAGCGGCGGCAGCGGGTAGAGCGGCACAGAGAACGGGCGCTCGCGCTGCGGGTGCTTCCAGCGCAGCACGACCAGCCCGGCGCCCACCGCCAGAAACAGGGCCCAGAATACCGGCGCGGTGGCGGCCAGCAGCGTATCGAAGCCGCCGAAGTACTCGCTCCAGGGAATGGCGGGAAGTCCGATGGCGCCTAGCATAGCGTCGATCGCCCGCTGACCCTCGAGCGTGCCGACGCCGAAGATCATCGCCAGCGTCACGGCGGCCTGGGCGACGACTGCCGCCCAAGGAGAGCCGGCGGCGGCGTCGCGGCGGCCGAGCCAGCGGAAGAGCCGATGATCGGCGCCAAAGGCGGCGAACACCCGCGAGCCGGTGAAGATCATCCCGTTGATCGCCCCCAGCGCCGAGATCATCACCAGCAGACCGGCAAGCTGAGCCGCCCGCGGCCCGACGGCGACGGCCAGCGCATCGGTGGCCGGCGTGGCCGAGGCGCTCGCCCTCGCGAAGCCCAGGGCGGCGAGATAGGCGCCGTTGACGGCCAGATAGATGAGCGTGACGCCCGCCACGCCGCCGATGAGGGCGAGCGGCAGGTTCCGCCGACGGTTGCGTACCTCGGCCGCCACGAATGCCGCATCGTTCCAGCCGCCGTAGGCGTACAGGACGAACACCATCGCCAGCCCGAAAGAAGCGGCCGCCGCGCCTCCCCCTTCCTCGACGGGAGGGGCCAGGGGAGGGATTGACTCCTCCGTGCGACCCTGCCTGAAAGCGGCGGCCAGGACACCCGCGATTACTACCGCGACCAATCCCGCGACCTTCGCCAGCGTGAGCACATTCTGCGTCCACTTGCCGGCGGCCATCCCGGCGAGGTTTACTGCCGCCACGCCGACGACGGCGGCCGCCGCGAGCCACACGGCGGCCGACGGTTGCCACCCCAAGAGCCGCACGCCATAGTCGCCGAAGGCGTAGGCCATCGTGCCGACGCTGGCGGTCCAGACGGCCACAAGCTGCGCCCAGCCGAACAGAAACCCGGCCCAGCGGCCATAGGCCTGGGTGAGATATTCGTAGTCGCCGCCGTTGCGGGCGTAGGTGGTGGCCAGTTCGCCGTAGCAGAGGGCGCCGACCAGCGACAGCACGCCGCCGAGCCCCCACGCGGCCAGCGCCCGCCAGGGTCCGGCGGCGTTCTGAAAAACCAACGGGGCGGTGCGAAAGATCGCCGTCCCGACGACGATGCCGATCACCAGGCTCACGGCGTCCCACAGCCCGAGTTTCGCCAGGGCGGCAGGCGACGCGACCTGGCGAGAAGTTGGCTCCATAACCCCGTCCCGACGGAAATGGAATGAGCTCTGGCGTTTCCGATCGCATAGATACGGCAGCGGCCCGATCGGCTCGCAACATTAGCTGAACGGCCCGCCGCCCCGGTGGCAAGCCGCGTAGCCGCGTTTACACTGGCAGGTGCGACGGCGGCAAAACTGAGGGGGGAAGGTCCCGCGAATTAGCGCGAAGGAGCGCAAATCAAGAAACAGTGCTTTCGCGAACCCAAGGGAGTTCGTATCAGGAAGGATTCTCGACAGGCAGACGGACCCCTTTTCCCCCCATTGGCGCTTATTCGCGTGATTCGCGGGCAAAACCTACCTGCTTTCACAAACGACATTACGATCGGCCGGTCAGCGCAGCGAAGAACATCAAACGGATAGCTCATGAGCACCGCATCAACGACGGATTCGGCAGCGACGGCGCTAAACAAATCGCAGCGGCTGCTGTCGCTCGACGCCTTTCGCGGCCTGACAATCCTCGGCATGATTCTGGTGAACAATCAGATGGCCGAGGCCTATACGCCGCTAGAGCACGCCCAGTGGCATGGCTGGACGCCGACCGATTTTGTGTTTCCGTTCTTCCTGTTCATTGTCGGCTCGTCGCTGGCCTATTCGCTGCGGAAGTACCGAGAAGGGGACGCCGTAGCGCCGGCCGTCTACGTGCGGATCGTGCGGCGGGCGGTCGTGCTGTTCCTGCTCGGGCTGGGGCTGGCG
>JADLBW010000051.1 GCA_020847515.1 Pirellulales bacterium | reverse complement strand
GAACAGGGAATGGCCTTAGCGGCTGCGAACCTGCAGACTCTGTTGCCGGCCGACTTCGACGGCCGCCGTGAGCAGCTTGCCGCCCGACAGCGCTGATTTTCGCCTAACTATCAGGGCGCCGACCGCGCCAGATTTGAGGTAGACTTAAGCCGTCCGGCTTCTGCCGCGGCGGCAGAAGCAGATCGCCTTCCCCCATCGCCCGCCCATTACGGATCTCTCACATGAACTCTACTGAAGCTAATCCCTACCGAACCTGGGGACTCGTTGCCGCCGAAGCGGACGCCGGCGAGCGGGCCTCGTTCATCCGTCAAACCTATCTCCATTTGTGCGGCGCCATTTTAGCGTTCATCGCCCTGGAAGCCGTGCTGCTCAACTCGCCGCTCGCCGAGCGCATGACCGAGCTCATGGTAGGCAACGGCCGCGTCGGCTGGCTGGTCGTGTTAGGCGCCTTCATCGGCGTCAGTTGGCTGGCCAATTCCTGGGCCAGCTCCTCCACGTCGACGGCTACCCAGTATCTTGGCCTGAGTCTGTATGTCGTCGCCGAAGCGGTGATCTTCGTCCCCCTGTTGTACTTCGCCAGTGTTGTTGGCCCGGAAAACGTCATCGTGATCGCCGGCCTGCTGACGGCGTTCATCTTCGTCGCCTTGACCGGGGTGGTGTTCATCACCGGCGCCGACTTCTCGTTTTTGCGAACCTTGCTTTCCATCAGCGTCTTGGCGGCTTTCGGCGTGATCGCTTGCAGCCTGCTGTTCGGGTTTTCCCTGGGCATCGTGTTTACGGGGTTCATGCTACTGCTGGCCGGGGGGTACATTCTGTATGACACGAGCAATGTGCTGCACCATTACCGTGTCGGCCAGCACGTTGCCGCCTCGCTGGCGCTGTTTGCATCGGTGGCGCTGATGTTCTGGTACCTGCTCCAATTGCTAATGTCGCTCAATAACCGGCGATGAGCGCCAGAGCTCTCGCTTCGCTCTGGCCGCCGACGTAGCGACTCGTTCGTCTGGGTAACGGCCGATCCGCCCGCATCGCCTTAGAACGGTGCAATAGTTGCAGGGGGCGTGCCGCCGACAGTGAATTCTCTTTGCGCGCCGCCGGCATGAAGTAAATGTCATCCGGCAATGCTTGACAGCGGCCTTGAGGACTGTTCACTTGAACCATGCGGTAATCGATCCAAGCCGTTACGATGGAGGGCCGTACCATGGGACTCGGGGCCAACATTCTGGTGGTCGAAGACGAGGCCGTAGAGCGGCATGCGCTGACGGCGCTGCTCCGCGCCGAGGGCTACCATGTCTTTGAAGCCCGCGATGCGACCGACGCGATCGACCTGCTGGAAGATAACATCGATCTGGTGCTGTGCGATTTGCGGCTGCCCGGCCAACGCGGCATCGAACTAATGGAGGCGTGGAAGCGCCAGCAGCCCCGCACGCCGTTTGTCTTCGTCAGCGGGGCCGTGGATATTCAGTCGGCCGTCGACGCCGTCAAGCACGGCGCCGACGATTACATCGCCAAGCCGATCCACCCGGTGGATTTGCTGGACCGCATTGCGCATTGCCTGCAGACGCTTCGGCCGTCGATCGCCAACGGCGCCAACGGCCAACGAACGCGAGCAGCGGATTTCCCATCCTACGAAGACGCCCTGCAACTCAATTTGCCGGAAGACGCTTCGATGGACGAGATCGAGCGCGCCGCCATAGAACATGCCTTGGAAAAGCACCATGGCAATCGTACTCGCGCGGCGCAGTCGCTGGGAATCTCCGTCCGCACGCTGCAACGAAAGCTCAAGGCCTGGAACGCCGCCGAACTGAACGGGATGCGGGCGCGATAGAAGGCCCGGCGCGTCTCAGGGCCTGATCAACTGGTTCGGCCAGCCTTTGATTGAGAATGCTGTCCCTCGCTGGAGGTACGGCATCGGCGCTCTTGTCAGACTGGTGGCCCGTCCCGCAGGCCCCGCCGCCAACTACGCACTTGCGAGGCTGGAACGCTCGTCTATCGAACGCGCCTACGGCTGCTGCGCCGCTAAGGCATCTGCCTGGTTCGATTGCAGCCCCGGCCTTGGGCCGGGGGTCGCGCACCCTGGGGATCGACGTCGTCCCGATGGATAGCGATCCCCGGGCGGAGGCCGGGCTGCAGAGGCTCTTCAGCAGCGCAACGGTCCATAGAACCTGCGTTCAGCCGCAGCCAAGCGGCGTCCAGCCAGACTGTGCCGGCAAGGCATGGAACTTGCGTTTGCTTTGCGCAACGCAGGCTCTACGCTCCTCGGCAGGCAAGTTCATGGAAACTTCGCGTAACCGCCTTTCAACGGCGCTTCAGAATTCGATTCAGTGCAAACGTCGACTGCTCGACGACGTTGTACAACTTGCCGCATTCGATCGCGCAGTACAGCTCGTCATTGAAACTTTCTTCGGCGGCGGCCGCGTGTTCATCGCCGGCAACGGCGGCTCGTGCGCCGACGCTCAGCACCTCGCCGCTGAGTTTGTGTGTAAGCTTTCAACGCCCCGCGCGCCGCTGGCAGCCGAGGCGCTAACGGCCGATGGCGCCACCTTGACGGCCATCAGCAACGACTTTCACTTCGACGAGATATTCGCCCGCCAGCTTCAGTGCAAGGCTTCTCCGGGCGACGTCTTCATCGCACTGAGCACGTCGGGCAACTCCCCGAACGTTGTTCGAGCGCTCGAGCAGTGTCAACGCTCCTCCGTTCCCTCGATCTTGTTCAGCGGACGCGGCGGCGGCCGCGCCAGACCGCTGGCCGACGTGGCGATAATCGTCCCGGGCAACGACAGTTGTCAGATTCAAGAGCTCCATATCGTCCTGTACCACACGTTGGTGGCTTGCGTGGAGTCAGCGCTGTTCGAGTCCCAACCATGCTTGGCGGCGACCGCCGGCCGCGATGTCCGGGAACCGAGCGCACTTTAGAACGCTTTTGCGCAGTTCTTCCGCGTCGCTTCGTCGCAGCTCTGCTCAGCGAGCGTCTTACTCCATAACGCTTCTCACGATTTTGCACGGAGAATCGTTTCACGCCGCGGCGATCGTGGAATGATTACCCCGCAACCGCGTAATCGAGAGGGATGCTTCTACGCTTGGCGCAGGCATGCCTTTTGCAACCCCGCAAAAAGCTTGGATTTCTGGAAAGCGGCTCTTTGCTTTCGCGTCACCCTGTCGCATCTATAACACTTCTATGGAACTCGGTTCCGACGCCTTGTCGCTGAATGTTATGAGCGCGGCCGACCGAGTCATTCCTTGGCCGGAATTGCGACGCATTGTCGTTCTGCGAGCGCTGTATCTGGGCGATATGCTGTGCGCACTGCCGGCGCTTCGCGCCCTTCGGGCTGCGGCCCCGGGAGCGCATATCGCCCTGGCGACTATGCCCTGGGCCCGCGATTTCGTCGAGCGATATACAGCCTACGTTGACGAGTTCTTGGCATTTCCCGGCTTCCCAGGACTGGCAGAACAGCCGGCGGAGGCGCCGGAAGTTATCGCATTCTTTCGCTCAGTGCAGCGACGGCAATTCGACCTTGCCATTCAACTCCATGGCAGCGGCACGCAATCGAATGTCGCCATCGCTCTTTTTGGAGCTAATCGGACGGCGGGCTTCTTTTTACCAGGCGGCTATTGTCCTGACCCGATCAGCTTCCTGCCGTATCCCGCCCATGGCTCGGAGATCTGCCGAAATCTGCAATTGCTTGCGCACCTTGGCGCGACGCCCCGCGGCGAACACCTTGAGATTCCGATCCAACTGCAAGACCAAGAGCGGCTGCAGACCCTTTTGGCCTGTTCGCCGGCGCGACACGAGCCTTACGTATGCCTGCACGCCGGCGCCAAGTGGGCCAGCCGCCGCTGGCCCGTGGAAAAGTTCGCCGCCGTCGGCCAGGGGCTCGCGGCACAGGGCTATCACCTGGTGCTCACCGGATCCGCGGCTGAAACGCTCCTGGTCGAGCGACTGAGCGAGCTGCTCAGCGCCCCACATACGAACATTTGCGGCCGCACCGATCTGGGCGCGCTGGCCGCTGTCGTCCGAGGAGCTCGTCTGCTAGTAACTAATGACACCGGCCTTTCGCACGTCGCAGCGGCTACGGGAACCCCCAGCGTCATCATCGCGCTGGGGTCCGATCTCGATCGTTGGCGACCGTTAGACGCCGCACGGCATCGCCTCGTCGCGGACCGCTGCGAATGCCGTCCTTCCGCCGCGCCGCACTGCCCATTCGGTTTGCCGTGCGCCGACAGGATCACGCCGGCGGCGGTGCTCGCCTGCGCCCGGGACCTGCTTGCCGCGTATGGCGGTCCCCGACTCGATAGGTCCGCCGTGGCGCCGGTCGGCTTCGACCAGCGAGGAGCTTGCCTATGCGCCGGTTGAAAATCTTCACTTGGCATGTGCACGGCAATTATCTGTGGTACCTGTCGCAGTTAGATCACGACTTTTACATCCCCCTGCGGGCCGACGGGGCGGCTGGATACGGCGGCCGGGGCCGCTCGTTTCCCTTCGGCGACAATGTCCGCGAACTCCCGGCGGAAGCGGTTGCGTCGCGCCAGTTTGACTGCATTTTGTTTCAGCATCGCTCGAACTACGAAGCCGATCAGTTCGACATTCTTTCGCCCACGCAGCGAGAACTGCCGCGAATCTACTTGGAGCACGATCCGCCGCAGCAGCATCCCACCAATACGCTCCACTGGGTCGACGACGCTAACGTGCTGCTCGTGCACGTCACCCCCTTTAATTCATTGATGTGGGACAGCGGGCGATCGCCGACGCGCGTCATCGAACACGGCGTCATCGACCAGCCCGAAGTGCGCTATACCGGCGAGCTGGCCCGCGGCATCGCCGTGGTCAACAACCTTGCCGCCCGCGGCCGGCGGCTCGGCGCCGACGTCTTCCAATCCGTTCGCCGCGACGTTCCGCTGGACCTGGTCGGCATGGGGTCGCAAGTCTTGGGAGGATTGGGCGAAGTCCCGCCGCTCAAGTTGCGCGCCCTGGAATCGAAGTACCGCTTCTTCTTCAATCCCATCCGCTACACCAGCCTCGGTCTGGCCGTGATCGAAGCCATGATGATCGGCATGCCGATCATCGGCCTGGCGACGACCGAGATGGCAACGGCAGTTCAGCAGGGCCTCTCCGGGTTCGTCGACACCAGGCTCGACAACCTCGTGGCCGCTATGCGGCAGTTGCTGGGCGATCCTGCCGAGGCTCGTCGGCTCGGCCAGAACGCCCGTCGTTACGCACTGGAACGCTTCAACATCGAGCGATTCATCCGCGACTGGCGGCAGGCCTTCGCCGATGTAACCGGCGCCTCTCGTCAACGCCCCTCGCTTACAACGACCATGGAGAAATAAGCCCCATGAGGCTTCGCATTGCCCTGATCAGTGAACACGCCTCTCCGCTGGCGCCGCTCGGCGGCGTCGATAGCGGCGGCCAGAACGTGTACGTCGCTCAGCTCGCCTGCGGGCTGACGCGAATGGGGCATCGGGTCACGGTGTTCACCCGGCGCGACGACGGCTCGCTCCCCGAAACGCTGCTGGCGCCCGATGGATATCGCGTCGTTCACGTCCCTGCCGGCCCCGCCAGGCCGCTTGCTAAGGAAGACCTTCTGCCCCACATGGAGGCATTTTGCGATTACGTGACCCGCCGTCTGGCATTCGAGCCCGTAGAGGTCGTACACGCCAATTTTTTCATGTCCGGCTTGGCGGCGATGCGGGCAAAGCGAGTCCTGGGAATACCGTTCGTCATTACCTTTCACGCCTTGGGCCGGGTGCGACTGATGCATCAGGCCGCCGCTGATCGCTTTCCGGCCGACCGTCTGGAGATCGAAGACGAGTTGATGGTCGAGGCTGATCGCATCATCGCCGAATGCCCGCAGGACGCCGACGATCAGGCGACCCTCTACGACGCCGATCTGCGCAAGATACATATCGTTCCCTGCGGCTACGATCCCGACGAACTGCACCGCATCGGAAAGACCGCGGCCCGCCGCGAACTGGGGCTCGATCGCGCGACCCCGCTAGTGCTTCAACTGGGGCGGCTTGTGCCTCGCAAGGGCGTGGACAACGCTATTCGAGGCTTTGCCCGCGCGGTTCGCGAACACGACTTACCGGCGCGGATGTTGGTCGTCGGCGGCGAATCTGAAAAGGCTGACGCGGCGCTCACGCCCGAGATCGGCCGCTTGCAGGCCATTGCGCGCGAAGAGGGCGTGCCGTCGCGAGTCGCATTCGCCGGTCGAGCCGACCGCTCTCGGCTGAAGTACTACTACAGCGCCGCCAACGTCTTCGTAACGACGCCGTGGTACGAGCCGTTCGGCATTACTCCGCTAGAGGCCATGGCGTGCGGCACGCCCGTCATCGGCTCCAACGTGGGCGGCGTCAAGTACTCGGTGTTGCATAATCACTCCGGTTTACTTGTTCCTCCGCACGATCCCAAGGCGCTGGGCGAAGCCATTGCCAGGCTTCTTACGCAGCCCGACGTTTGCCGGCAGTTCGGCCAGCAGGCCCACCAGCGCGTCCAGTCCATGTTTACCTGGCAGCGGGTAACCGAGATGATCGTCGAGGCCTATCTGACGGCCGTCGAACGAAAGCCCTTGATGGCCGTCCCGCGAGGCTCCGTCTCGCCAGTCCCTCGACAACGCGTTGCCACGACCGCGGCCCTGCAACGCAGCTAAGAGCCATGCATTTACGACCGGCAGTCTTTCTCGACAAAGACGGAACGCTCGTCGACGACGTTCCCTACAACGTGGAACCGGCCCGGATCGTCCTGGCGCCCGGCGCGGCCGCGCTGGCGCGCCTCGTAGACGCTGGCTTCTTGCTGGTGGTCGTATCGAATCAGTCCGGCGTGGCTCGCGGATATTTTAGCGAAACGGCCCTGCCGGCCGTTGAACAGCGGCTTCGCCGTTTGCTCGGCGAGTTTGGCGTGCCGCTCGCCGGCTTCTACTACTGCCCGCATCTACCGGCGGGACGGATCGCGAGGTTTTCGGTTGAATGCCAGTGCCGCAAACCGAAGCCCGGCTTGCTGCTGACGGCGGCCCGCGATTTACGGATCGACCTGACCCGTTCGTGGATGATTGGCGACATCCTCGACGACGTCGAGGCCGCACACGTCGCCGGGTGCCGCGCCGTGTTGCTGCTCAACGGGGGAGAAACTCGCTGGGTCACGTCGGGCCGACGTTTGCCCGACGCCGCGGCCCGCGACCTCGCGGGCGCCGTAACGCGCATTCTTGAAGGCGCGGTTTATAGCGATGATTCACCACTTGCCGTAAAGGTCGCCGCCGATGCCTGACGCTGCCGACATCATTCGTTCGTTCGCCGGCCTGCACGCCGTCGTTGTTGGCGAGGCGATGCTCGATCGTTACTCCACCGGCGTCGGCAGGCGTATCTGTCCCGAAGCGCCCGTACCCGTGGTCGACGGCTGCTCGACCGTAAGCTTCGCCGGCGGAGCGGCGAACACGGCCGTGAACCTGCGTGAATTGGGCGCCGAAGTAACCTTCCTATCCGTCGTCGGCCGCGACGCCGAGGGCGACCTCCTAAGGGAAATTTTGGAGCGCCACGAAGTCGACCTCTCGTGTCTGCAGGCCGCAGCAGATCGCCGCACGCTTACCAAGCATCGCATTTTGGCCGGCGATCAAATGATGTTGCGCTTCGATCACGGAACGACCAGCCCGCTGGCCGGCGCGGCGGAAGCGCATCTGATAAGCCATCTCGAGGAGCTGAACCATCGGGCGGACCTCGTGGTTGTGTCCGATTACGACTACGGCATTCTCACGTCGCGGACGCTCGCCGCGCTCAGACGGCTGCAATGGGGAATCCAGCGAACGCTGGCCGTCGACTCACGGCGGTTGCCGCACTTCAAATACCTGGGCGTCACCGCCGTGAAGCCCAATTTCGCTGAAACGCTCGCCCTGCTCGATGGGCGCGGCTCGGTAGCCGATCAGCGCCGCGATTTCGTGCTCACCAACAGCACCGAGATCCTGCGGCGCACCGGCGCCCAGATTGTCGCCGTCACGCTGGATGAGGATGGCGCCGTCGTGCTCGAGCGAGGCCAGGCGCCGCATCGCACCGCCGCCACTCCGGCGCCGCATTGCCAGGCGGCCGGCGCCGGCGACACCTACCTCGCTGCGCTTGCCCTGTCGCTGGCCGCAGGCGCCCCCACCGGCGTCGCCGCCGAGCTAGCTGCCGCGGCTGCCGAAGTCGTCGTACATCAGTGTCATACCGCGGCCTGCACGGCGGCCGAGCTGTTGCACGCTGTTCAGGGCGAGCACGATCCCGGCGACCTGGCCGGGCTCGCCGTACGGATGGACCGCTATCGCCAAGCCGGTCGACGAATCGTGTTCACCAATGGTTGTTTCGACATCCTGCACCACGGCCACGTCACTTACCTGCAGCGAGCGAAGGCCCTTGGCGACGTGCTCGTGGTCGGCGTCAATTCGGACGAGAGCATCCGGCGCCTCAAAGGGCCCGATCGGCCGATTAACTGCCTGGAAGACCGACTGGGCGTACTTGCCGGACTGGGCTGCATCGACCATGTGGCCTCGTTCGATGAGTCGACGCCCGACCGGCTCATCAAGGCCGTACGCCCCGACGTGTTCGTCAAAGGCGGCGATTATACGCGCGACTCCCTTCCGGAAGCCCCGCTAGTCGAGGAGCTCGGCGGGCGCGTCGTGATCTTGCCGCTGCTTCAAAACCGCTCGACTACGAATATCGTCGCCCGCATCCGCCAATCGCATCGCGCCGCCCGCCGCGCCGATTTCAACGGGAGCCCCCTGCATGCCGCCGACGTGGACCCACGCCCGCAGACTGCTCTGCATTCGACTTGACGCCCTGGGCGACGTGCTGATGACCGAACCCGCGCTGCGCGCGCTACGGCAGTCGGCCCCCAATCGCTCCGTGACGCTGCTCACGTCGCCCGCTGGGGCCGAGGCCGCGGCGCTACTACCGGGCGTCGACGACGTACTGGTCTACGAAGCCCCGTGGATGAAGGCCGCCCCGTTGCGACGCCACAGCCGTCCGGACCGAGCGTTCCTCCAGCGTCTGCGCCGCTTACGCTTCGACGGCGCAGTCATCTTTACCGTCTATAGCCAGCCCCCCCTGCCGGCCGCGATGCTCTGCTACTGGGCCGATATTCCGCTGCGGCTGGCCCACTGCCGCGAAAACCCCTACCAGCTACTGACCGATTGGATCCCAGACCCGGAGCCGCATGAGGGAGTCCGCCACGAGGTCCAACGGCAACTCGATCTCGTCGGCGCCATCGATGCCAAGATCGACGACGACCGCATTCGCCTGGCGGCTTCCTCCGACGACGTCGACGCCGCCACAGCGCTGCTGGAACAAACCGGCGTCGATCCTGGGGCGCCTTGGTTGGTCATTCATCCGGGGGCCTCGGCGCCGTCGCGACGTTGGCCCGCAGAGCTCTTCGCCGAGGCCGCCGATGAGCTGGCCCGAGCCGCCGAACTGCAAATCGTGTTCACCGGCGCCCGCCACGAGAAGCCGCTTATCGACGGCATCCGCAGCCAAATGCAGCGCCCTTCCTTTTCGCTTTGCGGCCAGCTAAACGTACCGCGGCTGGCGGGACTGCTGGCCCGCGCCCCGCTCCTGATTGCCAATAACACGGGACCGGTTCATTTGGCTGCTGGCGTTGGCACGCCGGTCGTCGATCTGTATGCGTTGACAAACCCGCAGCACACCCCCTGGGGCGTGCCCGCACGGGTGCTGTCGTTCGACGTCCCCTGTAAGTTCTGCTACCGCAGCGTCTGCCCGGAAGGACACCACGATTGCCTCCGTCGCGTCACGCCGCTGCAGGTCGTCGGCGCGGCACTCGAACTGCTCGCTGTCGCGCCGGCTCGGGCCGCTCCTCGCACGGAATCGGCGGCGACGACGCTACATCACCGGCCAAATGATGCAAGCAGATCATCACTCGCCCAGGCCGCCGCCGTTCTGCCCTAGCCTCGACTTGGCCCATCGATCGCGACCTCCTCGCTAATTTTCGTGTGCTTCTCGGATCGCATAACCATCCGCCGCATTCTAATCCAAGAGCCCGCCATGTACACCCTGGGCGTTAACGCGGCGTACCACGACCCGGCCGCCTGCCTGATCTGCGACGGCGCAATACTCGCCGCCGCCGAGGAGGAACGATTTACCCACATCAAACACGGGAAGCGTCCCGTTCCGTTTTCTACCTGGGAGCTGCCGTTCAATGCCATTCACTACTGCTTGCGGCAGGCCGGCATCGGCTTGAAGGACGTCGACCACGTCGCCTATTCGTACGATCCTTTTTTGCTGCTGGGGGCCCGCAGTCATGATCGCCTGATTGAACTGCCCCTGGAGCCCAGCGCCCATCCGCTCTCCGACGAATGGGAGTCAGTGTGGGATCCGCTGTTCCTCAGCTCGATCGTCAACGCACCGCGCCATCTCGCTGCTGGCGCTCCTCATCACCTGGCTGAACCCTTCCGCGAGATTTCGGGCCTCGGCCCCTACCGCTGGCATTTCGTCAAGCACCATCTTGCCCACGCAGCCAGCGCGTTCCTGCCCTCGCCCTACGACGCGGCGGCCGTGATGACCCTTGACGGCCGCGGCGAAAAGGCGACCACTACTTATGCGATCGGCCAAGGGATCGAGCTGACCAATCTGGGCCACGTAAACATGCCGCACTCGCTTGGCATCCTCTACGAACAAGTTACCTCATACCTCGGCTTTCTCCATTCGTCCGACGAATACAAAGTGATGGCGCTCGCCTCTTACGGTAGGCCGGCATTCATCAAGGACTTCCAGGAAATCGTCCGCCTCGGGGACCGCGGACAGTATACGATCGAAAACGTCCGGCTCGAAGAACGCTTCGGACCCGCGCGCTTGCGCGGCGGACCGCTCGACCAGCGACACTTCGACGTCGCTCACTCGCTGCAACAAGTGCTGGAAGATACGGTGCTGGAAATCTGCACCTGGCTCCATCGGGAGTCGGGCCAGGACGATTTGTGCCTGGCCGGCGGCGTCGCCCTGAACTGCGTGATGAACGCCCGTATCCGCGATCGCGGCCCTTTCCGCCGCATCTGGGTGCAGCCCGCCGCCGGCGACGCCGGCACGGCGCTAGGCGCAGCCGCTTGGATCGACGCCCAGATGCGAGCCGCCGGCCGCAGTCCTTATCGCATGGATCACGCCTTTCTCGGCCCCGAATACCCCGAGCATGAAATCGAGCAGTTTCTCCAGTGGTCGCAGCTTCCCTATCGTCGAATGGCAAACGTCGCGGAAGAAACGGCCGATATCCTCGTTCAGGATAAAGTCATCGGCTGGTATCAAGGCCGCATGGAATTCGGTCCGCGGGCCCTGGGCGGCCGCTCGATTCTCGCCTCGCCGCTGCACGCCGAGATGCAAGCGCGGCTCAACGATATCAAGGACCGGGAGGATTTTCGACCCGTCGCCCCCGTGGTGCTCGAGGAAGAGGTCGACAACTGGTTCGTCGGCGGCCATGTCGCGCCGTTCATGCTGTTTATTTTCGACGTCCAAGGCGACAAGGCCGATCGGATTCCCGCTGTCCGCCACGTCGACGGCACGGCGCGCGTACAAACGATCAACCGCGACCAGAACGCGCCCTATTATGATCTCATCAAGGCGTTTCAAAAACGAACCGGCGTGCCGGTGCTCGTCAACACGTCGTTCAACACCCGCGGCGAGCCGGTCGTCTGTTCGCCGCGCGACGCGGTCGAAAGCTTCTGGACCTCGCCGCTGGACGCCCTGGTTATTGGTCCCTTCCTGTTGGAGAAGCACGGGGCTCGCCAATGAGCGTTTACGCATCCGTCGTCGTGCCGACCTTTCGGCGCAACGACTTGTTGCGCCGCTGTCTGGAGACGCTGGCGCGGCAAACTCTCGCCGCAAGCCGATACGAGGTAATCGTCGCCGACGACGCCGGCGACTGGGCGACCGCCCGTCTCGTTCGGGAGTGTGCCAAATCAAGCGGCGTTGATTTCCGCTACGTAGCAGTCGGTACGGCGCACGGGCCAGCGGCGGCCCGCAACTGCGGCTGGCGGGCCGCCCGGGGCCGCATCATTGCCTTTACCGATGACGATTGCCTCCCTGAATCGACCTGGCTGGCATGCGGGATAGCAGTCATGAATGAAACCGGCGCCGCTGCCGCTAGTGGGCGCGTCCGCATGCCGCTTCCTCCACGGCCCACCGATTACCAGCGGGATTGCGCCGGCCTGGCGACCGCCGAATTCGTGACCGCTAACTGCTTCTGCCGGCGCGACGCGCTGGAGCGCGTGAGCGGATTCGATGAGCGGTTCACTGCGGCCTGGCGCGAGGATAGCGACCTGCAGTTCACGCTGCTGGAGCGAGGCTACCGCATCGTGTGCGCGCCCCAGGCGGTCGTCGTTCACCCGGTTCGGCCCGCGCCCTGGGGCGTGAGCCTGCGGCAGCAAAGGAAGTCGCAATTCAATGTGCTGCTCTATAAAAAGCATCCACAGCTCTATCGGCGGCGCATCGGGGCAGTGAGCGTAAGCTACTACCTCGCCGCTGCTTCGCTGGCCGCCATGGCGTTCGGCGCCCTCGCTGGCATGACGCTGCTTGTGGGCGCGGCGGCGGCTTGCTGGTTGGGCGTCACGGCGGGATTCTGCTGGCGGCGGCTGCGGGGCGCCTCGCTGGCGCCGGCGCACGTCGCGGAAATGGTCTTTACCTCGGCGATTATTCCGCTGCTGTCGCTCTACTGGCGAGCTCGCGGCGTGCTGAAATTTCAGTTACTTGGTTTCCGCGAGCCCCTGGGGCCCGCTGCGACCGACGCTGACAATCGGCGTCCCGCATAGATCCTGCTCGGTTCTTCTATCGTCGAAGCAGTTGGACCGTCACGCCGTCGCCGCCGTCCGCCGAGGCTTCGCGGTCGATTCGCCCATGAACAAATCCGAAGTCCGCGGCTCCACGAGCAGCGGTCCCCGCCAGCCCTGGCGACTGAAAAACCACTGAAAACACTGCTCTAAAACGTCCTTCAACTCAGGCGTATTGAGACCTGTGATCGACGGACAATAGTACTCCGCCGGCGGCTCGATGTTCACCGCGCAAATCGACAGATCCTTGCCGACCGCCAGCCCCCGCTCCCAGCAGGCCCGCACGGCCCCCATGGCCGCCGGACATGTCGTGCTGACGATGGCCGTAGCGACGTCGGCCTTTTCATCCAGCAGCTTGCGTATCAGCCGGCAGGCGACTTCGGTGGGATCGGTGAAGACCGGGGCCGGGTCGTCCCATAACGTACCCCCCAGGCCGCGCCGTTCTCGCCATTGCCGCCACGCGCGGATGCGACGGTCGATTTCCAGGTTTCGATTCTGGGTGTTCAGGCAATCGACCCTTCGGTGACCAAGTGCATACAAATGCTCAAAGACCCGTTCTATGCACTCGTCTCGAAACAACCGGATGGAGGGCAACCCTTCGCTCGTAAAGTCGCCGTCGAGAATCACCACTTTGTTATTGCGGAACGGTTCGAGAAGCCGTTGCGGGATCTCCGGCCCGTAGGGAATCACAATCGCCGCCCGCGCCTGCTCGGTTGCTTCCAATACGGCCGCCTCGTCCCAGTGGACGAACTGCGCGGGCCGCAGCCCCACGCCTTGCCGCTGGGCAAAATCGAATACCACGCCGCGCAACTGCGTCAGATAGGTGGACGGATAAGCGGGATATAACAGGACGACTTGGGCCGGTTTGGCCCGCCGGGCGTATGCCGGATGAACATCCAGCGCGCCCGACGGCCCGCGCACCAACACCTTTTCATCAAGCAGGTGCGTCACCGCCCGCCGTGCGGTCATGTAGCTGACGCCGGTTTCTTCGGCGATCTTCCGTTCGCCGGGAAACTTATTGAGCAAATAGTCGCCCTCGCGGATCCTTCGCTTAATCACCGTCATCACGTCGGTGTATTTTGGACGAGCAGGCATGGTCCCCGATGATCGTTCGCCTAAAGACTTGCGCCGCCCGAGGTAAAGATCGCTGCCGCAGACCGGCCCCGCGGCCCGCACGCGCGACCCCAAAAAGTGCGCCGAAGCGCCGATCAACCGCCCGGCCAGACGGGCCCCGCAGCCAGAGCGCCGCTTATTGACACGACTCTTATATTATAGCATAATCGCTACAACTTGCAAGGACGCACGGGTGCGGCGCTTGCGCAAGAACCCTCGCATCGCCAGCCTGACGCGCTCAGGCGGATCGGTGCGGCTCTTCGCCGGCCATACCCATCGTTGCCAGACGCCTTTGGTCGACTCGTTCGTTCCTCTTCACAGTGAGATGGGAGACTAATGATGAGAAGCCTCGGGAATTCGTTCGCCTTAGCCGTCGCCTTGGCTGCGGGACTCGCCCTCGGCAATCGCGCCGTCGCCGACACCCTGGTCACAACCTTCGACAACTACAACCCTAATGCCGAATACGGCGCCTGGTCGCTCGGTTTCAATACTTCCGATCCGACCGCTTACACAACGGTGGGAGTCGGCTTCGGCGGGGCCTATAAAGACATCATCCCCAATCCCGACGGCACGGGCGAAACGATGGTCGAACTGACCGTCACGGTAAACGAAGGCGACGCCCCTAACGTGCTGGCGGTGCTCGGCGACACCGACGGCAGCGAGTACGCCTACCGCTGGTTTACGCTGGGCCCAGGAACGCACGTACTCACGCAACCGCTGAGCCCGGTACCAGGCAGCGTCCCCGGCGCCGACAGTTTCATCAGCAATCCAGGGGGCGCCGCCGGCCTGAACGTCTCGGCCATCGATTTCCTTCACATCCAGGTCGACGCCCACGGCAGCAGCACGCCCTACAACGTGTCATTCGATAACTTGCGGCTTATCGGCGTGCCCGAACCGGCCAGCCTTGCAGTCATTGGCAGCGGGATCGTCGGCGTGGCCGCCATTGGCCGCCGTCGCGCCGTCGTCAAGGCCTAGCCAGGGCGTATTGCCGACAGACGGCATGCCAACAACATGTCGGAGGCGTCTTTGGCCAGGGCGGCAAGACATTTCGGGATACGTCGCAGGCGCTCGGCTCATCAAAGGCCGTCGCCAGAGACGCCTCCGGCCTTCAAAATACGCGTCAGCTAGAACCTATTGAAAACTGCGCGACTAGTGAACCGTGCCTGGCTATCGGCTAGCGGCCGACGGCCAGAGGGAAAAGGCCT